>NZ_LSJS01000269.1 GCF_001557325.1 Erythrobacter donghaensis
CCCCGCCGACCCCGCCGCCGGCCCCGACGCGGCGCGGCTCGAAGCGATCATCCGCGCCGCGGTGGTGGTCGAGGGCTGGAGCCCGGCGCGGCTCGGCGAGGAACGGTGGCGACCGGTCTCGAGCCGCGGCTTCGGGCTCTATCGCCGGATCGAGCGGGTGTTCGGCGGCGCGGGCGGCGCGCTGGGCTCGCTCAGGGTCGAATACGAGGCACCCGGGGCAATCGTTGCGGGCAGCGGCGCGGAGGTGGTCGCCGCGGCAGCCGCCATGCCCGGGGGCGACCCGGCGGTGGTGCGCGAGCTGACCGAGGACGTGCTGCCGCTGTTCGCTTGGTCCGACGGCATCGCCAGCCGCCTCGCCGATGCCTATCGCTCGGGGATGTGCGTCAACTTCGTGCTCGCCGCGCTCGCCGTGATGGTCGGGATTCTCTACCTGCCGGCCGGGATGAAGGAGAGCAAGTGGGGCTTTGCCGCGATCGAGCTGCTGCTGCTCGGCGGAATTCTCGCGCTGACGGCGGCGGGATCGCGGC
>NZ_LSJS01000270.1 GCF_001557325.1 Erythrobacter donghaensis
CCGCAGGTGGTCGAGGCCGTGCCTTACCGCCCGCTCCCCCCGGGCGGCGCGCATTACGTGATGACCATGCCCGCCAAGGGCCCCGACGGACGGCGCATCACGGTCAATTCCAACCTCTCGAACGACCAGCTGGTCTGGAACCTGCGCTCGGCCTGGAACGTCGCCGCCTTGAACTGCCTTGCGCCCGAATACGAGCCGATCCTCGAAGGCTACCGCGCCTTCCTCACCAGGAACGTGCGCGCGCTGAAGGCGGTCAACGACCGGATCGAGAAGACCTACACCAGCCGCATCAAGGTCAAGCGCGATGCGATCATCGCGCGCGATGGCTACACCACGCAGGTCTACAACTTCTTCGCCGAACCCGCCGCGCGCAGCGGCTTCTGCCGTGCCGCGCTCGAGATGGCGAACCGTGCACTGATCACCCCGCCGACCGATCCGCTCGCCTTCGCGCAGGCCAATTTCGACGGGCTGCTGGTGCCCTTCGAGCAGTTCTTCGACGATTACGAGGCCTATCAGCGCGCTTCGGCCGAGTGGGACGCGAAGTGGGGCACGATGTTCGGCGCCTCGCAGCCTGGCTGGGTGGCGGTGCAGCAGCACCGGGCCGGGCTCGCGCCCGAGTCCGGCCCGGGCGCCGCGCAGACCGTGATCGACCCCGAAACCGGCCTCCAGGTGCCGGTCATCCCGGTCACGGAGGGCGTCACCTCGCAGCCCGTGGTGCAGCCGATCGCACCCAAGCCGGTAGCCACCGGCGGGAAGTAGGGGCAGAGCCCCGAGGCGAGGCAAAATCGGCGTTGCAAGCCTCAGTGCTTCTCGCTAATGCGCGCGCTCCCGCTGGCATGCGGGTGAGAAAACTGGGAACGGGGCCGTAGCTCAGCTGGGAGAGCGCGTCGTTCGCAATGACGAGGTCAGGGGTTCGATCCCCCTCGGCTCCACCAGTGAAACGCAAAAGGCCTTCCCCCCGCGGGGAAGGCCTTTTGCGTTTCACTGGTGGGTTTTTTGTTTTCGGATTCTTTGTTTTCGCCCTCAAGCGCCGGGCGCAGCGCGTCCGCGCTGCTTGGCTTTCCTCGCAAAGGCTCGGGCGGCCGTTCGGCCTTGCGGCGCTTCGCGCCGAGGGTTTGCCCTCTACCTCGCGTTCTGGCGTTGTAACGGCGCGCAGCGCCGCAAGCGCGAACGCGCGCCCGCAGCGACGCGGCCTTTAGGCCGCAGGAGCGAGGATATTGCGCTCGCGGAGGCGAGCGCCTAAAGCAAAAACGCGCCAAGGTAACGGGAATGCGGTGCAAATCCGCAGCTGTCCCTGCAACTGTAAGCGGTGAGTGTGGGGTGCGCTCCCTCTTTCGGGAGGGCAGCCACTGGGGGTCTTCGGACCACCGGGAAGGCGAGCATCCCATGCGGCGATCCGTGAGCCAGGAGACCGACCGGGGCGTGTCGCTCTATGCCGGGTTCAGGGGTTGGCCAGGCGCGGAAACAGACTTTCGTTGTGAGCGACATCGCTGGGCTGTGGGGGCGGGCAACCTCCCCTCGCGGCCACCATGTTGCTGATGACGGGAGGAATCCGTGAAGAATTTTGCACTATTGGGAAGCGTCGCTGCGGCGGCGCTGGTTTGGGCTGTGCCTGCCTTGGCGCAGGAGGACGGCAGGACGCGCGGCCAGTGTTATGTGTCAGGCAGCAGCGATGCGCCGGAGAGCGAGCAATGGATGTGCTTCCCCGGCAAGGCAATCCTTGTCTCTGCAAGCCGCGATAACCCGCTGCTGCGCGAGGATTTCACCGGCTCCGCGCTCGTCATCACTGCCGAGCAGATCGAACAGCGCCAGACCCGCGACATCGCCGACGTGTTGCGCGATGTCCCCGGCGTGGCAGTCGCTGGCGTTGCTGGGCAGACCCAGATCCGCCTGCGCGGCTCCGAAGGCAATCATGTGCTGGTGCTGGTGGACGGGATCGAGGTCTCCGATCCCTTCGCAGGCGAGTTCGATATTGGCACCTTGCAAGCCGAACCCGGCGCCCGGCTCGAGGTGCTGCGCGGGCCGCAGTCGGCGCTATACGGCCCCGATGCGATCGGCGGCGTCATCGCCTACCACAGCGCCAGCGGGCGCGGGCGGCCCGGCTTCGGCGCGCGGATCGAGGGCGGGACGCAGGGCACGGTCAATGGCGCGCTGCGTTATGGCGCTTACGGTGACAGCTGGGACGCGGCGCTCTCCGCCGTGGTCGTCAGCACTGACGGCCAGCCCAACGCACGCGGCGGCACCCGCGACATTGGCCGCGACAGCTACACCCTCGCGGGCAAGGGCAGTGTCAACGTGAGCGACAGCCTCACCCTGCGCGCCGCCGCCCGCTTTATCCGCACCGAGGGCCAGACCAACGACAGCGACTTCGACACCACCAGCCCCACTTTCGGCCTGATCATCGACAGCCCCGGCGTGACCTATACCAACGAGGCCATCTATGCCCTCGTCGGCGCGCGGCTCGACACGCTCGAGGGGCGCTGGACGCATGACCTTTCCGCCCAGATCGCCAATGTGAACCGCGAGACCGACAGTCCCTTCGGCATCACCTCGGCCAGCGAGGGGGACCGCTTCAAGGCCTCCTATGTCAGCGCGCTGGCTGTGGCGGACGACCACAATCTCACCTTTGCCGCCGATTACGAGGTCGAAGGCTTCCGCAATGCGACGCCGGGCGGCTTCGTGTTCGACGAGCGGCGCGAGATCGAGCAGGTCGGGTTGGTCGGCGAATATCGCTACAGCGGCGAGGCCTTCGATTTTGCCGCCGCGATCCGGCACGATTTCAACGATCTGTTCCAGGACGCGACCACCTTCCGCCTCGGCGCGGGCTACCGCATTACCGAGACGACCCGTGTCCGGGCAGCGGGGGGCTCGGGCGTCAAGAACCCCGGCTTCTTCGAGCTCTACGGCTTCGTCGACGGGCGTTTCATCGGCAACGCCGCCTTGCGTCCCGAAAAGTCGACCGGGTGGGAAGTCGGCCTCGACCAGCAGCTCGGCGACAATGCCAGCGTGGCCCTCACCTACTTCGACAGCACGCTGGAGGGCGAGATCTTCACCACCTTCCCGCCGCCGAACTTCATCGCCACCCCGGCCAACCGCACGACCGAAAGCCGCCAGCGCGGGGTCGAGGTTTCGCTGAATGCCCGCCTCGGCCAGCAATTCAGCCTCGATGCGGCCTATTCCTATCTCGATGCCGAGGAAAACGGGGTCGAGGAAGTCCGCCGCCCCAAGCACATCGCCAGCGCCGCGCTGACGTGGGAAGCGCCGGATGAGGCCGCCTCGGCGACGCTGGTGGTGCGCTACAACGACGAGACGCCGGATGTCGCCTTCACCGACCCGAGCTTCGTGCCGGTGCGCGTCCAGCTGGACGATTACACCCTCGTCAACTTCAACGCCCGGGTGAAGCTGACCGACCAGCTGAGTGCCTTCGCCCGGGTCGAGAACCTGCTGGGCGAGGAATACGAGCAGGTGTTCAGCTTCGTCTCGCCGGGGCGGAGCGCCGTGGTAGGGGTGGAAGCGAGGTTCTGACCTATTATCCCCCTCCCCTTCAGGGGAGGGGAGGAAGGTTACCCTCGCATTTGCAGCAATTATTCCCTATGCGCGCGCCATGCATTTCCTCGACCAGGCCAAGATCTACGTGAAGTCCGGCGGAGGCGGCCCCGGGGCCGTCTCGTTCCGGCGTGAGAAATACGTCGAATATGGCGGCCCCGACGGCGGCAATGGCGGGCGCGGGGGCGACATCGTG
>NZ_LSJS01000271.1 GCF_001557325.1 Erythrobacter donghaensis
GGGCGGCTGTGCTGTTCGCGCCTCCGGCCCTCGCCCTTCCCGCCATGCTGCTCGGTTGGCAATTGCTGCTCCTCGCCCTCATTGATGCCCGCAACTTGTGGCTCCCACGCCCGCTGACCGCGCTGCTCGCCGCCAGCGGCGGCGCTCTTGCGGCGTGGCGCGGCTGGCAGGAGGCGAGCCTTGCGCCGCTCGCCGCGGCCGCGGCGGGCGGCGCGCTCGGCTTCGTCTTGCTGTGGGCTGTCGCGCGCGGATACCGGCTGCTGCGCGGGCGCGAAGGCATGGGGGGAGGCGATCCTCCGCTGCTCGGCGCGATCGGCCTGTGGGTCGGGCCGATGGGGGTGATCGGCACGGTGATCGGCGCGAGCCTCCTCGGCCTTGCCGCCGCGCTCGTGATGCTGCTCGCACGCAGGCCCGTCGCCGCCGACACCGCGTTGCCGCTCGGCACGCTGATGGCGGTGGCGGGTTTCGCGATCTTTCTTGTGGCGGGGCCCGGATAGCCGCGCGCGGGCGTTGACGGCGCTGCGCGGAGGGTTCACCTTGGCGACGCCCTTGGGGGGATACTTGAAGCAATGCCCGATCCCGTGCCCCGCCTGATCCTCGCCGCCGCCGTGCTTGCGGCGCTGCCCGGGCCTGTCGCGGCGCAGGACGCGGGGCTGGCGCGCTATCTTCCCGCCCTTGCCGCCGGGGAGCTGCCCGAAGCAGCCGCGGAATGTCTCGCGCTCGCCATCGCCTACGAGGCCGGGCAGGAACCGCTCGCCGGGCAGGAGGCGGTCGCGCAGGTGATCCTCAACCGCGTGCGACATCCCGCCTATCCGGGAAGCGTGTGCGGGGTCGTGTGGCAAGGCTCCGAGCGGCGCAGCGGCTGCCAGTTCACCTTCACCTGCGACGGTTCGCTGCACCGCCCGCGCAGCCCCGCGCAGATGGCCGCCGCGCGCGCGGTCGCGGTGCGGGTGCTGGCGGGCGAGAGCATCGATCACGTGCGCGGCGCGACGCATTACCATGCCGACTACGTCTCGCCCTACTGGGCGCCCAGCCTTGCAAGGGTGCGCCAGATCGCGACTCACATCTTCTACCGCGCGCCCGGAGCCCGGCCCGGCGGCGAGGGCGCGCCGGTGAGGATCGCGCTGGCTGCACCTGCGCGGGCGGACGCCGTGCCCTCCACTCCGCAAACCGACCCGGCAATCCGCAATGGCGCATTCGCGCCCTGGGGCCTCAGCCTCGCGCCGAAATAGGGCCCGCTACTCGCGCGCGCGCACAACATAGGGGCGCTGCGGGTTGCCCGTGAGCTCGATCACGACATTGCGCCGCGCCGCCGAACCGCCGCTCCCGCGCGCGGTGACGATCACCCTGAGCGGTCGCCCGCTCACACCGTCATCCACCCGGCCGAGTTCCGCCTCGCCCAGCCCGCCTTCTGCCACCGCGACCCCGGCAAAGCCGTCCTCCGACACCCGGTCGGCCATCACGCGCCGTGCCAGCGGAGTGGCATTGCCCTGCGCAAAGCGGCCGCCGACGGGGGTGAAGACGCTGACATAGGGGTCCATTCGCAGCGCAAGCTCGGGGCCGATCGCGGGGATCGCCGCCAGTTCCTGGTTGGTGCGCAGCGCGCCGTTGCGCGGGCGAATTCCCAGCGCGGCGTAATCCGCCTCCTCGGCCCCGCGCAGCCGCGCCTCGTCATCGCCATCGCGCCAGTCGAGGAAGGCGTCGCGCGCCTCCTCAAGCTCGGCACCCTTGAGGCCGAACTCGGCGAGCAGCGTCTCGACCTGCCGGTCGTTCAGGCTGTTGAGCGGCACCTTGGCGAGCTCCTCCTCGATCCGGATCTCGAGTGTCGCCTCGCCGAAAGTCACCGTGCGGGGCGGCCCGCCGGGCCGCCAGCGCCGCGCTGCAGAGGGCTGGGCCAGCCCCTGCACCGCCAGCGCCACGCCCGCATCCGCCGCCGCGGTCAGCCGCGCCCGGTCAAGTTCCGCTCGCGCCGAGCGGGTAGAGCCGCGGGTCGCCTCGATCATCGTCAGCGCCAGCAGCGCGAGCACGGCAAGGCTCGCGACCGCCACCACCAGGGCAAAGCCGTCCTCCCGCCCGCTCCGGTCAGGGTGCGGGCGCGCGGTCAGGGGATCTGTCCGGTCGAGGAGAAGGGCTCGAGCGAGCGGATCTTCTGGCGCAGCTCCTCGGTGACCGCGCGCGCATCGTCGACCGTGCGGATCACGCGCGGCTTCAGCAGGATCACCAGTTCGATCTTGTCGGTCGCCTCGACCTGCCTGCCGAACAGCCCCCCGATGATCGGGATCTGCGACAGGAACGGAATGCCGGTCTTGTCGCGCGTCTGGACGTTGCGGATCAGGCCGCCCAGCGCCAGCACCTCGCCATCCTGCACCGCCACGGTGGTCGAGACCTTGCGGGTCGAGATGGTCGGCGAATCGATTCCCGATGCCGCCGCGCGCGATGACAGCACGTCGCTTACCTCCTGCGAGATGTCGAGCAGCACCAGCCCGCTACCGTTGACGCGCGGGGTGATCTTGAGGATCACGCCGGTGTCCCGGTATTCGACCGCGTTGATGATCGGGGCGTTGGGATCGATCGTCGCGGTCGAGTTCTGGGTCAGCACCGGCACCTGGTCGCCGACCTGGAGGGTGGCGGTCTGGTTGTTGATCACCATCAGCTTGGGGGCGGAGACGACATTGACCTTGGTCTTGCCCTCGAGCGCGTTGAGCACGCCGGTGAGGCTGCCCGCATTGCCGAACAGGAAGGAGAAACCCGGCACATCGCGCACGAGGTTGGTGCCGGTGGTGGAATCGGTCAGGACGATGTTCTCGTTGCCCTCGACGAAGTTCCATTGCAGGCCGTAGCGCAAGTCGTCGGTCAGGCTGACCTCGGTGATCGCGGCCTCGATCATCACCTGCATCGGCGGCACGTCGAGCTTGCGCAGCGCGTCCTCGATCACGGCATACTGGCGCGGAGTGCCGTAGACGAGGATCGCGTTGTTGGTGTCGTCGCTGGTGATCTGCACGCCGCCGGGGCCAGCCCCCGAGCCGCCGTCCTCGCGCTCGCCGGTGGTGCCCAGCGCCGCCGCCGCACCGGGCGAGACGACCGCCGGCGGAGCGGTGACCGCGCCGTAGCTGAAGCCGTCGCCGAAGCTCTGTTGTGCGGAGGCGCCGCGCGGGGCGGTCTGCGGCGCACCGTCGACCGCGCCCGCATCGGCGAAGGCCGCCTGCTGCTGCGCCACGCCCGCATCGCTCTCCCCGCCGCCGCGCCCGAAGGCCCGGTTGAGCGTGCGCGCCAGATCGCGCGAGCGCGAATTCTGCACCTTGTAGACGAACAGCCGCGGCTCGTTGTTCTGGCCTTGCCGGTCGAGGATCTCGATCCAGCGGCTGACATCGTCGAGATATTGCCGCTGGCGGCTGATCGCGAGGATGCCGTTCAGCTTTTCCATCGCGATGATCCGCACCAGGTCGCGGGTCGGGCTGTCGGGAGCGTTGATCAGCCGCTCGAGCTCGGGAACGATCACGCGCGCATCGGTCCGCTTGGGCACGATCAGCGCGAAGCTCATGTTGCGCAGCCAGTTGACATCGAACTGGGCGAGCAGGTCGCGCGCGCTCGCCCGCTGTCCCGACGTACCGCGCAGCAGCAGCACGTTGCGCGAGGGATCGGAGACGGAGACGACATTGGGCAGGATCGGCGCGATCAGCGCGCGCATCTGTTCGGCGTTGACGAATTGCAGCTCGACCAGCTCGGTGCCGAAGCCGGGGGCTCCGGGCCGGGCAATACCGCCACCTGCGGCCTGGCCTATCCGCTCGATCCGCGCCGAGCCGCCCTCCAGCACCAGCGCGAAGCCCCCGATCGCGAAGCTGTCCTCGAGGAAGGGGATCAGCGAGGCGCGCGAGATCGGCCGCGCCGTCACGACGGTGACGGGGCCGGAAACATCGGGGGCGATGGTGTAGTTCATGCCGAGCAGGTCGCCGAGCACCGCCTCGGCCACCACGCGCACGTCGGCTTCGGGGAAATCGAGCGCAATGTCCCCGCCGCGCACCCGCACCGGCGGCGGGGCGGGATCGACCGGCGGGCGCTGCTCCCCCTCGACGACGGTGGTATCGACAGTCTGGGCCGCGCGCGCGGGGTCGTCGGGGACGGTCTGCGCCGCGCCGGAGCCAGACGACGTGGCGGCGAGCAGGATCACGGCGAAGCCGGCCCTCGCGCGGGCGTGCAGGGAATAGTCGCGCATCATTGTTCGTCTGCCTGATTGGGCCTGTACGCGCGCGGATCATAGGATCCGGGCGGCGCATAGCCGGGATAGGAATTGCTGCCGAGTTGCGCGCCGAGGCCGAGCGTGACGCTTTCCCCTCCGCGGGCGAAGCGCACGCTATCGGTGCCGATGCCGACCAGCCGCCAGCCCTGCCAGGACTGGCCGGGGCGCAAGGTCACACTCTTGCCGTCGGGGGTCTGGAGGATCAGCCGCGGAGCGCCGCGCACCCGGACAATCCCGGCCGCGCTCGCGCCGCCCAGCGGCCCGCTGGGCGCGCCCTCGGCGCTGCTCGCGGCAAGCCGGGTCGGCCGAAACAGCGCGCGCGCGGCGAGTGCCGGATCGGCGCTCACCGCGGCAATGGCGACGCTGGCCGCGCCGCTCCCTGCGGGCGGCACCGCAGGCGGATCGGGGCGCTCTGCGGGCAGCACGAACTGCGCCGCCAGCATCAGCGCCAGCAGCAGCGCCAGCAGCGCCGCCAGCACCGTGCCTTCGGCGCGCTCAGGCCGGGGAATGCGAAGCGGCGACATCGATGCGGACATCCAGGTTGCGGGATTGCGAGGCTTGCGCGGCGGGGTCGGCCCCGGGCGCGGCTATGGTGAGCGCGGTGACGATCATCAGCGGCTCGGCATTCTGGAGCCGTTCGAGCAGCCCGGCGAGCTGCCCCTCGGGCAGCCGCGCCTCGATGCGCAGCTCGATCCGGCCCTCGCCCGCCTCGACATCCGCGAGCGCGCGCACTTCGCCCCCGCCCGCACCGATCAGCGCCGCGATGCGGTCCTTGAGCTGCTCCGAAGCGGCCGCGGGCGTGGGGGCGATGATGTGGAAGCGCGCAGCGTCCGCCTTCTGCGCCTCGGCCTGGCGGCGCAGGCGGACGACGTTGTCGATCAGCCGCTGGTTGCTCGCCTGCACCAGCGCGAGCCGCTCGCGCTCCGCCGCGCGCGCCTCGAACCCGGCGAGGATCGGGGAGAGCACCGCCAGCCACGCAATCGCGATCATTGCGACAAGGATCAGGACGGCGATCAGCCGCCGCTCGCGGTCGGACAGACCGGTCATCGGCTGGCCTCCTCTCGTGCAGGCGCGCCCGCCAGCGTTGCGCTCACATCGAAAGGCTGTCCGCCCCCGCCTGTCCGTCGTCAGAACATTTGGCACAGGTCGCGGCGTAAATTAGCGGAGTGCG
>NZ_LSJS01000272.1 GCF_001557325.1 Erythrobacter donghaensis
TCAAACCCAGTGACCGCTAACTGAAACGGGTGCGGCCTTCACCGGATGGATACGCAGTCGCTGGTCGCGATGCGCAATGGCCTGTCGCACGGCACCACCGACATCCACACGCCGGGAATGACGATGATCGTACTCGAAGGCTGCGCCTGGGCGATCGACTGCGCCTTTCCTTGATCGGCGCTCAGTGTTGGGGATAGCCGAGCTTGCCTAAGGGAAGTCCGGGCGGCGCGAATCGCTTCTTCGACAGGTCGAGCTCGCCCAAGGTCCGCAATTTGTCTTCAAGGCGTTCGTCGATCCACGCCCGCGATCGGTCGGTGAGCACCATGCCCGGTTTGCGGTTATAGGCGATCATCGGATCGATATTGCCCCTGCCTGCCGCAGCGTTTCGCTGCGTCGAGGCGAAGCTGTCCGATTTCATCGCCGCCATCATCGCGCGGAACGACACGCCATCGTCGAGCGTCCCGTCGAGGAACCGAGTATCGTGCACCCGCACATAATTGGCCCAATTTTGCTTCCACGGCCGCAGGGCGATCTCCGCCCTGCTGGCGACATCGACATCGTCACGATGTTCGCGGCCGATTGCCTTGCCGAAGATCATCAGATCGTCCGGGCTATGGACGAGGCGCCCGAGATACAGAACGTCGCCGTCCTTGACCTGCCGGGGATGGATTGCGCTGGGATACGTGAACGCCCAATTAGCGCCCGACTCCGCGACGACATCGTCGGTGCGGAGATCACGGCTCGCCTTGTTGTCACCCGTTCCTGAGAATTTGACAAAGGCCTGATTGGCAAAGGAGGGCGTGGCCGCAGTCGACGTGACGAACGGACTGTCGGCGGGAACCTTCGCGCCGAAATCGGGGAGCGATTGCTTGGGCTTTCCCGGATTGGCGACGCGCCGCGCTTCGAGGATTTTCTCCCACTCCTTGAGCTTCACCGGGGTGAGATCGGCGCCGGCCAGCTTCCATAGCCGCTCGAAATAGTCGCCGCAGGTCGAGACGATCGCGGGATCGCCGGCGGCGAAGCCGAATTCGTGGTTTCGCCGCATCGCCGCCTCGGTGACGTTGGCGCTCGTCGCGATCACGCTGGCGTTGCCGAACAGATAGAGCTTCGCGTGCAGCCCGCGCACGCCGCGCACCTTGCCGCCCGCCGCCAACACCGCGCGCAGTGCCGCGATGTCGCTGACGCCCTGGTCGAAGCAGTTTAGATCGAAGCGCGTGATCAGTTCGATGTTCTTGGCCGTGCCCTCGCGGACGATCCGTTGTAGCGCCGTCGCCTTAACGAACGGGCAGACGATCCGGAGACCGGAAGGATGGGCGCGTCGCGCCGCCAGGAGCTCGCGCTCCCACGCCTCGCTGATCAACCGAAAATCCGCCATCCGCCCCCTCTTTCCCTCAACCCCCGGCGTCATGCCTGGATATACCATCAGGATGGTAGCAGGATATAGCCACTGGTGGCCGCGACCACCAAGGCGATCACCACGCGCGCCGCCCATTTGCCGAGTTCCTCGACGAACGCGCCGGTGAACCGGTCGATCGGCCTGGGCTCGCTCGCCATCAGTCGTCCTCGGCGAAATAGTCGGCAAGCATCTGCTGCTCGTCGACCCGAGCGTCTGCCCACAAGATCGGGATCGTCCCTGCGGCGGGATTTGAGCGGCGCGAGCGCACCGCGAGGAGCGCTATCGCGATCGGCTCACCGCCGTGGGTCGGTTCAGCGTCATAGGTGCCGGTGAGGATCGCCGCCGCGTGCGTGCGCTCGATCCGCTCGACACAGGCGAGGAGGTCGCGCCACAGCGGCCTGACTCGGAAGTCGCGCTCGGGCTTGCGCCCGATCAGCCCGAGGCGTTCGGCCTGGACGAAGGACGCGAGATCGAGCCATTCGCGCAATTCTGCGAGGTCGTCAGCGGCATCCGGCCCGAGATCGGATTGAAAAAGCAGGCTGTGGGTGGCGAGCATCGCCTTGAGCTGTAGTTCGCTCCGAAATGGTGCCACCGGTACCGGTACGCGGCCCTCGGTCCAAGCGAACATCTCCACGAAATTGGCGGCGGCCTCTTCGGCCGTGGGGCGCATACGCGGACGAAGGAATTCATCCTCGGGCTGGCGCAGCGCGACGGCGATTTTGCGGAGCTGCGCTGGGCGCACCCGGATGCCGCGCTCGACGCGCTGCACCGTCGCGAGCGAGACACGGGCTTCGCATGCCAGCGTTTGCTGCTTCCAGCGGAAGAACATCCGCTGCAATTTCACGAAATTGGCGATGGCGGCGCCGTCGAGGACAAAAGTCGCTGAGGGATCGATCGTGGTCATGGCTGTCAGTATGATGCAGTTTGTCTGTAAATTAGAGAGTGATATGCACGTCAGTTTGGTCACCCAACCCCCGTCCGAAAATCCATGCGGGAGCCACCCCACGCCGGCGAACGGATCGATAAGGACGTCACGGTGGCGGTGAAGCGTCACGTCATTGATACCAACTATCTCGGCTATGATGACTTGGCCGCGTTTCTTGGCCGCTCGACCGACAATTACGCGGTGATCGCGGAGATGACATTGGTCGAGGTGCACAAGAAAGCGGCGGCGTTCCAGGCGCGCCAGCTCCTCAAAATCCTGTGTCGGCACCCGCGCCAGGTCATCATCCTACGCAGCACGCTCGATCTCTATCGCGATCGAGGTGACAGCAAAGGGCTGGTCAACCGCCTCATCGAGCCGAAACAGACCGGGTCATTCGGCGAATATTGCCGCACCGTGATTGACGTTCCCGACGACGAGCACGTCGATGCGCACTTCGCGCTGATGGAGGAGCAGTCGCGCGCGCAGGTCGCCGACCTGCAAGCGTCGGTCGGCAACATCCTCAACCTATTCGAGCGCTGCGTGACGATCTTCGAGCGTGGTGAGCTCGACAGGTTGCGCAAGCGGATTCCTTATTCGGAAGCGTTGCAGCGCAAGCTCATCCACCTCAGCATGGACATCCACAAAGTGTTGCTGCGATCGCTCAACATCGAGCAGCGCTTCTACCCCAAGACGACGCCATGCACGCTTAACACGTTTGTGTTCCGCTACGCACTTTGCGTCGTGATCTTCCTGACACGCTGGATCCGTCACGGCGAGGCCAAAGAGATTCGGCAAGAGCGGCTCGTCAACCACGTGATGGATTTGAAGACGGCGGCGGTCGCGACCTTCTTCGACGGACTCAAGACGCATGACGAAATGCCCAAGGACGTCCATCTCGAGGCGAAATATGTGCTATCGGCGATCGGTGCCTATACCAATTGCGGCAAAGGCGGATGGCGATGACGCCCAGACGCACCATGCAGCGGACGATCGAGATTGCTGACTTTGAACTGCCGCGCGGGGCGGTGTCGATCCAGCAGCTGATGGCGATGCCGCGGTCGGTATGGGATCATCTGCGCAGCGAGATAACCCGCCGCCGTCAGACCGATCCCGCGCATCCAATCGCGCGGTGCCGCTTGTGCAAGGGGCCGATCTTCATTCGCGCGCATTTCGCCGACGGCGAACATGCACCGGTCTTCGCACACTATCCCGAGAGTCCGACCGACTGTCCCTGGTATCAGGGCGTCAACCTGAAGCCCGACGACGCGCGCGCCGCGCAATATCAGGGTCATCAGGAATCGGCGCTGCATCGCTGGCTGTGCGAGACGATTGCCGAAGTGCTCGGCAAAGACCCGCGCTGCCAGCTCGTCACCGTAGAAACCTACCGGCGCCCCGCAATCGCGGCCCGGGGACGTTTTCCCGATGTCTATGCCGAGTTGGACGGGCTCGGAAAATTCGCGATCGAAGTACAGCTCTCCAAACCCTTCGCGCCCGAGATCATCGCGCGTCACCTTCATTATGAAGCCGAGGGCGTGGCGCTGCTGTGGGTGTTCCGCGAACTTCCTCCAGAACTGCCGCAAGGCTTTCACGATGTCATCACGCTCCAGCGCGGCAACGTCTTCCTGTTCGACGACGCGGCGCTCGCAGCATCGATCGCGCAGGGCAAGCTCGTGCTGACCGCCCTTCTCGAGACCGATCGCGGCGGATTTCTCAAACCACGGCAGGCATCGCTCGACGACCTCGATCGCAGCACCGGGCGCGCTGTCTTCATCGAGGATCGTCGCTCGGACCGACTGCTCGAATATTGCCGCCTCGGCCGGGAAAAATGGTGGGAGGCATTTCGCGAAGCGCCGCCGTCGGACTTCGACTTTCCGTTCAGCGAACCCTGCTTTCATCGCGCCTGGGATTCGATCAAGGGTTTCGTGCCAGCGCTCAGCCCGTGGAAGCGCGAATGCTGGTCGACGCAATTCATGCGGGGTGATCAGCATTTTGCGGAACTGGCGGCGATCCTCTTCTCGATCGCCCGAACCGCCGCGACGGCCAAGGATCGCGTCTACGTCACGCGCTATACCGGCGAGGGCGCCTTGGTCGCGATGCTCAATGCCAAGCTCTCATCACAGTTTTTCGCACCCTATGCGTCATTGATCGAGACCATGCTTCGGGCCGGACCTGCGCGCGATCGTCTCGATCGCGCGTCATTGAAGACAGCGTTCGCCAAAGCCGCGGCGATGGCCGAGCAGGTCAAGTCCGGCCATCCCGTCTGGGCGGGGGCCGCGCGACTGTTTCCGGAGGTCTTCGACGGGCTGCGGCGCGCGGAGCTCGACGATCTCGGCAGGCTGCCCGGATGGGCGGGCGGAGCGGAGCAGCCGACTTAGGCCCTTTCTGCGGGACGCAGGAACGGCGGCACTTCTGCTGGCTGCTGATGGAGGATCAGCGTCACGACGTCCTGTTCAAGCGCGCGATCGAGCGCAGCCGTGAAATTGGTGATGCTTGATACCACCTTGTCTCGGCGGATTGCGTGCCGCCAGTTGATTTGTTCTCCCGGTTGCTGCCGCCAGGCGATGAGCTGGACTAGCGCCATATGGCCGAACATCATCCCCTCTTCGCCGGCCTGGAAGGCGATGTGGATATGCGTCGGAGTGAAGGTCTGCCGCTCTTCCAGATCCCAAGTCGTGAACAAGGTGGCGACGTCTTCGTGGATATCGTCACGCGGCTGCCCGCCGCTGGCGGTAAACCGGACGCGGTCAATCCGCATGCGCCATTGCTCGGTCGTGGTATCCCCGCTGGTTTCGGTTTCGAGCAATTCTTCCTTGAGGCACTCCAAGACGATCCCGGCACCTGGCGCGATCTTGTAGGACACGTCGCCGGCAAGCACACCGAGCAGGTTCTGCCGCATCGCCTGGTCGAAACGGATATTGAAGTTTTTCCTCGCCTTTCGGAGATGCCGCACCTCGAACAGCATCCAGACGCTGTAAAATTTCCAGGCGATGAGCAGTGGCTTGCCGAGCAGGTCGGCATAGGCGTTCAATCGGCCGAGATATTCTGGGGTGAACGAGAGCGTCTGGCTCCGCTTCACCTTTACCTCGATCAGGACTGGCCCTGATGACTGAAAGTCGGCGAGCAGGTCGGGAACCTGATAGGTCTCTCGAGACGCGGGTGGCGACTGGTGCTGGTCGAGCTTGTGGATCAACCGGGTCTGGCCGAGCCAGGCGCAGACCGCCATGAATTCGTCCTCAGCAGGCAGGCCGCGGTCGAGCTGGCGGACCTTGTCCGCAATCCGACGCGCATCGCTCGCCCAGCCAAGCTCGGCGAGCACGTCCTGAATCAGGCGGTCGGTATCGTCGGGTTCGGCCAACTTTCACGGTCCTGTTTGTGCGAGCGTCGGTATTGGCCCCATTCTAGGCGGATTGGGTGGTTGACGCACCCCGCGCGCGGCATAGAGCGTTATATTTTGCGCGCACTCTATGCCCCTTTGGGCTACGTTCTTGCCAATAAATATAATAGTCGTTATATCCAGTGCTCGTAACATCGCATCTGGAGCGACGAAATGCGCGCAAACTATAAGTCGAAGACACTGGGTCCACGCGCCGCGCAGCTCGTCGTCGAACTGAACGAGCGGCGCAAGACCATCTTTTCGCTCGAGGACGTCACAGAGATCACCGGCCTGAGCCTTCCGTCGGCCCGCAGCCTCGTCGCTAACACCGAAGCGCGCGGGATCGTTACACGCCTCAAGCCCGGGCTCTATAACCTCGTTCCGTTCGAGCGCGGCCGTGACACTGAGCATGTCAGCGACCCTTATCTGATCGCGAAAAGCCTGGTCGGCGACACGCCCTACTTCATCTCGCATGCCAGTGCGCTTGAACTGCATCGCATGGTCACGCAGCCCCAGCTTGCGATTACGGCATCAGTCGCCAAGCGATTGCGCCCCCAGCGACTGCACGGCTATGAATTCCAATTCATCCACGTCAAGCAAGCCAACTTCTTCGGGCTCATGGATCATTGGATCACGCACGAGGAGCAGGTCAGGGTCAGTGATCCCGAGCGAACCATCATCGACGGTCTGAACCATCCGCAATATGTCGGGGGCATCACCGAAGTCGCCAAAGGGCTTTGGATGAAGCGCGACACGCTGCATATCCCCCGCCTTGTCGAGTATGCGGTGCGGATTGATGTCGGCGCCGTCATTCGCCGCCTCGGCTACCTGCTCGAATTCTACGGCCTCGCCGAGTCCCCAGCGCTGGAGCCGCTGCGCGCCAAGCTGACCTCGACCTATCAACGCCTCGATCCGCTGTTCCCAGCCGAAGGCAGGATGCTCGCGCGCTGGCGCATCCGCATCAACCTCGAACCCGATGAACTAGACGCGATCCGGAGCAGCTGATGATACCGCAACGCGACATTTCCCGCATCGCGAACGCACTGTTTCAAGCCGGGGGCGGGCGCCGCATCCCCGAAGCTGTCATCGAGCGCGACTATTGCCTGGCGTGGTTTCTAACTGCGCTGGCCCGGCATCCGTTGCGTGAGCGGCTCGCGTTCAAGGGCGGCACGGCGTTGCGGCGCTGCTGGTTCGAAAACTATCGATTCTCGGAGGATCTGGATTTCTCGTTGATCGAGCCGACCGAGCTCGATGCCATCCTCGCCGGGTTCGCCGAGATCTTCGCCGACATGCAGGCCGCCTCGGGCATCGTCATGGCCTACGACCGGCCCGATCGGCACGGCCATCAAAACACCCACACCTTATATCTCAATTACAAAGGACCGCTGCCGGCGGCGAGCGACGTCAAGGTCGATATCACGATCAACGAGGTGTTCTGCTTCGGTCTCGTCGACCGGCCGATCCTGCGCACCTTTGACGAATTTGCCGATCTGCCCGAGGGGCCGACGGTGCGCACATACAGCCTCGAGGAGATTTTCGTCGAAAAGCTCGCGGCGCTGTCGGACAAGGCCCGCACCGAACCCCGCGATCTCTACGACTTGTGGAACCTCGTCGACGAACACGACATCCGGCCGGGCGAACTGCTCAGCGAACTCACGGCGAAGCTGGAACTGCGCGGCCGCAAGCCCGAGGGGCTGGCTGATGCGATCGCGGCGAAGGAGGCCCGTCTCGCACGGTTGTGGAAGGATCGACTGTCGCAACAGATGAGCGATCTGCCCGAATACGAGGGAGTCTTCCGGCAAGTGATGCGGGCGCTTCGCGAGGCGGCGCTACCCTAGCAGCCGTTGCGGCCCATCTCGTGCATGTCTTCCGCAGATAAGCCTAAAGGAGCAAATTGAGTGCATGTGTATTCTTAGGAAAGGACGACGTTGATCGAACTGAGCCAGCAGCGGTTTGAAGCCTTGGCCGGTTACACCCGCCTGCCGCAGATCGTTTTGCTGATCCAGGAGGCCGCATGGTTCTCGACGGAGGACGAACGGCTGCTCGGGCTGATAACCTGGGATAGATATGACCGCGACTTCGGCTGGATCGTGTTGGGGCGGGATCAGCGACTTTGCTACCGCGCGATCGATCAGGATGTGTCGCTTCCGACGTTCGTGGCCGCCAGGGAGCGCCTGAGCGAAGCCATCGATCGCCACGCGGCGCTTCCCGACGAAGCCTATCATCAGGGTGACGAACACGGCGCCCCGGTCGATTTCTTTGCGCCGCGCGTGCCTGTTGACCGCCTGAACCCGACCTTTCGCATTCTGACCGAAGAAGCCCGCTATTCACCGGCTCGCGAGCTGATCGCAGCGATGATGAGGTTTCACGAGGATGCCGACGGCAACTTCGTACAGCAATTCCAGACCACGGCGTTCGATCCACGGATTTGGGAGCTCTATTTGTTCGCCGCTTTCACCGAGCTGGGCTACGCGGGTCAAGCCGATGTCGCCGTACCGGACTTCGTGCTGGCAGGACCGCGCGGCGAACTGGCGGTCGAGGCGACCACGGTCAATCCGCCCCAGCGCGGTACGGTTCCGCAACCGAAGACCGAGCGCGAGATCCGCGCGTTCGTCGACAATTATGTCCAGATAAAACTCGCGCGGGTGCTGACCCGTAAACTCAACCACCAGCCACCTTATTGGGCGTTGCCGGGGGTCGCCGATATTCCGTTCGTGCTCGCCCTCCAGGATTTCCACGCGCCCGGCGCAATGAGCCGGATCGTGATGCCGGCGACCGAATATATCTTCGGGGTCCGGCATTCGATCGTTGACGGGCAACGCCGGATCGAGCGGCTCGACGAGCATGTCTATGGCCGAAATCGCGAGCTTTCCCACTTCTTCGGTTTGCCGGGCTCGGAAAACGTCAGTGCGGTCATGCTCAATCCGTTGGGCACGATCACCAAGTTCAACCGGATGGGATATATCGCCGGGTTCGGCGATCGGCGCGTCAAGATGGTGCGTTCCGGCCTTCGGCGTGGTGAGCTCGACGACGATGGTCCCGCACCGAAAGAGTTCCGCCAGGAAGTGTACGCGCCTGACTATCGGGAAACGTGGATCGAGGGTGCTGTCATTCTCCACAATCCCAATGCGCGAGTGCCGCTCGACCCGGATCTCATTCCCGATGTGAACCACGAATTTCTGCAACCTGACGGCAGCATCATGTCGTTGCTCCCGCCGTTCCAGCCCTATATCTCGCATACCAGTGTGACGCTCGGCGACTGACAGCTGCACGACATTCCGTGGCGGCGGCGCGCGCTAGACGCTGCTGGCTGCCAGCTCTTCCATATGCGTGCGGATCATTGCTGGGATGCTCGTCGAAGCGGCGGGGGCGCCGGCCAGCAACAACCGCGCGGCCGCGGCCAATGTTCGGTCCGGTTGCGCGAGAATCGCTTCGATCGGCGGCGCGTTGATGGCTGGCATCGCCAAGCGGAACCGCGAATCCTGCACCAATGTCGTCCAGCCGTCGAAGAGCCATGTAATGAACGGGTCGGCGACTCCGTCGCGCAGCTTTGAGATACGGGCATGGAGGAGCAGCCAAATCGCTGCCCAGCAGAATTCGGCAGGCCGCGCGGTGAGATCCTGGCGGAGCGCGTTGACCGCAATGGCAGCTCCCTCGCGATCGGTGGTCAATCCGGTGGCGCGGCCGGCCATACGTTCGAGGAGCGGATGTAAGGCGACGAGCTCGGGCGCCGCCAAGCCGGCTGCGATCACGGTGTCGACAGCGGCAAAGTCGCCGGCGATCGCGGTTGCGATCGCAAAGCTCAGCAGATAATCCTCCGCCCCGCGCAGAATCTCCGCGCTGGCATCACCGTCAATCACCGCGAGCGGAATCATGCCGCGCGCGGGATTCTTGAGGTCTTCGCCTAAATCGCGGCCGCCGCCTGATCCCACGATCTCGGACATCGTCGCGTGACGCCTGATCCGCGATACGAAATCGTCGGTGTCGTGCGCACCGATCGCGTTGCGGTCCTGCGCGATGGCGAGCGTAATCTCCGACGACAAGATCGGCCCGTCGGTCAGATAGTCTCGAAACTCGCGATAGAAGCCGGTCGGCTCGGCGAGCGCCTCATCGGCTTCGGCGAGAAAGTAGAAGGCAAGGTCGAGCGCGATCACGGGATGCGACCGGATCGCCTCCAGCGGGTCCGGATTGCTCGCGCATCCAGGGGAATACGGAACCTCCTGGTCCGCACCGGACAGGCGGCCGGTCAGCTCCTTGAACACCCATAGCATCGCGTGGCGCACGACCCGGTGGCAATGGGCTTCGTGCAGCGTCCCCTCGGGATCGAGGCTCGGCAAGCTGACCAGCGCGTCACGCAGCTTCACGATCGCGACATCCGGATGTCCGGCGCGGCATGCTGCATGCGCGGTGTCGGCGAGCAGCCCAACCGCCATCGCCCGCACCGCGGGCAGCGTAAGGGTCGACGCGATCGTCTGGGCGCGGTCGAACCAGTTCTGGGCCGCCGCCCAATCGCCGAGCTCTGCGGCGCTGATGCCGGCTTCGCGGGCGATATAGGCGCGCTCGATCGGATCTTGGCCGCCCTGTTCCGCCGCGGCGGTCAGCAGGGGCAGAGCCTCGGCATGATCGCGCCGGCGCCAATGTATCTTGGCGCGCGCCCGGACGAGAGCTATGTCGAATCCGAACCGCGTCTCGGCATCGGACAGGCAGGCGAGCGCCCGCTCGGCGTCGTTGCCGTTTTCGTCGAGGCAGACCGCCTGGGCGATCGCACAGCGCGCGGCCAGACCCGGGTTTGGCCAACCTATAGCGATGTCCGCGCAAGCGGCGTAGTCGCTGGCGGCAGCTTCCCAATCGAATCCTTCTGTCTTCGATTCCTTGAGCCAGCCATGATTGACGAGGATCAAGAGGTCGCCGCGACCTGGCTGAAAAGACGAGAGGAACCGATCGCGCAGCGCGGGCTCCTCACGGTCGAGCCGTTCGATAAGGCTCCGAAATCCCGCGACCGTGCGGATATTGCGCATCTGGCCGGCGAGCAGGACGCCGCTGACATGGGGGTTGCCGACCGCCTTCGATTGAAAATTACCGCCGGCCGTGGCGAGACGCGGGTCAGTTGCAGTAAGCTTGTCGAAGCGCAGGAGCAGTTCGATCCAGTCGGGGAACAATTCTCCGGCGCGCGGATGCAGCAGCAGTTTCGAGAGGGCCAGACCTTCGAACAGGATTTCGCCCTTAACGTCGCCGCGCTCCCGCTCGAGGGCAGCCCAACATTGCTGCGCCGCCGACACCGAACCGTAGGGCAACAGCGCGAGAAGCTGGGCAAGCCGCAGCATCGCCGACGCCGCGAGATCCTGAGGGAAAATCGGAACATCGCTCGGAAACGATTGCAACTCGCCGACGAACGGGGCGATGATGTCGAGCATTTCGGAGTTGCAGGTGACCACACTGTGAGCGAAGGCGGCCACGAGCGTACCGTCCTCGCTGCAAAGCGCATGGTGCAACACCATTCCGGCATCGAACACCGAGAGATCGCCGCTGCGCATCTTCGTGTCGGCGATGCAGTGATGGATCGCCCGGCACTCGTCGATGCTGAAGACATCCTGCGCCGCGCCTTCGAGCAGCGGCGATACGCGCAGCCTGTCGCGGCGCATCGGCTCAATCCACGGCCCGACAAGGCGGTCGAGTACAAGACCGGCAAGCGACACCGGTGGCGATAGGCTGCCGAGTGCCATCGCCAGTCCGCGGTTGAAACTACCCTCGATCATGCTGGCGCGAAACAGCAGCAGCTGTGCTTCGGCGGGCATCGCCGCGACGAGCCGTTGGCGTACGGCACGTCGCTCTGCGCCAAGCTCGGTGTGCAGCTCGCCACCAAGCACCGCCGCCAGCGACGCGCGCGACCAATTCGCCGCCGAAAGATGCAGGAGGGCCGCCATGGTCAACTGCGGATGTCCGCGAGACGTGGCGCGATAGACGGGACCGGCAAATTTGGCGTCGCCCCCTGTGAACGCGACGAGGTCGGCCACTTCCTCCTCGCTCAGATACGGAATTTCGACCACTGGCGTCGGAGCGGGCGACAATTGGTGCAGCGTAGCGGCGGTCGGCGCGCGGTAACTCGTTATGATCGCCGTTGCATCGCGACGTCGCAGACCGGCCATCACGCGAAGCAGCAGATCGCGGATCGCGGGATCGTCGATCTCGTTCAGATCGTCGAGAATGATGCTCGTCGCCGACGATGCCGCCAATTCACCGAGCAGGAGTTGCAACCGCGCGGATGTATCTGCCGGGCTGAGATTGCGGAAATCGACGATTGCCCATTGGCTATCGGTTGGCGCAGCGACGAGGCGCGCGAGGAGCGATTTACCCAGACCCGTCGCACCGGTCGCAAAGACAAGTCCAGCAGCGCGCCGGGTCTCATCGAGCGCCATCACCAGCGGCGCACGCGGCGCGAGGATCGTGGGCAGCGGCAGCTCGGCGGAGGGGACCAACAGCGACGGACGCGAGAACGCACCGGTCCCCGCCGGCCCCTGGAATGCCGTCGCTAGCTGATCGACGGGCACAGCCACCATCGCCGTCTCGTCGATCAAGGCGAGCAAATCGGCCCGGCGCAATTGGCGGGGACCATCGGATACTGCGGTCATGAGCAGCCGCTCGACGACCGCCGGTAACACCGCCTTACCAACCTGGCTCGACAGTCGACGGGTCGACGCGACAAATTCGATCAGGCCCGCACCGAGGTCGGCACGGACGTCATCCAGGCCAGGGGCACCGCACGACCAATGGATGCGGGCGAGGAACTCGCGACGCAGCGCCGCGTCGGACAGCGAGGCAATATATGTCTTGGTCGCAGGTTTCAGATTGAGGTCTTCGAGCACCGTGCGCAACGGCGCGATATCGGCGCCAGCCGCCGCTTGGCGCCAATATCGCAGCGCGGATTCGCCGGCGATGCGTTGGTCCTTGCGACGCTCGAGGCCGATTGCCGCCGTCGTCAGATAATGGAGCGAAACAATGCGTCCGGGATTACGTGCGACGAGATCGACATAGGCATCGATCGCTGTGTACACATCAGCGGACTGGAGCGTAATGCTACCGCTAGTGGCCTTTACCTGCGTGCCAATTAGCGCTTCGCGGCTCGCGATGGCATAGTCTTCCGCGACTTCCAGGTAGAGTAGCTCGCCGTCGGCCAAACCCAGCCAGGCAAGACCCGAAGTGTAGAGTTGATATCCGTAGCCGCGCAGAGAAGCGACCGCTTGGCGGGCTTTATCCCCCTGAGGCGCGTCGAGGCGCGGGCCAGATCCAAAGACATTCATCGTAGCGCTCTACACGAACCGGCTCAGCTGCGGCGATCCTAGACTCGACCGTCGACATAAATTTTCTCACAAATTGAGAACGGCTAGAATTGCCACCCTGGACGAACGGCTGCTGTCAGGCCGCAGGTCATAACTGCCCAATCTCCAAAATTTTGGCGCCTGCCGTCAATGTCTCCAATCCCATTTTGCATAGCGCCAATCATACGAGATGTCGTCTAACAATAACAATTCGCTAGGCATCGCAGCGCGATGCGAATCTACGCCTAGGGCTCCCCGCCAAGGAATCGCTTCATTCCTCCGTCAAAACTGGCTAGCTCGGGCTGACGGGAGGCGGCGTTTGCATCAAGGTGCTTTATTCACAACAGATTGGCTGACGGAAGGGATCACGGCGACGCCGCAGTGGCTGGCGCTGGATGATGCCCGAATTACGCAATTGTGGGCGCAATCACGCCATTTGCTCGACGAACTTCTGAAGCGCAAAAATCCCACCGAGGCCGATACCGAGCAGAAGTTGATTTACCCGTTACTTGGGCTGCTGGGCTGGGATCATATTTCGGTTCAGCAAAATCTTACCGTCCGCGGGCGCAAAGATGTGCCGGATGCGCTGCTGTTTCCCGATGCAGATGCCGATGCCACCGCTAGTGGGCTGGAGCCGTGGCAGCGGTTCCGCCATGGCTCGGCGCTAGTGGAGGCCAAGCGCTGGGGGCGACCGCTCGATCGGCAAGGCACGGGCGATCAAGGTGTCCCGTCCACCCAAATCATGCACTACCTGCAGCGTGCCAGCGTGGTTACCGAAGGCCGGATGCCATGGGGCATTTTGACCAACGGGCGAAATTGGCGGCTGTATTATCAAAACGCGCTTTCGGTTGCCGAAGATTTTTTCGAGATCGACCTTGGCAAGCTGTTCGGTTTGCCTGGTTGCACACCCGAACTTTTTGACGTCGGCATGTCCCCCGAACACGCCTTTCGCCTGTTCGTTCTAGCGTTCGGGCGTGAGGCGTTCCTGCCGACCGAGCAAGGCCGCAGCTTCCATCTAATCGCGCTTGATGAAACGAAACGCTGGGAAGAGCGTGTCCGAAAGGATCTCGCCGAAACCGTCTTCTCGAACGTGTTTCCCAAGTTGATCGCAGCGATCCCCTTGGCCGACCCCAATCGGCCTGCCGAGATCAATGCGACCTATGCAGAGGAAGTACGCTCCTCCGCGCTGTTCCTTCTCTACCGGCTGTTGTTCATTCTCTATGCCGAAGACCGCAATCTTCTGCCCGATGAGACTGGCCCCTATTCGCCTTATTGTCTCACCCGGCTGCGGCAGGAAATCGAGCAACTGGATAATGAGGGTCGCAAGCCCCTGGAGCGGAGCCACGCCTACTGGTCGCGGCTCGAAACGATCTTCGGGGCTATTGCCGAGGGCGACGACAGCCTTGGCATCCCGCCCTATAATGGTGGCCTATTCGATGCAGCGGAATCTCCGCTGCTCTCGCGTATCCGCTTGCCCGACACCGTGTTGGCTGAAGTCATATTGGCACTGTCGCACCGCCGCGAGGACGGGAGACTGCGTTACATCAACTATCGCGATCTTTCGGTGCAGCAGCTGGGCTCAATCTATGAATCCATCCTCGAATATGGCGTGGAGCCAGATCTTGAGGCCCGCAGCGTCAAGCCGCGAGCCGACAATCAGGCCCGCCATCGTTCCGGGTCGTATTACACACCCGAGCCACTGGTTTCGCTGATTATTGAGAAAACGGTCGGCCCGGTAGTTGCGGAAAAACGGGCAGCATTTGAGGCGGCCCACGGACAAGGGCTGAAAGGCGCGGAACTCGCCCAGCATGATCCAGCGATGGCGCTGCTCTCTTTGCGGATTGTTGATCCCGCAATGGGTAGCGGGCATTTTCTGGTCAGCCTGGTCGATTGGCTCTCGGACAAAGTGCTCACCGCGATTGGGGACGCCGAGGAAATTGCGGGCGATAGCTATGCGTCGCCGCTGGTTCAAAACATTGCTGGCCTGCGTGAAGCCATCCTAGCCAACGCGCGCGACCATGGCTGGCCGATTGTCGAGGACCAGCTCGAGGACCGCCACATCGTCCGGCGCATGGTGCTCAAACGCTGCATCCACGGCGTGGATCTCAACCGCATGGCCGTTGAGCTGGCCAAGGTCTCGCTCTGGCTACACAGCTTCACAGTCGGCGCACCGCTGTCTTTCCTCGATCACCATCTGCGCTGCGGCAATTCTGTGCTGGGCGGATGGGTGCGCCCAACAATGGATTGGTTGCAGGCGCGCGGATCGCTGATCGCCAACAATCATCTTGCCCCGCTGGCCAATGTCGTGCGGCATATGGAAACCATTGAGGGGCTGACCGATACCGACCTGACCGAAGTGCACCAATCAAAGCAGCTCTTCGGCACCGTCGCGGAATCGAGCCGCCCGCTGAATGCCCTGCTGTCGCTGGTCAAAGCGGACGAGCTGATGGGCGTGCTGGAAACCAACGTAAAGCGTCCGCGCGAGACAGCAGCAGCAATCCGCGCCGATGGCGATAAACGCATCGCCGCCATGCCTGAAAAGACTGACAAGGAAAAAGCTGCCAAGGCCAAGGAAATCGAACGGATCGACCGCGCCGCCACCCGTGCCGCAGAGGCCGAGCGCAAGTTCGATCAGGCCGAAGCATTGAAGCTGGTGTTCGAAGGCAGCTTCGGCGACCCGAGCCGTATCGCCAGCGGCGATCTGGCGATCATGGACGGCGATAGCGATGACGGGGCACAGGCCAGCCTGATGCCCGAAGTCAGGCCCGATGATCGCCGCCGCACAATGGCCAGCGGGATCATTGGCGATGCGCTGGGCCATGTGGCGCAGCAAAATTTCTTCAACTGGGAAATCGCTTTTCCCGGTGTCTGGGCAGAGCTTTCATCGAACGCTCGCACCGGCGGCTTCGATGCCGTCATCGGCAATCCGCCCTATGTCCGGCAGGAAGAAATCAGCGCGATCAAACCCGCGCTCGCCAAGAGCTTTTCGACCTATGCTGGCACGGCCGACCTCTATGTCTATTTCTATGAACAGGGGATCAAGCTGCTGCGGCCCGGCGGGCGTATGGGCTATGTCGTTACCAATAAATGGCTGAAGACCGGCTATGCCGAGGAACTGCGGCGACTGTTTGCCGAAGATGTCTGGATCGAATTCCTCGCCGATTTCGGCCATGCCAAGCATCTGTTTCCTGATGCAGATGTTTTCCCCTGCGTCATCAGCGTGCGCAAGCCGCTCGGCGAGGACGTGCCCCAAGAGTTCGATCTGGCCGTTATCCCGCGTGACGAGGTTCCGCGTGAAGGGCTGGCGCTGGCGGTGGATGCCGCGACCTACCGGGCAGCGCGATCAGACCTGACAGCAGAGCCCTGGGTGCTGGAGCCGCCGGATGTCGCCGCGCTGCTGCGCAAAATCCGCGAGCGCGGCGTGCCGCTGTCCGAATATGCCGGGGTCAGCCCGCTTTACGGGATCAAGACCGGCTTCAACGAAGCCTTCCTGATCGACACTGCGACGCGTGACCAACTGGTCCGCGACCATCCGGCGGCATCGGAGATCATCAAGCCCTACCTGCGTGGGCAGGATATTGGCCGCTGGTCGCCCGAATGGGCAGGGCTGTGGATGATCTTTGCTCGGCGTGGAGTCGACATTGAACAATACCCCAGCGTCCTGAGGCATCTGCAACGCTACCGCACTCAGCTGGAACCCAAGCCGGAGAACTGGGTGCCTCCGACAAAGGGGGCGGAATGGCCGGGAAGGAAAGCAGGGACCTACAAATGGTATGAAATTCAAGACTCCGTCGATTATCATGAGCGGTTCAACGAGCCCAAAATACTCATCCGGCGCATTGCGTTCTACGCGCAAATCTGTGCCGATAATGGCGACAATCTCCTGAATGACTCGGCGCTGATATTGCCGACCACGGACCTTTGGCTACAGGTTTGCATGAATGCCCCAACCGGTTGGTACTTCATGTTCAAGAAGTTCCCGCACAAGAAGGACGAGGCGTTGGCACTCGACATTCCGTACGTGAGGAACTTCCCAATTCCACCGCTGGCTGATGATCAGCGAGATCGTGTCGCGGAATTGGTAGCTCTGGCAAAGCAATCGCAGGATGCGATAAATCGTGCGGAATCGTCATTGGCCGATTGGCTTCAGATCGAGTTTTCAAATGTGCAGGTCAATACCGCCCTCCGCCAAGCCAGCCTTCTCGACAGCGATGGCTTCATTGCCGCTGTCCGTGCCGCTTTGCCGCGCCGCCAGTCGCTGACGCCCACCCAGCTGCGCCAGCTCCGTGATGCCTTTGCCGAAACCGCCGAACCCGCACGCACCGCGCGAGGCGAACTGCTCGCCCACGAACGCGCCCTCGCGGCCATGGTTGAACGTGCCTACGGCCTGACGGAAGACGAAGTCGCGCTGATGTGGCGCACCGCCCCGCCGCGTATGCCCCTTCCGCCTCCTCTTGATTGACGGCTTGGCAGCTTCAACACTTAGCTGACTGGCAGAACGACCCGATTATCAGCGGGGGGAGTGGTCGCTTTAGAGTCGAAAATCGCCCAACCGGGACCGTCCCTCCAATCGGCGCGCGAGTGCCTCGACAAATCCCTCATAGCGCTCCTTGCCCTGCGCTTGCGCTGCGGCAAGGCCACTATCCGGCAGTGGCGGATTGGCTGTAAGCCAGAACCGTACGAACAAGGCCAGGGCCTCGGTGGTGATCTCGGTCTGCTGATCGAGTTGTCCAAGCCGCCGGTCGATGCGGTCAAGGCGGCGGCTGAGCGCTGCTTCGAGCTGCTCAGGATTGTCGGGCGACATGAATGACCGCAGAGCGGCCTCCACCACATCGGGCTGGCCGACGCGCCTGCGCATTGCGAATTCGGCAAGTTGGTCGATCACATCGGGTGGCAGCCGGAAAGTGCGCTTCAGCTTCACAGTTCGATCCCGTCTCCAAGGTCGAGCGAGGCCTGCCGTGCGCCGCGTTCCATCGTGCGCCGGATCCGCTCGTTGTCAGCGGCTGATTGGTCAGCGTCTGCGGCGTCAGATTCGGCAAAGTCGAATTCCGCTGCAGGAGATTTGGGTCGCGCAACCACTTCGACATGTTCGGGTAGGTGAGGTTCGCGCCGCAAGCCACCATTGGCAGGATCGATCCTGCAGCCGCCGTCTTCTGATGATTTGGGGTCTGGCTCAATCGGGGGCAGAGCGCTCCAGTCATCGGTGGCACGCGCTTCGGCGGGCTGGCCGCAGCCCTCGGGGGCGGGCAGTACACGGGACTGCAGCCGTCGGTCGGCATAGTAACGCGCCTTCTTCGCCTTGATCGGCGGCGCCCCTGACAAGAGTACAACCTCGTCGGTCTGCGGCAATTGCAGAATCTCGCCCGGCGTGAGGAGAGCGCGTGCCGTTTCGGAGCGCGAGATCATCAAGTGGCCAAGCCAGGGTGACAGCCGGTGCCCGGCATAATTCTTCATCGACCGCTGTTCGGTGGTTGTGCCCAGCGCTTCGGAGACCCGCTTGGCCGTGCGCTCATCGTTGGTCGCAAAGGCAACGCGAACATGGCAATTGTCGAGGATGGCGTTGTTCTGCCCGTAGGCGCGCTCAATCTGGTTCAGGGACTGTGCAATCAGGAAAGCTTTGAGGCCGTAGCCCGCCATGAAGGCGAGGGCGCTTTCGAAGAAATCGAGCCGGCCGAGGGCAGGGAACTCATCCAGCATGAGCAGAACGCGCTGGCGCTTGGTCGCAGGATCGAATTCTTCGGTGAGGCGGCGGCCGATCTGGTTGAGGATCAGGCGGATCAGTGGCTTGGTCCGGCTGATGTCGGACGGCGGCACGACCAGATAGAGCGACGTCGGTCGGCCGCTGACGAGATCGGCGATCCGCCAATCCGAATGGCTGGTGACCTTGGCGATGACCGGATCGCGATAGAGGCCCAGAAAGGACATTGCGGTCGACAGCACGCCGGATCTCTCGTTGTCAGACTTGTTGAGCAACTCGCGCGCGGCGCTGGCAACGACCGGGTGCGGGCCCGCTTCGCCGAGATGCGTGGTGTCCATCATCGCATAGAGCGTGTTCTCAATGGTTTCTTCGGGATTGGAGAGGAAAGCCGCGACGCCAGCGAGCGACTTGTCGGCACCGGCGTAAAGCACATGAAGGATAGCGCCAACCAGCAGGGCGTGGCTGGTCTTTTCCCAGTGGTTGCGCTTCTCGAGACTGCCCTCCGGGTCGACTAAGATATCAGCGATGTTCTGCACGTCGCGCACCTCATTGAGGCCGCGGCGCACTTCAAGTAGCGGGTTGTAAGCGGACGACTCAAGACTGGTGGGATCGAAACGCAGGGTGCGGCTGAACGTGCTGCGAAAACCGGCAGTGACATCCCAGTTCTCGCCCTTGATATCATGCACGATCGCCGAGCCCGACCAGGTCAGCAGGGTCGGGATCACTAGGCCGACGCCTTTGCCAGAGCGTGTTGGAGCAAAGCACAGGACATGTTCAGCCCCGTCATGGCGAAGGTAGTTGTTCTGAAATTGTCCGAGCACCACCCCGGTGTCGGCCAATAATCCGGCCTTGCGGATGTCATCGCGGGTGGCCCACCGGGCAGTGCCATAAGTGTTGGCATTGCGGTTCTCGCGGCCGCGCCAAACGGACATCGCGATGGCAACCACAATTGCAGCGAACCCGCCCGAGGTGGCGATCATCCCCCCGGTATCGAAAATCTTTGGAGCGTATGCGTCGAACGAGAACCACCACCAGAACAGGTCATAGGGGCGATAGACCGGATGGCCGAACATGTGGAACCAAGGCACGCCGAGCTCTGGCTGGAAGCCAAGCGCCGAGGCTGTCCATTGGGTTGCGGACCAGACGCCCGCAACAATGATGATCAGCACCGCGAGGATTTGACCCCAAAGGATTTTGGAAGCTGACATTGCGAAACTCCGCATCGTTCACGCTTACGTCGGTGAGCTTCGGAGAAGTTGGCAAGCGGGGAGTTGAGTTGTGCAGGCCTTGGCGCAGAAACGGACAGGTTGGCGCAGATTGCTAGATCGGTTCCCACGTATAGTCCGGCGTGCCCGACCAAGTCAGCCGAACCATCGCGCCTTGCACCACCGACTGCACAACGTTGGGCCAGAGCGCAGCAATGCAGGTGCCGCCTGCGTGGCGGACCGAGGGGTAGATGATGCCGTTGTGGCCCTCGACGCGTGCCTGCGCGGCAAGGATATTGCCAGCAGCATAACCGGTCGCGGGGTCGGCATCGAGCGCGGGATGATCCGCTTCCTCGCGCAGGTCAACGAACACGCCAGCCATGCTCGCCAGCATTTCGCCATATTCGACGACCGCGTTGAAGTCGCCTGCGTCAGCGAGTGCCTTAGTCAGGTGATGCCCGACTTCCGCAATGCAGGTTTCGACCGCGAGGGCTGCGTACCATGCGCCGCGGTCTGCAGGGTTGAAGCGCATCGGCTCGCGCGGTTTGGCATAGGCGAAGCTGGCATTGATGAAGCGCGCATGCGGCACGCCATGAACCAGTTCTTCGGGGCTGAGCGCACCGAGCCCGCGTTCCTCGGCAATCAACCGCCCGCTGGTCGCGCCCTCAATCTCGGCGAGTAGCGCCAACTCTTCGGAATCGTCGACCAGCGGTGCGAGCACGGCTTCGCGCAGCCGCGCGCTCGCGACCAGCCTGATGGTGCGCGGGAACGCCTCACGCACCAGCGGCAGCGCGTAGTGCGGTTCAGAGCCCGCCACGCAGCGCGTCGATATACTGCCGGGTCTCGAGCATGCGGGGAATGCCGCCTTCGATCATCGCCTCGACTGGCGACTTTGCGCCGAACACTGGCGCCCGGTTGGGTAGACGCGGCCAGCGGTCGGCCATCGCGTCGGCAAACAGCAGATGCAGCCCCTTGAACACACCGATCAAGGCAGAGGCACGGGTCAGCTGGTCTTGGCTCAGGGTGCCATCCCATTTGCCCGCTTTGATCCGGTCCCATGTGCTCTCGGATACGCCGAGCAGTGCGGCACCTTCGGCATTGCTGCCACCCCAGGCATCGACGAGCCGCAACACGGCCTTGACGGCCGCGCCGGTCAGTCGCTTGCGGTCGCCGTCGCTCGAAAAGGTCTGCAGGCCTGCTGCTGCCGGGGCCGCATGATGGGTGATTGCTGCGCTTGCCATGATCGTTTCTCCTGACGCGAATATACGCATCAGATGGTGCGATTGTCAAGATTGGGCCGATACTGCTCAGCCTGCCACATCATATCTCGATCGACCTGCTTCGGCCCAGTGTCCATTCGATGCCACCACCAGACCGAGGCTGGCCGCTCACATATTGCCCGAGATGCCGATCGAGTTGCTTTGACCAAGGGACCAGCGAAAACCCAAGGCCATCGTCGATCATCGCAAAGCGGCCCGAAGCGAGTTGGATGCGTTGGCGATAGACGCCTGACATCTCACCGGATGATCGGCTTTGGCGGTGTGGCAAGCCATGTTCACGCGAAAGTGCTGCACCAGCGTCGGCAAGGTCGCGCTCGCGCAAGGTGCCAAGCAGATTGCGGGACAGGGCGAAGCGGTCACCGCGCCGCTGGGCAAGACCCTCGCTTTCCAGATAATCGAGCCGGCGCGTTTTCGCTGCTTCGACTTCGCTGCCAAAGCCTGGACCGAGCGGCAGCGGCTCCGATGCAATCAATTGCTTGTCGAGCCAGGTGGCTCCGCGGCTGCGCTCCTGGCTAGCAAGATCGCAGTCGGAATGTGTCAGGAGCGAGGATTGCTCGCGGCCGCGCCGGTCAGTCCAGGAGCGGAGCTCGACAATTGCACCCGTGGCAGCATCACCGGTCATGTCGATGTCGGAGAATTTGCAATGATGGACCCGGCCATCCACGCCGTCGACTACGGCATAGGCCTGACCGGTCAACTCATTGTGCAGGCCACGCTCGACTAGTCGCCCGATGACAGGCTCGCTCGCCCTTTCATCATGAACGGCAAATCGACCCGCTTCAGCAGCAAGGCCGTGCCCGGTCATGGCGCGGTGCATCGTCTTGATGATATCACCTCTGGTGCCAAGCTCCCGCAAGGTCTGCTCGAGTGCTGGCTTTATCCGCCAGCAGCCAGGCGCAATTTTCTCTGCCAGGCCCATGCGTTCGAGTTTTGTGGCGCGGCCGATGAGATGCTGGTTGGCCGGGTTGGCGATCCGCTGCGGATCGGGGCGCAGATCAACCACGCCGCCGAGGCCGTCGCCAAGCGTTTGCAGCTGGCGATCAAGACCGGTCCAGCGATCGGCCTGCACCTCGCGGGCCAAGCTTCGATCAATGTCCTGCTCGGTCCGTGCGCCCAATTCCATGGTCACCAGCTGCGCGGCGCGAGCCCGCATGCCCTCGCTGATGTAGCTGCGGTCGATAACCAGGTCGCGGTCGTCGTCGGCCTTGCCGCGTACCAGAATGTGGATGTGGGGATTGTCGGTGTTCCAATGGTCAACGGCGACCCAGTCGAGACCTGTGCCAAGATCCTTTTCCATCCGGGTCAGCAGGTCGCGGGTGAAGCTTCGCACATCGGCCAGTTCGGCCGTGTCTTCGGGCGAGACAATGAAGCGGAAATGGTGGCGGTCATCGGCGCAGCGCTCGGCGAAGGCTCCGCCGTCGACGGTTTCGTCGCCGCTGCCGAACAGCGCCGCATCCTTCCCGTCGCGGGTCACGCCATCGCGCTTGAGATAGGTCAAGTGCTTTGCCAGCGGCGCGGCAGTGAAGCGCGCCCCGCGATGCCGCACGATCCTTGCCTTGACGATCACACGGCGCTGACTTGCGCGGGAGCTTGCCTGCAGGCTTGCGATGCGGCCTCGGGCAAGGCGACCTGTGCTGCGCCGCGATGCGGAACCACCCGCCCGGCCGCCGCAGCCTGACCGGTTGGCAAGTGCCCGCAGTTGGGCTTTGAGTGTGCGCGCTTTGCCTTGGCCAGAACTGCGATCTCGGATGCGCCCAGGCCTGATTTCCAGATCGTCATCACTCATGAGGTCAAGCGATGCGATACAGCGGCTGGCTCGTTGAACGGCGGAATTGCGACAATTATCGAGACTGGAGCCAGCCATGGGGCAGGGCGGCTGGCTGTGAAAATCCCGCAATTCTGCGGCCCCACACCTCGGCGGCTGGCTCCGCTTTCATCTTGCCATCCTCCTGACCCATCCTTTCCTGCAACCCCGCTTCCGCACAATATTGCGCTAGTCCACGCCATGACGCGCCAGAAAGGGAGGTGGCCCGTCACTGGTCGCGGTTCCCCGAGACAGGGACGAACAGCCCGCCATGCGGACGCAGCGAAGCAGGTGGCGCAGCCGCCGTTTCTTCGCTCATGTCCGCGTTCGGCGGTGCCTCGGTCGCGGCAGTTCGCGCCGTGAACAGCCCGCTTTGCGTCCACGCAATGCGCACTTGCGGCACAGGCGACATGCTGGCGACGACAGTGGCCGTGTTGTCCGATTGCAGCATCGGTGCGATCTTTGCGACATAAGCGCGGGTTTCTGCGGGAAGCGGGCGACCGCGATCGCGCCACTCCTGATAGCGCCCGGGTCCTGCATTATAGGCGGCGAGCATGCCATAAGCACCGTAACTGTCATACATTTCGCGAAGATAGCTGGTCCCAGCCAAGATGTTGTCGCGCGGGTCGAACGGGTCGCTGCCGAGACCGAACCGGGCGCGCTGACGCGCCCAGGTTCCAGGCATGAGCTGCATCAGACCCATCGCTCCGGCCGACGACACCGCGCCGATCCGGCCAGCGCTCTCGGCCCGCATGACCGCATAGATCCATTGTTCCGGGATGCCGAAACGCAGCGATGCCTCAGCAACGTACGCTGCAATGTCGACGGTGCGCGGCGCTGTCGGGTCGGCAGCGTCCTGCCCAAAGGCAGGCGCGGCACCGAACAAAGCGAGCGCAGCCAATGCGGCGAAGCTGAGGCGGCGGAGCTGCATGGCTCAGCTGGCCTTTTCGCGCCGCGCGGGACGCGACCAAACCAGAACATGGCCGTTGTCATCGCCCTTGAAAAGGTTGGCCCGCAGCGGCTGCAAAAACGCAGGATCATCGATCTGCAAGCTGACATAGTCGCCTGCCTTCTCCCCGACATGCTTCCAGCCTGCGCCGATTTCGCGAGCGTCCGCATCTTCGCCAGCAACCACACGGAAGTCCGGAGCGTTCTCACTGTCCGATGGGTCTGCCGGGACGAGTGACAGCTCAATGCTCAGCGACAGCGTCCGCAGTTGACCGCTGTAGCCGCCGCCGGCGGCACGAAAAGTTCCGATACGCATGGGTTCAATCTCCTTGGGTTGAAGGTAGGGAAGTCTCGTTGGCGCGCGGGTCGGCGAACCAGACATGGTCGCCATTGCCCGCTTCATCGGTCCAGACTGGGGCCGCGCGACCAATGACGTGTGTCAGACGCAGCACGCCGAAATAGCGCCCATCGAAACTGTCGGGCGCTGCCGGGTTCATCACGAATAGCTCGCCGGTGCGCAGCACATGGCAGCCGGCCCAGGTCGGCAGTGCGCGCCCCAGACGGTCCCGCGGACGCGCCGCGCCGACATATTTGCCGTCAATCGAAATGCTCAATGCATCTCGGCAGACGCGCTGGCCGCGTACAGCCGCGATGCGCTTCAGCAGCGGGACGCCTGTCGGGAGGTAACGCCGCTCTGCGAGCAGTCGGCGCATTTCGGGCGGCGGTTCAATGGCGACCCGCTCGCCAACATGCAGGCTCGCCTTGCCACGGATGGCGTAGAGCCCGGTGGGGACCGAGGCGGTCGCATTCCACACGGCGAAGCGCGCGACGGGCACGGCCAAGGTCGAGAGCGTTGCGCAACCGACGATGGCTGCAAATATCATGCTGCGCCGCTTCATGGCAAAAGTGCCTTGCGCTGGAGCCAGGCTTGTTGCCGCGCGGGCGTGTATTCACGCGGTGTAAGTCGGCCCGCCATCCTGTTGTGGATGTGTCGCCAATGTTCCGGAGCAACACCGCAGGGGTCTATGCCTGACGCTTCGATGGCATCGATAAGGCGGAAGACTTGCGCGACCTTGGGCCAGCCATGGACCGAAAGCAGCAGTTCTCCGCCGGGGTCGACCTGCGGCACGGTTGCGCAATGCTCGCCTAGGCCGACAGCTTGTACGATGTCCAAGGTTGAACGGACGGTGCCATAATCGTTGGACGCCCAGCGGACCAAAGCGAACACCTGGCCCGCCATATAGCTTTCGATCCGCTCGCTACGGCTGCGGATCCGTTCGGCAACGGGGTTACCGAATTTGATCCAGTCCTCATGCTGGCCCTCGCGCCAGACCAGCGTCACATGGGTCAGCTGCGGGTCATCACCCATCCTCGTACCGGCAGGCCTTTCGGGGTCCGCCCCGCTTTTTGTCCACAGGCTCGCAGCCGTTAGCAAGAATCCGAAGGATTCTTTGTTAGGATAGTTAAGGGCGCAAATTGCTGATGTTTTTCGGCGCTTTGGACGACGTTTCGGTTCCCGATAGTCCGAACTTCCGGTTCCTGATGGTCCGAGCGGGGCGGTTCCTGATAGTCCGTGCTGCATCATGACATATCCACAGGGTGATGGTTGCTAGAGCGCAGTCCGAGACGGCGCATTGCGGCGTCGAACGGATCGGGCCGGACAGCGACAAAGTTCAACCGTTCGCGGCCGAGCGCATGTTCGATGGTAAGCGTGTATCCCGGCAGCGCTTGGCGGCGGACAATGTCGCGCAGCTCGAATGCGAAGCGTTTGGGCGGGGAGAGCGCACCTGACTTCATGTGCAGATGCTGGAAGTCGAAGCTCCAGCCTCCGCGCTGTTTGCCGCCATGCTTGCGCACGAGGCGATAAAGCCAGCGCTCCAGACCACCGGTTAGTGCGAAATAATCGGCATCAATGGTGAGCACGAGCGCCTGATTGATCACGCCTTCGTAGAACCAGTCAGGAATGATCATCTCGATCCCGAGCGCGCGACCCGAATGATCGAGACGCTCCTTCCACTCATTGATCCACGAAAAGCGGTGCCGCCGCCGCGCGTCACGCTGGCGGATCGAAGTCGCGATGGTGGTGGATTGTAGGCGATCCAGCCCGGCCTTCAGCCGCTCGTAGCTGGCTTTGCCTGTGCCCCGCCGGGTGAAGGCAAGGATCTCGTGCGGAGTCGCGGCGATCAATCGCGAGGTAGGCCGACCGGCATCGCGCGCTTCGACGATCTGGCTCGCTACCCAGATGAGGACATCCGCGTCCCAGATGGTCGCCATGCCGTGTTCGGCTGTCGCCTCGACGAGGATCGTAACCTCGCCCATCCGGAAGTCGATCGGACGGACCCGTTTTGATTTGGCGAGGCTGAAGAACGGCCAGGCCATCAGGTCCTGCGCGTCGCGCGCGGCAATATCGCGGCCCTGGGACACGAACAGGTCAAGCTGCGCAGGCTTGGCTGGGAAGGCGGACAGGCGTCGCATTGCGTGCCTCAGCGCCGGACCGGCGGAGTATAGCCATCAAGACGCTTGGCTGGGTGGACGATGCCCTTGCCGGGATCGCTGGTTGACCGCCGCAGTCCTTGCTCTGCCCATGCGTCGAGATCTGTCACGGCATAGACGATCCGGCCACCGAGCTTGCGATAGACCGGCCCCGTTCCAAAACAGCGGTGCTTTTCGAGTGTGCGAGCCGAAAGCCCGAGGTGCACTGCAGCATCAGGCGTCCGCAAAAATCGTGCAGTCACGGGGGTGGGTCTGGCATCCATGGCAAGGCTCCGGCGAAGGTTGGCAGCGGCAGCGGGCTGTCGCTGGGGTTCGCGAGCTTTGGCGGAGGATTGGCGTGGGCAGGGAGTGACCGAATGCGGGTGCCGTAATCTGTCACCCCGGATGTCTGGGTCAGCGGTGTAAGAGAATATCGCGATATCCGCCGGACACGAGGCTACGCGCTTGGGCGATCAGCCGAAGAACCTGCCGCCGCTCACTCGAGGCTTTCCAGGTCGCTCCGACAAGAGGACGGTGGTTGGGGAAGATCAGGCCGTAGGTGAGGTCACGAGAAGACGCACCCGCCACGAGCGCGTCGTGAATAGCAAGGAAGCGGCTCAACCGCAGCCGTTGATTGTGCGTGATGACGTGAGCGCCTTGGGATGTGGAGCTGGAGGCGCGCGTTATCAGATGCATACGCGTGACAGCTGCGATGCGCAGTTCATAGGTCTCATCGCACGGTATCGAGACGGCGGGAACGGGCAGGGCGGCTCGGTATCGAATGCAAAGTCGCAGCCTGCAGCTGCCCCTCGTATAAACGAGATGTTTGCCGACTGATGTCGATATCTCTGCCAGCGGCTTCCAGCTCGACAGCCACATCAGCGGGAGGTCCGGTTTAGCAGTTTCGACGATGATCACGTCCGGCGATGCGCTGGGCGACCAAAGTGCCGGGCACTCGCGGGCGTTTGCTTGCGGATCGGTGGGGAAAGCTCAAGCCCCATCGCCGGGAGAGGCCCTCCTTTTCATGGTGTTCGACCGATGGGAAGCGAGCAATGCGCTCTTGGGTGTCGGCATAATCGCGGCGGTAGTCGGCATTACGGTGCAGGAATTCCTGCGCGAAGTCCGCATAGTCGTGATCGCGATATTGATCCGCGGTCGATGGTGACCGCCATGACGAACCACCGGGCATAAAGACCCCTGCAAAGCACAGGCAAAAAGGCCAAGCATCAAGTCTTTGTTAACCAACGGTAAGCCGCAAGTATCAAAATCTGGGGATGCTTATGCCCGGAGGCGCAGAAATTCTGACGGAGCGTTTAGGGCAAGGGGGCCAATCCGTTTCCGAGAATTCAGCCTCTTTGCTTTTTATCGAGCAGATGTCGGTAGCCGTGGGACGTCATCCAGCGTGCTCGGTCGAGGTGGGTCTCATGGACCTGACGCGCCCGGACCGGTTCCAGGGCAGGATCGATCCCAAAGACGATCTGCACTACTTCAGTCCATTCCGCACCTTCGTCGGCGGCGTCAAGTAGCCGTAAATACGTGACAAAATGGCGTTCGTCATACGGCGTTACCATATCCGAGAGGGGCGGGCTGTTTTCGAAAGAAGCAATCGTCATGGTCCGAGCCTTTGGTTCCGACTCGTTTCTGCATCCACAGTCTCTTACCACCAAGACCCACCAAAATGGGGAAAACTTGGCTTGTTCGACAACGGGCAGAGAATTGTACCTTTTCGCGGATAACCCGTGCGCGTTGCCAGCCTGCTGAACTCAGCCGAAGCCCAGTCGTGAAGAGTATACTCCGTGGTTAAATACTCTGCAACGGTGGTGAGTTCGTGCAATGAAATTGCGCGAGGTCCTGGCTGCGAATCTGAAACGCTATCGGTTGGCTGCTGGCCTGTCGCAAGAAGAGCTTGCACATCGGGCCCATCTCGATCGAACCTATGTCAGCAGCCTTGAGCGTGGACGCTACAGTGCCTCGGTCGACAAGCTTGAGCATCTTTCCGTCGCGCTCGGTATTGAAGCCTCAGAACTCCTTGTGAGAGTGACGTCAGCAGACGAATGAGAATGTCGGAAGCCCCGCCCGGCAGGTGCCGGGCGGGGCTGGCTGTTCGGTCAGTCGCCGTTGGTGCGGCGGGCGCGCGACCAGATCAGGTTGAAGCTCTTGCCGTCTTCGTCATCGAAGAGGTTGGCAAAGATGGGAGCGGTGAAACTGGGATCGTCGAGCTTGACCGAGAGATATTCGCGGCCTTCGTTGGAGGTCTTGGTCCAGGCGGCGCCGATTTCCGCGCGGCCGACGAAAACCCGGTGCGACGGCGCATTTTCGTTGTCGCTGGCTTCGGGGACGATCCGGACGTTCTTCTGCTGCACCGACATGGTGACGATCTCGCCCTTGTATTCGTTGCCGGTCTTGGTGAAAGTTCCGATGTTGGCCATGATGCATTCCTTCAAGTTGGTCGAACCCGCGCCCATCGCGGCCTCGATGGCTGGTTGAAGGCAGGGGCTTGCGCCCGCTGCACCGGAACGGCCGAAACGCAGTGGAGGACGACGGCCAGACGGCTTTCTTGCCTCGCGAGGAATGGGCGGCACGCCCAGGGGAAGAAAGTTGGCGCAGACGGCGTTGCAGCAAGGGATCAAGCGGCGAAGCCATCCCCTGCCAACCACGGCCATTGACGAGGCCGCAGTGGGCTCGGGTCACACTTGACCGGGAGAAATGGCACTTCCCGGACTTCCAAGACCGAAATGCGATGAGCAAGGTGTCGTCACCGGTGTGCTGCCTAGTGGTCACCGCAATCTCAGATATCGGCAACGGCCATGCGCCAATCCGGGCCTGATTGAGATCAGTGCAATCGGTCCGCCACAGGCCAGCCCAAAACCGGCTGCGAATTCTCGGCCTCGCTCCGACCGCGCAAACGCCCAGACCAAGCTGACCCAAGAAGAGGAACGCAGAAACTGCCACTCGAACACAACGCCTGCCTCGTACTGGCCGATTTGGCCGTGCGAGCCCCGCCGGGCACCTGCCGGGCGGGCCTTCGAAAATGGCAAAGCTAGGGACGGGCGCGGCTCCATTGAGTCCAGGATGCAGCCGCGATTATCGCAGCGCCAAGCAATGACAAGGCGTGTTGCCATGCGCTTGGCGGCATGGTCGCCGCAGCAATGCCGTGGACTGCGTGATAGCCCGCAATGGCTGCGGGCGCGGCAAAGGCGAAGCCGACCGCAGCACGTGTCAGGTCGGACTTAGCGAACGCCAGTGTTAATTGGGCTGCAGCAAGCAGAATGATCGCGGATATGGCTGCGGCGGCGAGCGCAGCGAGAATGCCGCTATCGGTGCGGTAAGTCGCCGAACCCGCAAGAAACGCGACGAACAGCGGAAGGGCGTAAATCGAAAGGCGGAATAGAAGCGCGCAGCACAGGATTACTGCGACGATTATCAGGGCAAAGCCGATCAGCATGGCGTCCTCCTTGGAACCAAGGGCAAGGGACGCGCTCTCCACCTCCACCGCAGCGCAATGTGCATGGAATCCATAGCAGAAATGCGCATCGGCTGGAATACCCGATGGGCATCCAGCCATGCGCCGCAACGCAATCTGACGCGGTCAGGGATTGAACGGGTCATATTCATGGATGACGCTGTCGGCATCGCCATCGAATTCAGCCGAGGGAACGGCGGCGTAACCGTTACCGGCGTGGAACAGGGTCACGCAGACCATTAGTGTGCGGGCGAGGCTCCAGGCGTGACGCTGTGCGATGGTGAGTGACATGTTCGAGCTCCTGTCTCGGAGCAGGGACCATCCCCGCTCGACAGGCCCCGGACAGACGGCGCAAAGCCGCAATCACCACGAAGGCGAAGACGCAGTGGCCGCACGCGCAGCGTAGCGGACCCTTTACGGGTTGATTGAAGGAGGCTTGGGGTCGGCCAACGGATTGGCCTTCGAGTGCGGGGTGGGGCTTGCGTGGTCAGCGAAGGAGCCGAAGTTCGGCACCAAGGGTTGAATGTCTAAATCTGGGACATTCCGGCCATTTGCAACTGGCATGCCGAGTGACCGGCTTTGGCATGAGCAGACATTACGATCGGAAGGAGAAGAAAACCAGCCCACCGGACCTGAACAAGGCGGCAAACACCAGGCCAGAGCGTTCCGAGGTTGGGTCGCAGTGGAGGGTCACATCAATCCCGAAGCCGTGGATACTTTCTCTACTAGCCCGCGCCGCTAGACGGTGTGTCGATCAGCTCGCTCAGGCTTTTGTCGGCGTGCCGCTCGCGCCGCTTAGGTCGTGACAGTTCGCGCCGCGCGTCGATGCCGGCTCCCATGACCCATCCTGCACCTATCACTATCAGCGGCCATAATGCGGGCATCCACACCCCTTCGCTGACAAACTGGTCGCGCACTTCGTAGATCAGTGGCGATGTGCTCAGCCAGATCAGGACGGTCGCGCTCGGGGCGACGGCGGATAGGGGCACCAGCGCGCTCAAGTACCATGGGAAGGCGACAGGGCTCAGGATCAACGGCGTTGCCAGTGCAATCTGCGCCCCGATCACTGGCCGCTTGCGCGCGACAACCAAGACCGCCACCCCGGCGACAACCGCCAGCGCCCCGAGCATCGCCAGCAATCCTGCGCCTAACAAGTGCGCTTCGAGCAAGGTGAACAGCGGCGATCCATTGCGCCATTTTTCGAAGAACACCGGAAGGCTTCCGATCGGTCGCCAGCCGCCTGCGAACGCGAGGCCGTAAACCCCACCAACCGTAGCAATCGCCGCGCCCGCCATCCGCGCGCCGCCTCGCCATCCCGCTGCCACGATAAGCGCAGCCAGCACAGCGCCAGGCAGCAGCTTGACGCCAATCCCGAGCCCGAGCAGCACGCCAACCCAGACCGGTCGCCGCGCGTCGAATGCAAGCAGCGCAGCCGTCACGATCAGGGCGACAATGCTGTCGACATGTGCGCCGACCCCGGTTTCAAGCACGAGCAGCGGCGACAATGCGACCAGTGCGATATGCCGATCCAGCCGGTGTCGACGCAGCAGCCGGAGCGCAAGCGGCACCAGCGCAATACCTGCGAGGCTCGCGATCAGCTTCCACACCCAGATGCCCCACACCGGCCCGGCCAAGGCCGCCAGGCCAAATAGGCTGAGCGCTACGGGGGGATAAAGCGTGGGGTAGGCGGCATGTTCGGGCGGGGTCGCCCACATTGCGCGCAAACCAGTAACCAGCTGGTCGGCGGGCGCCACCGAATAGGGATCGAACCCGGTCAGTGCAACCGCACCATCCCACAGATACCGCTCGGCATCATTGCTGCTCAGCATTGGTGCCGGGATCAGCAAGATCCGCGCGGCAATGCCGGTGAACAGGATCAACGGAAGGTGCAACGCTCCTCCCCAGCGCCAAGCTGCCAGCATGGCTGCGGTCATCAGCCCATGCAGGACGATATAGGCCGTTCCGGTCTGCGCCGGTGCAATCGCGGCGATTCCATACACCGCGAGACTTGCCGCCAGAAACCCGGCGCAGGCGAGCGATGTGATCCAGCCTGCTGAGGCGGACACAGCGGACGGCGATGCGGCGAGACCGCTCTTCATACCGCGCTCAATTGGCGCTGTGTTGGTCGTCGCCTAAGCGCCTGCACGCTGCCGATCCCGATTGCCAGAAAGCAGATTGCAAACAGTGCCGCAAAGGGCGCACTCTGCCAATGGTGACGCCCCGCCAGCCACACGGCACATCCGGCAAAGGCAAGCCCTAGCCCAATCTCAATGCGTTCGCCAAGCCGCGATCGCGATGTCCGATAAAGTGAGGTCGGACGGTCCGATGCGGCATTGCCCTGCTTCGGCGTGCGCACGAACCCGCTGCGAATGCCAAGCAGCGCCTCGATCACGGCGCGGCAATTGTTCAACGCCAGCCCGATAAGCAACGGCATCAGCAAGACCACCTCATGCAGGCGCGCAGGCTTGCCAATGCCCAGATGCAAGGCGCGCTGGCCCAGAAGGAAGAACGCAAAATTGCTTAGGCTCGTAATGATCAACAACGGCACATCGATCCATAGCAGCGCATCGAGGTGATAGGCTTCGCGTACAGCCACGCCGGGGATGAACAGGATCAAGCATTCGGCGATGAACAGCAGATAGGCCAAGTTGCTGGTCAAGTGCAGCGTCGCCTCGATCTTCACCGGCAGCGGCAGTCTTGCACGCCAGATCGAGGGAAGGAGGCGCAGCATCACCTCGATCGATCCCTTGGTCCACCGGTGCTGCTGGCTCTTGAACGCGTTCATGTCGGCAGGCAATTCGCTAAGGCATTCCACTTCGCCCAGATAAACAAACCGCCAGCCCGCCAGCTGCGCGCGGTAACTAAGGTCAAGATCCTCGGTCAGCGTATCCGCCCGCCAACCGCCAGCGTTGCGGATCGCCTGCTTGCGCCAGATGCCGGCCGTGCCGTTGAAATTGAAGAACAGCCCCCGCGCCGCGCGCTGGCGATGTTCAATCATGAAATGCGCATCGAGCAGCACCGCCTGCACGCGGGTCAACAGGTTGCGATGGCGGTTGAGATAACTCCAGCGGGCCTGCACCATACCGACAGCAGGGTCGGCAAGCGGATCGATGAGCGCGCGCAGTAAATCGGGCGCCGGAACGAAATCTGCATCGAGGATCAGTACAAACTCGCCCCGCGCCTGCTCCAACCCATAGGCAAGCGCACCGGCCTTGAAGCCGATTCGGTCGGGACGGCGGATATGCACGATCTCCACCCCCAGCGCCCGGTGATGGGCAATCCGCGCAGCAGCAATCGCAGTGGTTTCGTCGGTGGAATCGTCGAGAACCTGGATTTCCAACCGATCCGCCGGGTAGTCCAGCGCGACCGCCGCATCGATCAGCCGGGCGATCACATGCCGTTCGTTATAGACCGGCAATTGGACCGTTACCAACGGCAGTTCGGCGAACCGCTGATGCGTGCGAGGCTGTGCCGGCGACCGCCATGCCTGCCACGCCAGATAAAGCCGGTGAACACCATATGCCCCCAGTATGGCCATAACGAAGTAGTGTCCCGATAGCAGGACAACAGCGGCAATGACGTGCGCAATCACAGCTGGAATACGAGTGCCAGCTGGTAATTGGTGCCGGTTAGTGTGTTGTCGCCATAGAGATTGGGGGTTGCGGTGAACTCGGCAGCCAGTTTCTCGTTGAACTTGTAACCTGCGGTCAGCTCAAGCTTGGCGAGATCAAAGGCGAGTGGGATCGTCGGGTTGCCGTTGGCAGCCAATCGCGGCGTATCGTTGCGGATACTGAGCAGGCCGTCAAGTTTGGTGCGCAGATAGACCGAACCGTTCACATCGACGCCATATTCGAGGAGGTAGCGGAATTCGTCCGATGGCGCACCAACCCGGTAACGATAGCCTGCCTCGGCCACGACATAGCCGGCCTTGCCAAGCGAATGGCCCAGCTGAATGCGGCCCTCGAAATCTTCTTGCCCGTTGCCGAGTGGCAGCGGATCGTCATCGCTGTAGGCATAAGGTGCCTTGAACAGACCCTGCACCGCGACCACGACCGGGCCCTTTGACAGGTTGTAGCGCAGGCCGACATCGATATCGCCCACCCCTGAGGTTTCTTGGGTCGTCACGTTGCCAGCTTGGTTACGGTCGCGGCGACGGATTTCCTTGATCGGAACTGAAACGATGAACGACAGGTCGTCGGTGATGCCCGTTTCGTTGTAGAAGGTGAAGTTGAAATCCTCGAACTCCTCAAGCTCCGGCTGATCGGTGCCGAAGAGCGAATCTCCCGAGAAGTAATTGACCGCAGGCTTGTTGTAAGTCTCGCCTTCCGGCAGCGTCCATGGCCCTGCAACCGCCGACACCGGAGCAAATGCACCGGCAAAAACAATCGATTTGACCGTAACAAGAGGCAACCGAAGTGGAGCGTTAAACTGCAAGGGCATGGTCGTTCTCCAAGTTCTTGAACACACGACACAAAGGGGCCGTTGCTGAAGGGTTCAAGCCCCTTGTCCGATCCCAGCATGATAAAGGTTACACCCGAAGCGTCTTGCCAATTCCAACCCAATGTTGCGCGCCTTGGGCAGCCATTGATCGGCGGATTGCGAATTGGCGTGACGCAGGGCAATACCAGCGGCCTCAGGCTAAGGGACTGTAATCCTGGAACACACTTGAGAGCTGATCAGAGCCATGTCCCCTCCAGAGCGTTGTTGGCCAATAGGAGAGCGTGAAGCGGTGATGGTTAGCTTCCAGACAATGTTAGTCAGGGGTATCGAGCATCATCCCCAGCTTTTCACCACTCGCTATCAACAGTTGGGTCGTGTCTCGATCCCGAAAGGTGCATGGCGACTTTTGGCGGAAAAAGACGTTTTCATTTATGATTGGGAACGACCAGATCTGGTCGCGAGCTGCCGGCGTTTAGGCACATAAGATCGCTGCAATCAGGGCCGACAGCACTCACTCAATCGCCCAAACAGTAATCCCCATCTTGCGCGCCTTGTCGACCAGGTTGGCATTGATGCCATTTCCCGGACAAGCGACCACGGCCTTGGGCAGTGCTACCAGCATCTGATCATTACGACGAAATGGCGCTGCTTTCTTGAACCGATTCCAGTCTGGCCGGAACGCGACATGGGTGATCTTGCGATTGCGCGCCCAGAGCGAAGCGATGTGTTCGCCGCCGGTGGGATTGCCTCCGTGGAACAGGACCATGTCTGGATATTTGGCGAGCACCTTGTCGAGGACAGCCCAGATCCGGGTGTGGTTTTGGTAGTCAGGACCGGACGTGAACGCGATGCGCGTACCCACCGGTAGCAGCGGCTCGGTCTCTGAGCGACGCTTCGCGGCCAGATAATCCCGGCTGTCGATCATGGCGGCAGTCATAGTGCGATGGTTGACGAGTGACCCGGTACGCGGGGTCCAGGCTTTGCGGAAATGCGCTTCGAACTGGTCGCCGGCGGCATCGCGCATAAATTCCATGGCGTTGCGGCGTTCGATCAGACCAATGCCTTCGCGGAGCAGGCGTTCGAGTTCGACTGACTTGACTTCGGAGCCATTCTGCTCGCGCTGGCTGCGCTTCTGGGCATCTTCATTGTCGTCGAGGTCGCGCTGGATCCGGCCCTCGGCGCGGTGGAAGAGGTTGGCGAGTGACCAGCACAGGTCTTCCAGATCGGGTTCGAGCCTGGTGTCGATCATGGTGGCGATGAGGGCATCGAACATGTCGGCGACGGCGCCAGCGGCGATGCGCTCTTCGGGGAGCGGTCGCGGATCGGCTTCATCGGAGAAGGGGCGATAGCCGTAGAGGGCGATTTCATCGAGGAGATGGGCGGTGGCAGAGGTTTTGTGTTCGGGTTCTGAATCGGGCGTGATGGTCATTGCGTCGGTCCTTGGGGCCTTGGGACCGGGCACCTTGCCCGGCCTTCATGGGCGTCCCTCTGACCGGCTGCCGCTAGGCTGCATCCGCATGGACCGAAGCGCAGCGGAGGATGGCGGGCGGGCGGCTATTTTGCTTCGCGATGGAAAGGCGCGGATGCGCCGCCGGAAAATAGCCGCATGGCTGCCATTGCGGCCTCGCGGCAGCCGGTCTCTCGGACGCCACTCGAAGGAGGCCGGGCTGGGCCAGGTCTTGGTTCAAGTCCCATGCACGCCGCCATCGCCCCATCCTCCAACCCCGTATCGGCTCAGCCAATGTCGACGGAAAAGCGTATCTGATCCTGCTCTCGGAGATGATGGCGGACCCGTTCCGCCAGTGCAGCAACGCCATGCTGGCGGTGGTCGTCATTGAAGTCAGCGAGGTCCGGCATGAGTGATACAAGTTCGATCCCGGCTGCCTGCGTGCGGTCGATCAGGGTGCCAAACGCCGCGTCGCCTGCCACATCGCGGTCAACCGCGACATAGAGTCGCCGGAGTGTCGGCGGGAACAAGATCGCAGCGAGGTGGGCTGACGAAGTTGCGGCGACCATCGGCATGGTTGGCAGAATTTCGCGCAACGACAGCATGGTTTCGATGCCTTCGCCGGCGATCATGACATCATCCGCAGATCCGAACCTTACGGCGTTGCCGAGGATGTTGCCCATCGCTCTGCGCGGCGATGCGACTTTGGCCTTCGCGCTGCCGGATGGATCGAGCCAGGTGCGATGGGCGCCGGTCTGCACGCCGTCGTTGTCGGATACTGCTGCGATCAGCGCGGGGAAAGCGCCCGCAGTTGCTGGATCATCGTCCTCGTTTGGTCTGTAGTAGCATCGCGGATGAAAGCGCAGGGCTGGCAGGTCGGATACGCGTGTGATGCCACGTGACCGTAGGTAGGTGCTCGCGATTGATCCGGTCAGTGGTTTCGAGGCGGCAAACAGGCGTAAGGCAGCGGTTGTGGATCCTGCGCGCGCGGGCTTGGCGAATGACGCGGCACAGCGCTGATCGTCGGAAGCCGATGGTGGCAGGCTGAGGAAGCGTTCAGCTTCCTCAATGGTTTCGGACAGACGCCCATGCCGCTGATTGAGCCGGATGAGATCAACGAGATCGCCATACTCGCCGGTTGCGGCATCGACCCAGTTGCCGATCACGCCGCGTTCGGTTTCGAAAAGCCGAACGTAGAGACTGCGTCCGGGTGTTCCCGCGACATCGCCAACCATCCAGTAGCGGCCTTCGCGCCTGCCTGCGGGCAGAAAATGGCGGCAAACGGCCTGCACGTTCTGCGCAAGCCGTTCCGACACTTCTGCCGCACGCGTGGAGAGCTTGGCCATGTCAGGCCGCCTTCCGGTCGGCGATGCGCGTCAAAGGGTGCCGTTCAAACAGCCGCTCGAGCACACCCGACCCTGTCACCATGTCGTCAGCCACGAACAGACGCAGTTTCCAGCTGATGATCTCGGAAAACAGCCCCATGGCTTTGAGCCGGTCGACCGCCGTCGAACCAAACCCGGTGAGTTCGATCCGGTTCACCTGCATCAGCCGCGACCGGCGCAGTTGCAGCCCATCGGCAAGGTCGAGCACCGCGTGCCCTTCACGCAGCATTGCGATTGCCTGTGTCGGCGAAAGCACGGGCGCTTCTGGCTTGGCCATCGCAATCGCTGCCCATGCTGCGGAGACCCTGCGCCCGACAATGCGGGTGCCATCGTCGGTCTGGAGCCGGTAGACGCGGGTCGATTCCTCGGGAAGCTGTTTCCAGATCGGCAGCAGCAGGCCGGTAACGATGTGCAGTTCGCTTGTCGTGAATTCATCGACTTGCACCACCTCGTCTTGCCAGATGGTCGCGAATGTCCTCTCGTCCACCTCCTGCCAGTTGGTCTCGGGAAGGTGGGTCAGGGCGAAGTTCAGCCGCTCCATTGGCCGGATCAGCCGGACACGGCGTTCAACCTCGCCATCGTCGAGCATGAGGCTGCGAGCGGGCAGCTGGACTGCAGCGCGCCGCGAGCGGGCATTGACCAACAGTCGCGCGGCGGGTTCACGCCGCAGTTCGAGCGCCCGCTCGAGCGAGACCGGCTGGTTGCGCTCCTTCATTGAAATCGTCAGCAACCGGGTCTCTGCGCCCGTGGCCGGATGGACGTAGATCGGCTCACTGCCCGTGGCGGTGAAGCTGTCTGCGGTGAGCGTTTCCAGCCCGAGATCGTAACTGCCCGCCGCAATTGCGCTCTCGACCTTGGCGCTAAGCAACTGCTCGAGCACCGTGAACAGCACGTTCTGCATGTCGATGGTGAGTGCCAGCAGCCGGTTCAGGAAAGTCGTGATCGGCGGCAGTTCGTCCTTGAGGCACCCGCTGCTGTCGGTCAGCGATAGGCCGGTCGTGCTTTCGAAGGTCGCGAGCGAGCATCGCTCAACCTTGCCCGCATAGATCAACACATAGAGCTGGCGCAGCGCATCGCGGGCATAGGGGCTTTCGAGATTGTCTTCGGGGCGGAACAGCCCCTGACCACCGGTCTGCCGCTGTCCGCGCGTGATCGCACCTAGAGTGTCGAGCCGCCGCGCGATTGTTGAAAGGAAGCGTTTCTCGGCCTGGACATTGGTGGCCACCGGCCGGAACAGCGGCGGCTGCGCCTGATTGGTGCGGTTGGTGCGGCCCAGGCCTTGGATAGCGGCATCGGCCTTCCAGCCTGCTTCCAGCAGATAGTGATGGCGGAGCCGCTGGTTCCGCGCGCCCAGATCGGCATGGTAGCTGCGTCCTGTGCCCCCGGCATCGGAGAATACGAGGATTTGCTTGCGATCCTCCATGAACGCCTGGGCTTCGGCGAGGTTGGCTTGGGCTGGCCGGTTCTCAACAGCGAGCCGGTCGCCGTTCACATCGACCTTGCGGACGATCCGGCGCGATCGCCCGGTCACCTCGGCCACCATGCCGGTCCCGAACCGCTGCACGACCTGGTCGAGTGCGCCTTGTACCGGTTCCATCGATGCCAATTGCTCGATCAGCCGGTTACGTCGTTCGAGCGCCTCGCGGCACTGCACGGCATTGCCATCCTCGTCATAGGCTGGCCTCGACGCGAGATTGCCGTCGCCGTCGGTGAAGCTCTCATGAAGCTGGGTCGGGAAGCTGTGGAGGAGGTAATCCAGAACATATTCTTTGCAGTCGCAGTTTATGTCGAGCGTGGCGGCGAGAGACGCAGGT
>NZ_LSJS01000273.1 GCF_001557325.1 Erythrobacter donghaensis
GCTCCACGAAGAGACCGTGGAGGAACTCGCCGACCCATCGACGCGTGCTCAGCTCCTGAGCGGTCCAATGACAGAATGGCAGCAGTGGGCGATAGAGTTTTCGCATCTCGAGCCAAAGCCATCACTGGATGCGACCCGCGGTGAGGCGTTGGAGTGGCTGAACAATGATCCTATGTTCTCTCGACCGCTGAGCGATGAGGGAGGCTGGTTTGAATGGAGCGACGCGGACGGGGTAACTCAGAGGCTTGCGAGCCCCCTGAAAATAGAGGCTGAGATCGGAAGGCTGGCTGAGTCTTTAGATGCCATCGAAACAAAACTGACTGATGAATTTTTGCTAAGAGCAAGTTTGGAGGAGGTCAGGTCAGAGCTTGAACGTGTCAATATTTTGTTTGCACGACTTGCTATTCTACAATGTGACTTGGAGCGCTTTGCGCAGGAACAGTCAGAACGGGAAGAGCAAGAGTGGGCACGTTTCGAGAACCAGTGGGAATACCTGAAGAAGCCGACGAAATGACTGGCGGCAGTAAGATGAACGCTGAGCAGCTGGACGATTGGAGCGGGCTGCTTGCTGGATGCGGCGGCCTCCAATGGGCCGCTGAAGCTGCCGCTGCGAAGATGTCCCAGTTGCGGCCAATCATAATCGGCGGGATACGCCTCGACAGCGAAGTTGCGGGCAAGCTTCCGGGCTGGGCGCCCTTTCAGCAAATCGAGGAGGAGCTCTCGGGCTATTCTTCGAACGCCGCACTGGGCGCCTATGGCAACCGGCTCGCTGGGATGCGGTTGCCGTGGACTCCGGGTGACCCGGAAGTATTGCGATTTAAGAAAGAACTCGTGCGATCCGCTACACCTATTGCGCGCCCTGACCAAGCTCTGCTCGAAGCACTTGGCTCGCTCGGCAAGATCGAGCAATTCGGGAACCTGGTAACCTGCGACGGGATTCCCATTCCCGTAGGCGAAGGGCAGATAAAGCAGTTCGTTGCAGCAAGATGGCCTTACGTAGGCGAGAACCTCCTCGTAAATGCAAGCAATCGCAAGGATCTTGCCATCAGCCACGATTGCCATGAGGGGCTGCTGGCCTACAGCCCCCGGATTCACTGCGAGAATCTGATCCAGCTACAGAAGCATCATCCAGCCCTGTTCTGGGCTGTCTGGCGGCGGGATTTCAAGGCAATCAGGCGCATCTTGTGGAAGGTGAAACGGGCACAACTCCAAGGATGGCTTGTTTCAGCCGAGAACCTGAAACGCAGAGACCGGCAAGGCCAGCGGCCGATTAACGAGAAACGTATCAGGGAAGTTTTGAGCGACCCTGCCATGCGCCTGATGTGCGGCACCGCAGTCCTGAGCGAGCTTGAGCGGCTCTGCGAGATTCTTGCCTGCCTCAATCGTTACAAGACCATCACGCGAGAGGGCATCAAAAGGTGCCTCAAAGAAAGTACCTCGATCAAAGAGATCATCGAAAGCGACAAACCTGGTGCGATTTACCTCGCAGGTGCTGTGGCGCAGATCCGGGGTTCGCACCCCTCTATGAACAAGTTTGAGGCAAGGGGGCACGGGGACCCCAAGCTCAGGACTATCGACCAGATCGTGAAGAACACAACGGCCTATGGGTCAGACAAGCCGCGCCTGAGCACGCCATTCGGAAAGAAACCGGCGCTGTATTTCATAGGCGTAGAGCAGGAGCTCATCCCGCTTGTGGCGATCATCATGCTTGTCGATAATCTCAAAGGACTGGAGGGAAGCTTTCGGCACAGAAGAGAAAAGGGCTCCACCAGCGAAGTCGCAATTGAGAATGATGTCGTTAGATTCGCGGCTGTAATTGCCGCTCACGTGCATACGCGCTGGGCTCGGGCTTTGCTGAACTCACTCAGCGAAGCCGAAAATAATAGGGAATGGCTGGAAGCAGGTATGCCTGGGAAACTCAAAAAAACACACACTCAGGAGGATAAACCCAGGAAGCTCGAAGCGATCGAACGCCCATTCGTCGGTGATCGCAATCACACGAGACTGTATGGACGAGCCCGAGAGCGCATCGAGCAGTTGCCGAAAGTGTTTGAGCCGGGCTGGACCCGCGGCTTTTTCTTCCAGGCTTGGATGCAATCCAGTCCCGAGGCGTCATTCCTCAAGAAGTGTGCGACTTTGCAAAGCTTCAGCAGGAAAGGGCTGACTGCACACAAAGCGCGAATGAAAAAGACGATGGCGGATCCCATCCCTAAGTTCACAGGCTCAGCAAAGACAACGTGGACCGGCCTACCGACAGAAAATCCGGTCGAGACACAGCACAACCGGATGAGGCCTTTTATCGAGCAGCTTCAGGGCCCCGACAAGATCGATCCCCGCTTTCGAAAACATTTTTTCAGGGAGCGAGATATCATCGTGTCCGAGGTCGGAATGCTGTTCGCAGCAGTGACACCCTTCACGCTTGATCCGTGCCTCCATGAGCAAATCACAACCAAGATTGAGGACAATGTAGCGCGATTCGCCGTCGAGGCGGCGTGGTATACGACCTTCCGCTCACCTTCACGCGGACGGCAGTTCTCGAAACCTTCCAAAGCGTCTGGGGCCATACGCTCCTTTGGGCGTGGCACGACACAGAGTCGCAAAAGGCTGGGCGGCCACTGAGCCGCGCAGCCTGAGCTTCAGAAACCATCGAGTTCTGCGAGGATTATTCAGACCGAGGCGCTGCGAAAAGCGAATCGCGAAAACAGGAGTGGCCTGTTTACTGCGAGGAGTAATGACATGGTGTCTAAAAATGAACACATTTCGGAAACCGAGAACGAAACGCTTGATGAAGGCGTGGATGCAGAACCTTGGCCGAACTATGATTCTATCGAGAGCGACGAGGATTCAATCGAGAGCGACGAGGAAGATATTCCTTCAGTCGACGAAGATGCCGCTGTGGAGCCTCAGGTTACTTCCGCCGAAGGTGAAGAATTCGACGCGGAAGATGATGTGAATCCGAACAAGGGCTTGCCCTTCTCTGTGCCGTCCCCAGTGCCTGGCGAGGAGAAGGTGCCGTATAGAGATCTGGTTCTGTGGGAACATCATCCCTCTAACGGGTCACGGCTTAAGGCGACCAACTTCGATGCCTTGTGCGCCAGCGCCAGTGACCCGGCCAACCTGCCGCCCTTGACGGTTCTCCGCACCAACAAGGGCATCATGATCATCGATGGCAGGCTGCGGCATTATGCCATCGGTGCAGTCCATGGCGAAGACAGCGACGTGAGTGTGCGGTGCGTTTTCTTCTCCGGCACCGAGGAAGAAGCGGTCCAGGCCGTGGCCGATTCTGCTCTGGGCGGCACACCGCGGAGCCAGATTGAGATGGCCCGTGCCATCCTCAATCTGCAGCGGGTTGCAGGCATAAGCCAAAAGGCGATCGGAGAACGCTACCCTATCCTCAAGAAAGATCAGGTCAGCCGCATGACGATAGCGGCGCGGACTGTGGAGCGCTTCCCCATCGTGTTCGAGCTTCTGGCCGAGCCCGACAGGGTGCCGATCGACACCTGCGTCAAATTTGCTCAGTTCATGAAGGCCGCCACCGATATGGAGCGCGCCCAAGTGCTCGAGAGCGCCGAAGTTCGCATGAGCGAAGGTGTGATGCTCAAGCCTGGCGACCTCTTCGATGCCCTTGGGATTGAAACGGAGGGCAGCGGCGGAAAAGCGAAGCCATCGGCTGCGCAAGATCCTTCGGACGTGCTTGAGACCGTGGATGTGCTGGGCTTCGACGATCAGCCAGTCGGCAAGATCGAGAAACTGGATGAACGTGTAATGCGCTTCCAGCTACCTGATCCGGCCACGATGACGCCTGATGAGCGCGAAGTGGCGGCACGGGCGTTCATCGCGGAAATCTGTGCTTACTTCGGACTTAAGGTCGCCGGGTAAGGCCGCGAGAAGAGGCTTCCGTGCCTTTGCCTCCAGCCTCACAGGTCAAGAACGGCGTCCCTTCCTCTTCTAGAGGACGGGGCGCCGTTCGCCGTTTGCCAATTTACAGTGACCTGCCTTTGGACTTGCCAATCACCGCGCAGGAGATTCAAATGGTCGCCGAGGCGCTTGGCGAGGAAATCGCAGCGCTATTCACCGGAGATGAATGATGCGCGCAAAGCCCGCAGCGTGCCAGGCGGCACAGAAAGCCTATTTGTATCTGCGCTTGTCCGTCGATGACGAAGGCGGAAAGGCGCTTTCGATTGAGGCTCAGCGTTACGCTGGACACCAGTATGCTGAGCGCAACGGGATCGACATTATCGGTGAGTATGTCGACAGCGGGCTGAGTGGCACGCTCAGTAAGCGGCCACAGTTCAACCGCATGATTGCTGATGCTACCGGGCCCGACCGACCAGTCCAGATCGTCCTCATCTACCGTCAGGCGCGCTTTGCTCGTAACATGCGCCTGTTCATTAACACGATCCATACTCTGGCCGAAGCCGGCGTCGAGATGGTCAGCGTGACCGAGAACTTCGGCGAGGGCCGCACCAAGCGGATGGGGCAGACCATCACCGCTATGGTCGATGAACAGCGCGCGATTGATGATGCGATTTATACTCGCAAGAGTCGGCGCGCGAACGCCCGCAACGGGTTCTGGAACGGTGGGCCCGTGCCCTTTGGCTTTAAAACATATGTCGCTCATACCGATGGTAAGAAGCAGCGGATGAAGCTTGAAATCGTGCCGTCCGAAGCGGCGGTCTTGCGGCAGATCTTCGATTGGGCGGAGCAGGGGCGCGGTGGCCGCTGGATCGTCAAAACGCTTAATGATCGCCGGGTAACGCTTCGTGGCGCGCGGTTCACAAACGGGAACTTAGCGGGCATTCTCTGCCGCGAGATATACACGGGGCTCTATTACGACAGAACAGCCGATGACGACGGCAATGTGCCCGATCGCGAAGATTGGATCCCGGTGGAGTGCCCCGCGATTATTACGCGCGAGCAATTCGAGAGAGTTGCGGCGCTGAGATCCTCAAGGGCACCGACACAAATGGCTCCCCACGTTGCCGCGGGGACAACGTTGCTGACGGGCATAGCAAGATGCGGCATGCCAGGCTGCGGATCCGGCATGACAATCGGCAGCGGCACGTCGAGGACCAAGGTCAAATACTACTATTACAAGTGCAATGAGCGGACGAACATTGGGCAAAGGTGTCGGTGTCCGAACGTTCGACGGGAGAAGCTCGATGAGGCGGTTCTCGGCGCTGTCGAGAAGCGCATCCTTGGCAAAGGGCGCCTTGAGCTCTTGCTCAAGGATGTGCTCGAACTGACCGACCAGAAGCGTCAACTGCTTGAGCAGGAACTCTCTCAGGCAAGCGCGGAGCGAACACGGCGGCGTACCGCGATCGACCGGCTCCTCGTTCTGATCGAAGATGGCGTGATGAAGGCGAGTGATCCAGAATTCGCCAATCGCCTGACGGAGAATCGTGAGGCCGTGGCCGCGCTCACCTCAAGGATTGAGGTGCTTGAAAGTCAGCTAGCCAGAGGCTCCCGGAAAATCACGCCTGAGGCTCTGCGGAAGTTTGCCGATCAACTGCGCGAGAAGCTTCACGATGAGGACAGCACCTTGCGCACCGCCTACCTGCGAATGTTCGTCTCGCGGGTAGAAGTTTCCGACAAACAGATCGTTATCAGCGGACCCAAGTCCGTGCTGGAGCGGGGCGTTGCAAAGGGTTTGCCGCGTCTTGAGGGGAGTGTTCCCATCTTTGACCAGCGTTGGTGCCCAGAAGAGGACTCGAACCTCCACGCCCTTGCGAGCGCCGCCACCTGAAGACGGTGCGTCTACCAATTCCGCCATCTGGGCACGGGGCCTTCGGTCATCGCTGCCGGAGGCCGGGTAGGCGCGGGCCATTAGCGAAGGGTTCGGGGGGCTGTCAATGCAAACCTCCCCTTGCTTGCGCATTTCGCCCGCACAGGGCCTCGCGGCCTGCTTCGCCCTCTTGCCTCGCCCGCGCGCTTGCCGCAAAGCACCCTCGCATCACGAGGCAGCCATCACGAGCGAGCACACCCCCCATGCCTTCCTCATCCCCCTCTTCCCCCGTCTCCTCCCCGCTCGCCGGAAAGCTGGTCACCGTGTTCGGCGGCACCGGCTACATCGGCAACTATGTCGCCCAGGCGCTGCTGAGCCGCGGCGCGCGGCTGCGGCTGGCGAGCCGGGCGCCGGCCAAGGCGCAGAGCCTCAAGCCGCTCGCCAATCTCGGCCAGCTCCAGCTGATGCCCTGCGACGTCATCAACGAGGCCCATGTCGCCGCCGCGCTCGAGGGGGCGCACCATGTCGTCAACCTCGTCGGGGCCTTCACCGGCGACCTCGAGAAGCTCACCGGCGAGGCACCCGGCACCATCGCCCGCCTGGCTGCCGAGCGCCATATCACCGCGCTCGTCCAGATCAGCGCGATCGGCGCCGACCCTGCCAGCCCCACCGCCTATGCCCGCGGCAAGGCCATGGGCGAGGCCAACGCGCGCGCCGCCTTCCCCGCGGCCACGATCCTGCGCCCCTCGATCGTGTTCGGCAAGGACGACCAGTTCATCAACCTCTTCGCCGGCATGATCGAGCTCTTCCCCGTCCTCCCCGTGTTCGGGCCCGAGGCGAAGCTCCAGCTGGTCCACGCCGAGGACGTTGCCGAGGCGGTCGCCCGCGCGCTCGAGCATCCCGAGCTCCACGGCGGCAAGACCTACGAGCTGGGCGGGCCCGAGCAGCTGACCATGATGGAGATCCACCGCCGCATCGCCGCCGCGCAAGGGCGCAGCCGCTCCTTCCTCGCCATGCCCGACGGCGTCTCGGCGACCTTCGCCGCGCTGCCCCTCACGCCCATGAGCCGCGACCAGTGGACGCTGCTCAAGCCCGGCAGCACGGTCGCCCCCGATGCGCTCGGGCTGGCCGACATGGGGATCGAGGCCAAGCCGCTGGGCCTGTTCCTCGACAAGTGGATGCTGCGCTACCGCAAGCACGGCCGCTTCGGCGCGGCGAACGAGCGGGCCAAGCGCCACGGCTCCTGACGGGAACGGCGCGGGGCAAGCCGCGCCGTGACGAGCCGCCAGAGGGTACCTGCAACGTGGCGCGAGGCGCCCCTCCGGCCCACCTTCCCGGACCTGATCGCGGGGTCCCGCTGTCCCTGGAGACGGGGGAGACGCGCCCGAGGGGCGCTTTGTCGCCCATTTCCGTCAACCATCTGCACCCGACCGGGCAGCCGCAGCGGGTCTCGCGCCGGAAGCGGAAACTGTGCGAGCGGGTGCGAAGTGGACATCGGGGATCGATTGCCTGCAGCTAACGGAGGGCCGCGACCAACTCACGCTCGAAGCGGGCGGCATCATTCCGTCCGGCACGCAATCTCGCCTCGTCCAGCTGCAAGCTCACGCGGCCCTTGGCCAGCACCATCCCACTATCGCAGAAGCCGCACAGCGTGGTCAGGTCATGCAAGGCAGTGACAAGCGTGAGCCCATCCTTGACCATCCCTGCAAGCGCAGCCCGGACATCGAAGGCCGCAACGGGATCGAGCCAGTTGAAGGGCTCATCAAGGATGACGATGCGAGAGGGCAAGGCAAAGGCCAGAGCCAAAGCGGCGCGCTGGCGCATGCCGGACGAGCATGCGCCCACGGGAACGTCGAGCAGTTCGGCTATGCCGAGTGCCTGCCACAGGGCCGCGTTGCGTTCCTGCTGATCTGCGACCCGTTCCCCCGCAAGCTCGAGCAGCTCGCGCACTTCGAGCAAGGCTGGGAGATGCTCGATAGGCGGGGCGAAACCGATTGCCTGCGCGCGTGCGCTGCGGTTGTGGGCCTGCTGCTCGCCGAAAATCGTGCAGCTGCCTGCCCCGATCGGAAGCCTTCCGGCAATGGCGCGCAGCAGCGTGGTCTTGCCCGAACCATTGGCACCGATCACCCCGAACCAGCTGGCAGGCGCGATTGCGGCACTGAGATCATGGATAACCGGTCGCCCGCCGCGATTGACCGTCAAGCTGGTGAAAGCAATCGCGGCGGTCATGCCAGCAGCCATCGCTTACCCGATCCGAGGCGGGCCAACCACACAATCGCGGCGGCAAGAACAACCGGGCCGAGCGGCGGGACTGTCAAAGCCGCAGAGCCCGCAGCGGCGATCACTCCGGCAACGGTCCAGTCGGCGATCAGGCGGCTGAACGCGCGATAGGCGAAAATGCGCGCTGTGGTCAGGACGAGCAGGCCAAGCGCGACAGCAGCCGCCACCCCGGCCGCAAGCCAGTTCTGCACAAGAGCCGACACCACCACAAACGGCAGGAGCAGCGCAAGCTGCCCGGGCAGCCAACGACGCAGGAGCGAAGTCGGGGAATGGCCCATCAGCGTCATGTAGCGCACCGTGGCAGCATCAATGCCTCCCGTCAGCACGATGACAAGCAAGCCGTAAGCGCCAGCCCAGATTGGGGCGAAATACCCATCCTGCGGCAGGATCGCACCGATCGCGGCAAGCACGGCCGCCGCGCTTGCCGCGACCATCGGCGCACGCCTTTGCCGAATCAGGTTGAGCCTTCTTCGCGGGGTGATGTCTCGCCACCAGCGCAGCATGCGCTCGCGCACGAAGGGAAACGCCAGCCCGCCGATCACCCCGGCGCATGCCCCCAAAGCCGCGGCCCCCGGATCGAGGATGCCGACTGCGGCCATCCCAAAGAACCCTGGCAGGATGACGGCGACAAGAAGCGGGCCGACGTAGCCGAGCCATTCGCCGGGGCGCTGGGCGAACCGCGCGAGCACGCCTTCGCTCTGATGGAACCAGAGCCGCTCGATCAGAGCCTTTGCGATCACCGTCGCGATCAAGGCGCTTGCACCGTAAGCGACGAGATGGCGGAGTTCGTCCGGCAGTCCTCCGAGCCAAGCGCGTGCAACCAAGGTGAGCAACGGCAAGCCGATCAAGACCGTCAGCAGGTCGGCGGTGCTTCTGGCTATCTGTCGGACAGCCGCTTTCGCTGTGGCGACGTCGAGTCGGAGAATGGCAAAGCGCAAAGAGAGCTCCACACCGGCAAGATGCCAATTTCGCAGCCTGATTTCATCATTAGCGCCGCCCGCGCTAAGGCAACGCCCCATCCAAGATCGGCCTCACGCCTTTCCGCTCCCGGCCCATTTCGTGGCATCAGGCCGTGGCAGCCAGTTCCCCGAAGGCGGGCGCCTGACTGCCCCCGGCGCAGGTCAGCGCGCTCGCGGCCATGCGTTCCGGCGCAGGCGCGCGGGCTACGCCAGCGCCGCCTTGTAGAGCGCCAGCAGGTCGGCCTCGCCCGTGGTCGCCGCGTCCACGTTGTAGACCGGGCTGTCGGGCACCATCCAGCCGTGGTCGCCGGCGTAGACGTCGATCTTGGCAGGGCGTCCGGCGGCGATCGCGGCCTCGCGCAGCGCGGTCTTGTCGCCCGGTGCCTTGGCATCGTCGTCCTGCGCGATGGCGATGAGGAAGCTCGCTTCGGTCTTGGGGAGCAATGCGTGCGGGCTCATCGGGTTGCCGGGGCGCACGAGGCCGCCGCCGTGGAAGCTGGCCGCGGCCTTGATCCGGGCGGGGACGGCAGCGGCGCTCCACACGGTGAAGGGCCCGCCCATGCAATAGCCCTGCGTGCCGATCCCGCGCGCGGTGTCGACGCCCTCCTGCTGGTCGATCCAGGTGGTGATCGCGGCGGCGTCGCGCATGATCGCTTCGGCGGTGAGCTTGGCGCGCCACGGGCCGACCTTCTGGAAGCCGCCGTCCGCGATGAAGTCGGCGAAGTCGGCGAACTGTTCGCCCGCGACGTCGCGGTAATAGGGGTTGACCACGAGCACCGCATGGCCCGCGCCCGCCAGCTTCCTCGCAATGTTGCGCTTGGCCTCGCGGATGCTGGCGATGTCGGGCCACAGGATGACGGCAGGGTGCTTGCCTTTGTCGGGCTGGACGAGGAAGCCGTCCATCGTCCCGTCGGGCGTGGCGAAGCTGACGCCCTGTTCCTTGAGACCGGCGGTGACGCTCGCCTTGCCCTCGCTCGCCCCTTGCGCGCAGGCCGCCAGCGCCGCCGCGCCGCTCAGCGCGCCGAACTGGCGGCGGCTGATGGCGCCGCGCGCCCACTCCTCGAGCTTGCTCTCATCGCACATGGTCGATCTCCCAACGGTCGGTCCGGCATCTGTATTCAGAGGTTTACGGTTTGGCTAGACCTTCTCGTCGTGCGCCAGGCTGCGCCGGAAGCTCCGCTCAGACGCGCGTGGCCGGCTCCAACCGGCGGAGCGCCCATTCCGGCGTGCCGATGCCGACTTTCATGTTCACTGACTGTTGATGCTTCAGCCACCAGGTTGCCTGATGGACATCGTTCGCCACCCAGCGCGCATCGCCGCTTTGGCGGTCAAGCACCAGCACCGCATAGCCCTTCGCCGACAGCTCGCGCGCTTCGTCACGCTCGGCCTCGGTCATCACGTCGCCCTTGCGCCAGCTCACCACCCCGGGATGCGCACCGCTGGTGGGCCGGACATAGAAGGCTGCGACCGGGCTGGCAGGATCACCCATCAGGACCGTCTCGCCGACGGTCGTGAGCGCCTTGCCGGGCTGATCCATCAGCGCCAGGCCGACAAGTCCGGTTCCCAGCACCGCGACGGTCGTGGTCGTACCGAACTGGCGGCGCGATACAGGCTTGCCCCTGCGATAGTCACTGGTACCCATTGAATTCCCCCTTACTGCCGACAAGCGGCATGAACAGTCTATCTCGACCCGACTAGGGATTTGCACATAGCAAGGCGATGGACAAGGGCCCTGTGGAGCGGCAACATGGGTCAAAAGAACTCAGGGGAGAGGCATTGATGGACTTCAGGCGCTGGGCTGCAGGGGCGGCCGCGTTGCTTTCGGCCGGGATGCTGGCCAATTGCAGCCAGATCTTCGCCAGCAGCGGGGGCGAGGGCGTCACCACCGCGATGCTCGTCGGCGCAGACGGCGATTCGGCCAACTGGATCAGCCACGGGCGCACCTATTCCGAACAGCGCTTCTCGCCATTGGACGGGGTTAACCGCGGTAATGTCGGCCAATTGGGCCTTGCCTGGTATGCCGACATGGATACCGGGCGCGGGCAGGAAGCGACGCCGATCGTCATCGACGGCAAGCTCTACCTCACCACCGCGTGGAGCAAGGTGAAGGCCTTCGACGCAACCACCGGCGCCAAGCTGTGGGAATATGACCCCGAGGTTCCCGGCGAAACCGGGGTCAAGGCCTGCTGCGACGTCGTCAACCGGGGCCTCGCTGCCTATGGCGACAAGCTGTTCTTCGGCACATTGGATGGCCGCCTGATCGCGCTCGACCGCGACACCGGCAAGCCCGTGTGGGAGACGGTCACGGTCGACCAGTCCAAGAGCTACACCATCACCGGCGCGCCGCGCGTGATCGATGGCAAGGTGATCATCGGCAATGGCGGCGCGGAGTTCGGCGTGCGCGGCTTCGTCGCCGCCTATGATGCCGACAGCGGCAAGCAGCTCTGGAAGTTCTACACCGTCCCCGAGGGCGGGGACGCGAAGGACCAGCCCGCCTATCTCCAGAAGGCCGCGGAAACGTGGAACATGGACGTCCTCGGCGCCAGCGACGCGATCGGCGGCGGGGGCACGGTGTGGGATTCGATGGCCTACGACCCCGAGCTCGACCTGCTCTATATCGGCGTCGGCAACGGCTCGCCCTGGAACCGCGCCTACCGCAGCCCCGCCAAGGACGGCAGCGGCGGGGAGGGGGACAACCTCTACCTCTCCAGCATCGTCGCGATCCGGCCCAAGACGGGCGAATATGTCTGGCACTACCAGACCACCCCCGGGGAGACGTGGGACTTCACCGCCACCCAGCACATCGTGCTCGCCGACATGGAGATCGAGGGCAAGATGCGGAAGGTGCTGATGCAGGCGCCCAAGAACGGCTTCTTCTACGTCATCGACCGCGAGACGGGGAAGTTCATCTCGGCCAAGCCCTATGTCAGCATCAACTGGGCGAGCGGGATCGACCCCAAGACCGGCCGCCCGATCGAGAACCCCGAGGCCCGCGTCGACCGCACCGGCAAGCCCGCGCTGGTGATGCCGGGCGCCCTGGGCGGCCACAACTGGCACCCGATGGCCTTCAGCCCGACCGAGAAGCTCGTCTACATCCCGGCCTTCGAGGCAGGCATGCTCTATGCCCCCGAGGCCGGGTGGAAGCCCGACAAGGCGCGCGGCTTCAATGTCGGCTTCAACCTCGGCGCGGGCGATCTGCCGCCCGATGGCGGCTTCCGCAAGCAGGTCGCGGGCACCTTGCGCGGCATGCTGGTCGCGTGGGACCCGGTGGCGCAGAAGCCGCGCTGGACGGTCGAGCATCCCGGCCCGTGGAATGGCGGGCTGCTCGCGACCGGCGGCGGCCTCGTCTTCCAGGGCACCGCGGGGAGCGAGTTCAACGCCTATGACGCCGCGAACGGCAAGAAGCTGTGGAGCTTCGCTGCGCAGACCGGCGTGGTCGCGCCGCCCGTCACCTACACCGTGAACGGCGAGCAATATGTCGCGGTGCTGGCCGGGTGGGGCGGGGCCTATGCGATCACGGTCGACGGCGACCTGTTGGCGAGGAAGGCCCCGGTGCGCAACATCTCGCGCCTGCTGGTGTTC
>NZ_LSJS01000274.1 GCF_001557325.1 Erythrobacter donghaensis
CATCGTCGGTCTCTACACGCAGGTCGCACAGCGCCTCGGCATCGCGCCGCGTCAGTCGGTCTGAGGCTCGCTTTTTTTCGGGATTTTGCAACTGTGAACGTCAAAAGGAAGCCTGCCAAAGCCGAGCGACCAACATCGAAAATGCGCACGATATTCCGCGAGGTCGCGCGCGACATTGTCGCCCGGGATCGCAAGGCGCGTAAAGGGGGGCGCACGCAAAATACGATTGGCGAGATCGAGCGCGCAATGGTGAAGGCCTATGTCTGCGGACAAGAAGCTCTGTTGAACAAGCGCGAGGGGTTCCGCCCTTCGGTCAATGCTTTGGTCGATTGGCTGGAAATTCCCCCTCGGGCAAGAGAGACGCTGAGCTTCCTGACAATCTGTTTTTCTCACCGCTGGTCGGCGTCACCTCAAGCTTTGTACGCTGAACAACGATTTTCCGGACATAATGTGAACATTGGTGTCAGGCAGCGGCGCGAAGGTACTGGTAGAGGGTTTCGCGGCTGATGCCCATGTCGCGCGCGATGGTCGCCTTGCGTTCACCGGCGGCAACGCGGCGGTGCAGATCGGCAATCATCTCATCCGAGAGCGACCGTTTCCGCCCCCGATAGAGGGCATAGCGTGGGAGGTACGCCAAGCAACGCTAAGGACGAACAATACCGGAA
>NZ_LSJS01000027.1 GCF_001557325.1 Erythrobacter donghaensis
GGGGTGACTACACGAAAGTGACGTATCTGCACGCTAAGGGCGAACAAATCCGGTACGATGCCAGCAGATGCTATTCGCAGGCTTTCCTGCCCCTTTTATGTGGTGCCGCCCTACGGGCGCCGATATGGGAGGGCGGCAATCCGATTGACCAACGATCGAGGTAGAACCCTGCTCGCCAAATATGTGAGCTGGTTGCCCATCCCCGGTATGGCGAAGGATTGCCGATAAACCAGAGCGTGGACTGCATGGGCCGCGCACCGGTCAACGTCCATCAAACCCAACCTCCCCCACTTCAAATCGCTGAGGGCAGCCATGTCTGTGTCGATTCCACCGGGTGCAAAAGACCCAACACTCACTCCCGTCCCGGCAAGCTCCACGGAAAGCGCTCGCATGAGGGTGCTCACATAGGCTTTCGACGCGCCGTAGACCGCTTGGAAGGGCACGGATGTTTCGCCCGCCAGGCTCGACACGGCGATTACTGAGGATTCAAACGGCTGCTCCCTGAAAATCGCAATCAGGCGAGCCAGCAAATCCGTGAAACCGAGTATGTTTGTTTCAATTACCTCGGCATAAGTGTCGGCACGGCCTGCATCAAATGAACCAACGCTCGTCATTCCGGCAACCAACAAAGCGGCTGTTACTTGCAATTCTGCAACCTTAGCCGCGATTTTCTCCCTGCCCTCGATTTCACGTTGATCAGCCACTATAATCTCGCACGGCACATTGAACCGCTCGTCAATTTCGGTCTGTAGCTCCCGCAAGTTGTCGAGCCTTCGTCCAACAATCAGGGGCTTGGCCTGGTACGATGCCGCCAAGCGGAGGGCGGACGCTCTGCCCAAACCGGTCGAAGCCCCTGTGACCAGCACCCACGAGTTCTTGATCGCCAGCGGTTTCACGCGTTTTCCAGAGCCTTGTATAGGGCGGTTTTGCCGATCTTGAGCCGGGCCGCCGCCTCACGAACAGTGAGGCCCGCTGCGATATGCGCCCGCGCTTTACGTAGTTTGTCGGGGGTAACGACAGGCCGGCGACCACCCTTGTTGCCCCGCTCGCGTGCGGCCTTGAGGCCGGCATGAGTGCGTTCACGGATCAGGTCACGCTCGAATTGGGCCAGCGAGCCGAAGATGTTGAACACCAGCATGCCGCCCGAAGTGGTGGTGTCGATATTCTCGGTGAGTGAGCGGAACCCGATGCCGCGCGCCGCAAGCTCGCCGACCTTCTCGATCAGGTGGCTCATCGAGCGGCCGAGGCGGTCGAGTTTCCAGACCACCAGCGTGTCGCCGGGGCGCAAATAGGCGAGCGCTTCGGTTAGGCCAGGCCGATCGGCTTTTGCCCCGGATGCGTGATCGTCGAATATACGGTCGCACCCGGCAGTGTTCAGCGCGTCAAGCTGGAGCGACAGCTTCTGGTCTGCGGTCGAGACGCGCGCATAGCCGATCAGCGCCACATGATGCCCGATCCTGTCCGTTTTCCCGTCATTATGCGATCTTGTCCGAATCGCCGTTACAGGTCCAGAGTTAACGGACATATTCCTGTTGGCCGCCAGAGGACCGTCTGACGGACACGCAAAGCGAAGGAGATGATGCTTGGCGAGACGGCGACTGGTGAGCCTGGAAATCTGGGCGAGGCATTATGGCGCGCCGCTCGATGAGCGCGAGATCGCGCGTCATTATACGCTGACCAGCGACGACCTGGAAATTGTCGGCCGCCGTCGCGGCGATGCCACCCGGCTCGGCTATGCGATGCTCATGCTATATATGAGATGGCCTGGCCGTGCGCTGGAAGCGGGCGAAGTCCCGCCCGCTCCTGTGCTCGCCTATGTGGCGCAGCAACTCGGCGTCGGGCCGGCAGCCTTCGCGGATTATGCCCATCGGGACCAGACCCGTCGCGAGCATCTCGTCGAAATCCGACGATCGCACGGGTTCAGGATTTTTGACCGCAACGCTTTCCGTGAAGTTGTCGCCTTCTCGGTCCCAATCGCGCAGACCATCATACACCCCGGCCAGATGGCAGACGTCATCGTCGATGAACTCCGGCGCCTGCAGATCCTCCTGCCTTCTCCGTCGATTCTCGAAGCGGTGCTGCGGCGGGCGCGCCAGCAAGCCGAACAGCTTACCTATGAAGTGCTCACGAATGGCCTGCTGCCTGACACCCTTCAGGGCCTGGACGATTTGCTGGCCCGACGACCGGGGCAGGTCGCGACATGGCTATCCTGGATGCGCAATGCGCCACAATCGCCGGCAGCGCGCAACATCCTGCGCCTGATCGAACGGCTCGCCTATATCCGCGCGCTGGGCCTCGATCGCGCCCGTGCCGACATGATCCCGGCTTTGACTTTTGACAGGCTGGCGGACGAAGGCAGCCGCATCACACCCCAGCACCTTGGCGAACTCAATGCCCTGCGCCGCCATGCGACGCTGGCGGCAACCGGCATCCGGCTTGAGGAAAGCCTGACCGACGCCACCCTGACGATGTTCGACAAGCTGTTGGGCAGCATGGCGCGCCGCGCCGAGAACCGGACCCGCGACAAAGCCCTCAAGACGGTGCGCGAGTTGCAAGGCCACCTCCGGACGCTCACGGGGTCTTGCCGCCTCCTCATCGACGCGCGCAGCAAGGGCGTGGATTCTCTGGCGCAGATCGAGGCGCTGGACTGGCAGCACTTCGCCGTGGCCGTCGAGCAGGCCGAAGTGCTCGGGCGACCGGAAACCGTCGATCGCACCGCCGAATTGATCGAGCGGCATCGGACGGTGAAGCTCTTTGTCGGCGCTTTTCTCAACGCCTTCGAGTTTCGCGGCGCCGGCGCGGTTCAGGGGCTCCTGTCAGCGCTGGCCATCATCGCGGAGCTATATCGGACCGGCAAACGGCGCTTGCCTGATCGCGTGCCGCTACGCTTTGTGCCGCCCGCATGGCGCCCGTTCGTCCTGCGGGATGGCATCGTTGATCGTGCCGCTTATGAACTATGCGCCTTGTCGCAACTACGCGAGCGGTTGCGAGCCGGGGATATATGGGTCGCGGGAAGCCGGCAGTTTCGCGATTTCGACAGCTATCTCATACCGCCGGCGACCTTTGCGGCGCTGCGCGAGAAGGGGCCGTTGCCGCTCGCCATCGAAACGGATTTCGAGCGCCATATCGAGGAACGGCGCACCAGGCTCGACACGGCGATCGAGCAGGTAACGGTCCTTGCACGGCAAGGGGAGCTGCCCCAGGTTAAGCTTGACGAAAACGGTCTCATCATCTCGCCGCTGAAGGCGGCAACACCGCCCGCCACCGAGATTGCCCGTCGCGCCGCCTATGATCGACTGCCGCGCGTGAAGATCACCGATCTTCTGCTGGAGGTCGATGCCTGGACCGGGTTCAGCGAATGCTTCATCCATCGTCGTTCGGGCCGGGAAGCCGACGATCGCAATGCGCTGCTCACGGTCATCCTCGCCGATGGCATCAATCTCGGCCTCACACGCATGGCGGAAACCTGCCGGGGCGCAAGTCTGCGTCAGCTCGCCCATCTTCACGACTGGCACATCAGCGAAGCCGCCTATGGCGAAGCGTTGGGAAGGCTGATCGACGCCCATCGCGCCATGCCGCTCGCCGCGCTGTGGGGAGACGGCACCACTTCGTCGAGCGACGGACAGCAATTTCATGCCGGGGGCCGTGGGGCCGCGATCGGCGACATCAACGCGCGCAGCGGCAACGAACCAGGCGTTGCCTTCTACACCCATGTCTCGGATCGATATGACCCCTTCGCAAGTCGGGTGATCGCGGCGACCGCTGGCGAAGCGCCCTATGTGCTGGATGGCTTGCTGTATCACCAGACCGGCCTGACGATCGAGGAGCACTACACCGATACGGGCGGGGCATCGGACCATGTGTTCGGCCTCATGCCCTTCTTCGGCTACCGCTTCGCGCCGCGCCTGCGCGACATCAAGGAGCGTCGTTTACACCTCCTTCCCGGCCAAGAATCCGGCCCCTTGCTTGCCGGCATGACGGCCGAACCGATCGCATTGGGTCATGTCGCGGCGCATTGGGACGAACTGCTGCGGTTCGCCACGTCGATCCGCACCGGCACCGTCACTGCTTCGGCAATGCTGCGCCGCTTGTCCGCCTATCCGCGACAGAACGGACTGGCCCTCGCACTACGCGAGCTGGGCCGCCTCGAACGCTCCATTTTCATGCTCGACTGGCTGCGCGACATCGACCTGCGCCGGCGCACCCAGGCGGGCCTCAACAAAGGCGAAGCCCGCAACGCGCTCGCCCGCGCGCTCTTCTTCAACCAGCTCGGCGAACTGCGCGATCGTCGGTTCGAGAACCAGACCTATCGCGCCTCCGGCCTCAACCTGCTCGTCGCCGCCATCATCTTGTGGAACACTCGCTATCTCGAAATGGCGCTGGCGGACATCGGCACAGCCGACGAAATCGCACGCCACATCGCGCCATTGGGCTGGGAGCATATCTCGCTGACCGGTGACTATAGCTGGAATGTTGAAGATCAACCCGATCCGGACGCCTTGCGACCGCTGCGCGCCGTCAACTCCCTACTTGCCGCGTGACGTTCGCTATCCGTTCGCCCTTTCCGTGCAGATACGTCACTTTCGTGTAGTCACCCC
>NZ_LSJS01000275.1 GCF_001557325.1 Erythrobacter donghaensis
TCTCGATCCCGCGCACCGCGATCACCATCGCCGCGCTCGATACGCTGTGCGCGCTGGCGGCGGGCCTCGCGATCTTTCCGCTGGTTTTTGCCCATGGGCTCGATCCGGCGGGCGGGCCGGGGCTGGTGTTCGTGACGCTGCCCGTCGCCTTCGGCGGCATGCCGGGCGGGGACCTGTTCGGCGCCCTGTTCTTCATCCTGCTGGGCATTGCCGCTGTCACCTCGGCCGTGGCGCTGCTGGAGCCGATCGTGGCGACGATGGTGGAACGCGGCTTCCGGCGGAGCAGCTGCGCCACGATGCTCGGCCTCTTGTGCTGGGCCATTGGTCTTGCCAGCGTGTTTTCCTTCAATGTCTGGTCCGACGTGAGGATTGCCGGCGACGAGCGGACCATCTTCGATTGGCTCAATCTCCTCACCAGCGACATCCTGCTGCCGCTTGGGGGCATTGCGATTGCATTGTTCGTCGGCTGGGCGATGCCGCTTCGCGCGCTCGGCGGCGAAATCGACCTCGGCCCGCGCTGGCTCCGGGCATGGCGCGCACTGGTGCGCTACATTGCTCCTGCGGCGGTAGCGATGGTTTTGGTGAGCGCGCTCATGGGGGCTGCGGCATGATGCGCATGCATATCCTGATCTGGCTGACCTGCCTGCTTGGCGCATGCACGGCCAGCCAGAACCGCACTCTCGGCGAACAACGCCCTGCCATCGCCATAGTCGGTGCAAACGTGGCACCGATGACGACGAACAGCGCCGTCCTACCCGACAGCACGGTGATTATCGCGGGTGAGATCATCACCGCCATCGGCCCACGCGCGACCACACGCATTCCTGCCGGGGCGACGGTTATCGACGCCCGGGGCAAATGGCTCCTGCCTGGCCTCGCCGACATGCATGTCCACCTCGAACACATCGAGGATCCGCGCATTCTCCAGCTTTTCGTGGCGAAGGGCGTGACCACCGTACGCAACATGGATGGCCGCCCGTTCATCCTCGACTGGCGCGAGAGGGTCGCGTCGGGCGCCCTGATCGGCCCCACCATAATCACCGCCGGACCCATCCTCGATGGTGACCCGCCGCTCCGCCCGGAAAATCTGGCGGTCGCCGACGAACGCAGCGCCGCAGTTCAGGCGCGGGCGCAGATTGCCGCAGGATACGACTTCCTCAAAGTTTATGACAATCTCTCGGCCGCAGCCTATCGCACGCTCCTTTCGGAGGCGCAGGCCAATGGCCTGACCCTGACAGGGCATGTGCCACGCAGCATCAACCTTGGCGAGGCCCTCACCTCGCAGGGCATCGAGCATGTTACGAGCTTCGGCCGCTGGCTCGAGACGGACGACAGCCCGGTGCGTGGCCGCTTTCACTGGTCGAAGCTCTATCTGGCACAGCCGATCGACCGGTCCCGTATGGCGGGGCTGGCGCAGCGGGTCGCCGATGAGAAAACGTCGGTGACGCCGACCATGGTGGTTGCGGAACGCGGGCTCGGCAGCGTCGAGCAACAGGCGGGCTGGTTATCCGAGCCCGAGATGCACCGGCTTCCGGCATTCGTTCTCGAGGAATGGCAGCGCCAGACACGGGGAATGGCGGCACGATTGGAACCGGAAGACTGGGCTATTGTGGAGCAGGGGCGCGAAAACAGGCGGCTGCTGCTCGGCGCCCTCAGGAAGGCTGGAGCCCGGATCATGGCCGGAACCGACACGCCCAGCCCCTATCTTGTTCCCGGAGCCTCCCTTCACCACGAACTGGCCGCATTCGTCGACGCGGGCTTCACTCCCGGCGAGGCCATCGCGGCAGCGACGCGCGAGGCGGCGGTAGCGGTCGGGCAGGCGGGACAATGGGGCACCATCGTACCAGGAGCGCGCGCGGACTTGATGCTCGTGCGCAACAATCCCCTTGTCGATCTGGGCAATCTCCGGACGATCGAGGGCGTGATGCTGCGCGGGGCGTGGCTCGATGCCGCTGCGCGCCGCACAATGACCCAGGCCTTCGCCTCGGGCCATTAGCTGTGATGCGTTTGATCGAGGGGATCAAGCAGGCAAGTCGGAGACAGCAATGATTGAGATGTCCGAAAACGTCTTCCGATTGATCATGTGCGATCGTGACGGGAGGCCGGTCGAGCCGATCGCCGATGTATCCCCAGCTCTGAAGGAGCACTGCCGCTTATCCGCGTCGCTTTACGCCGAGGTCGGCTATGTGCATCTCCTTGCGCGTGCACGCGCCAAGCACCGCGGGAATGCCAGCCTTGGTCAACGCACCCGGATCAGCGTCCGCTTGCCCGCGAAGATGATCGACCCGTCATCCGCGATCGCGTGGCCGTTGCCCTGGTCGAGCACCCTGTCGTCGGTGCCCAGATCGACCCGCCCTGTCTCGGCCCCGGTGGCAAGATCGAGCGAGGTGTAGGCGTATCGGCTCCCGTAGCGTCCCGCGCCATAGGTCATGCAGACGCCCGCCGAGCACCCGATCGAAGGCACGCCGTTGAACAGGATCGAGGGGTTTGCCCAGACGAGGCTCAATCGGCGCTGCTGCGGCAGCCAGTCGACCCGCTGCACGCCGGTCGGGGGTGTGGCATCGGGGTTGAACCCTGCCCATTGCGCGATGATGACCGCATTGCCGAACGCAGCCGGCGAGTTCTGGGCGGTGAACCCCTCGCCGTCGGGGGTCGAGTAGGGCAGCGCCAGCACGCCGGCGACGCGCCGGTCGAGGAACTGGCCCGGGCGCGCTGGATCGGGCAGCGGGGTCCAGTCCGCGGGCGGCTCGCCGCGCCAGAAGGCGACGAGATTGTTGCGCGGCTGGTGCCCGTCGACGATCACGAAGATGCCGCTTTCGGGCGAGCCGATGAGCGTCGGCGTGGTGCCCGTGCCGGTGCACGGCAGTCCGAGTGCGACCGCCCGGGCCTCCTCCTCACGCGATCGGTCCGGCGGCACATCCTCGCAGCCCGGCCCGCGCATGTCGTAAGGCGCGCGCCAGGCGAGGCGGAATACGCTGCCGGTCCAGTCGACCGCGACCGCGAGGTTCTGCGCGGCCACGAAGATCCGACCGGTCTCGTCGATTGGAAAGGAGTTCTGGAAACTGGCTCCGCTGTCGCTCGGCAGATCGAACCCGGCGATGACCCTGCCCGCATCCAGATCGACGGCGATCAGGCGGTTCGCATCGGTGCGCACGATCAGCGTCCCGTCATAGGCCAGCGAATGATGTGCGAGCAGGCGCCCGTGAACCGCCGGATCGACCGCGATGCGGCGCCGGACCGCGAGCGGCGAAAGCGGGTCTCCGGGACGAGCATCGCCGACCAGCACGATGTTGTTGCCGAGCCTTTCGGTCACAACCGCATCGCCATTGGCACGCACGAGCAGGGCCCAGTCAAAATCGGTGACATTGCGCTCAAGCGGGAGGAAGTCGACCGTGCGCAAGCTGTCGCTGGCAATCAGGTACTTGGCGACGCCGTTGTTGGGCGTGGTCAGCACCGGCTGCGATCCGTCCGCATAGCGCGACCCGAACACGGTCCACGGCGAGACATAGGCGGGCGCGAGCGGGCGGGTCAGGGCATCCACCACCTGGGCCGTCTCAACCGCCCCCGGCCCGGTATTCGCCGAGGCCGTGGCGTAGGCGTTGGCGTGGAAGATCGGCCAATTCGATGCCGCAAGGAAGGGATTGCGCGGCGCGGGGCTGGCTGCGGGCGCGGGTGTCGGGCTCGGTGTGGCGGTGGGGGAAGGCGAGGGAGAGGGCGACCCGCCGCCGGTGGGCGGCGCCGAACCCCCGTCTTCCCCGCCGCAGGATGCTGCCGCCAGGCACAGCGCCAGTGCCGCGCCGCGCAGGGCGAGGTTCTTGCGACGCGCGATCATCGCGCGGCACTCCGATCGGCGAAGAGCCGCATCGTGCCCTGGCGCACGCCGACCACGATCGACCCGTCATCGGCGATCGCCTGCTGGTTGCCCTGGTCGGTCCACTCCTTGCCCTCGCCGAGCGGCACGTCGAGCATGATCCGCCCGGTGGCGATGTCCAGCCCGCGATAGGCATGGACGCACCCCTCGCCCCGGCCCGTGCCGTAGACCAGCCCCGTCCGCGAGGAGACGGTGGGGATGCCGTTGAAATGGGCCTCGGGGTTGGCCCAGACCAGCCGGAAGGCGCGCGCCTCCCAGTCCCAGTCGACCCGCTGCACCCCCTTGGGCGGCGTGCAATCGGGGTTGAAGCCGGCCCATTGCGCCACGAACACCGCATCGCCGAGCACGGCGGGAGAGTTCTCGGCGGTATGGCCCTCGCCTTCCGGGGTCGACAGCGGCAGGGCGATCCGCCCCGCCAGCCGCCGGTCCTGACCGGGAATACCGCGCCAGCCCGCCGGGATCGCGCCGCGCCAGAAGGCGACGAGGTTGTTGCGGGGCGCGTGACCGTCGACCATCACCACCAGGCCGCTTTCGGCATCGCCCATCAGCGTCGGCGTCGTGCCCGTTCCGGTGCAGCGCTGGCCGCGGATTGTCTTCAGTCGCTCGCGCAGGCGCGATTGGCGGCGCGGCTCGCTGCAGCCCGGCCCGCGGAAGTCGTAGGGCGCCTGCCATTCGGTGCGGAACGCCCGGCCGTCCCACCTGAGGGCGGTCAGGGCCTTCTGGGTGGTGATGAAGATCCGCCCCGTCTCGTCGTGCGCGAAGGCGTTGTGATAGGCATAGCCCGCGCCGCCTTCACCGAGCGGATGGACCGCGACCACCTGTCCCGTTGCGATCGAGATGGCGGCAATGCGGCTGTCCTCCATCAGCACGAGAATGTGCCCGTCATAGCTGACCGAGAAGTGGATCGTGATCTCGCCCGCCGACTTGGGCACGGTGATGGTACGGGCGACCACCAGTTCGCACGAGGGGCAATCGGGCCGAGCATCGCGCAGCAGCACGAACTCGTTGCGGGAGATGTTGGTGACGACGATCTCGCCATTGCGCAGCGCCGCCACGTTCCAGTCGAAATCCCAGCGGCCGCGCGGCAGCTCGAGATAGCTCACCTGCCGGAACATCGGCCCCTGCATCAGGAACTTGACGACCCCGTGCTGGGTGTTGCTGATCACGGCCTGGCTCCCGTCCGCATAGGGTGCGGGGAAGACGGTCCAGGGCGACGTCCCGTCAGCCGGATTGTCGAGCCGTGTGACCCGCACCCGGTCGCCGGGGCGCGGCGCGGGCAGGTCTCCCGATGCGGTGGCGTAGGCGTTGCGGTGGAACAACGGCCAGCTCGACCGGGCGAGATGGGGATTATCCGGCACCGCCTCCGCTGGCTCGGAGGGCTGGGATTGCAGCGGGCCGGCCAGCACCATGGCAAACAAAGCGGCGAACGATAGCAACGTCTTCATGCGATCATCCATTCGTAAGGTTGGGCGGGACGCCCCACCAGCGCGTCCCGCCCCGGAGAGAACAGGCGGTCGGATCAGCGGGGGGAGCGGACCCGCACCCACCGGCGCTGCGGGCGCGTCTCGCCGCGCGGCCCGGTGATCTGCCTGCTCCGCCCGATCGTGCGGGGCCCGACGCGGGCCGCTTCGCGCACGGCGGTGCGACTGCGGCCATCGGCGCCGGTGAGGGTTGACTGCGCCGTCACCCCCTCTCCGCGAACATAGCGGCGCGCAAAATCGCGCGTCGCCGTCCTGCCGTTCGCGCCTTGGATTGCGACGGTTCCCGACCGCCCGTCGTCGCCTGCGCTGCTCGAGCGGGTGACTGTCGCGGTGCCGCGGTCGGTCGTGACCTCCGTGCTGGCACTGCGAGGCTGCTCCTGCGCAGCAACGGGGGCGGCCAGCCATCCGGTCGCCAGCAGCGCGGCGGCGGACAGCATCATCTGTCGTGAGGGTATCATCTTGCGTCTCCATGCGAAGTTGCCATGATCTTCGTCTCAAATATTCCTGTAACGCCATGATTTCGCCGAAGGGCTTTCGTGTAACGAAGCGTTACAGCCGTTGCGGTGCAGCGCGCGGCGTAGGATGAGAGGCAGATGCAGGGGCAGCCGCATCAGATCATTGTGGTCGAGGACGATACCGAGATCAGGTCGATGCTCGTCAGCCTGCTCGCGGCGCAGAGCTGGACGTGTTCCGGCGTGGGCAATGCCGGGGATCTCGACCGCGCGATGGCCGCCGGGATGCCGCTGGCGGTGGTGCTGGACATCAATCTTCCGGGCGAGGACGGTCTCAGCATCGCCCGCCGCCTTGCCGCGCTGCCCTCTCCGCCCGCCATTCTGATGCTCACCGCCCGCAGCGAGGACATCGACCGCATCATCGGGCTGGAAATCGGGGCCGACGACTATCTCGGCAAGCCGTTCAATCCGCGCGAGCTGATCGCGCGGCTTCGCGCGCTCATGCGCCGGATGGCGCGATCGGGCGGCGAGGAAGCGGGCGAAGTGCTGCACGCTGCCGGGCTGACGATCGATGAGGGAGCACGGCGCGTCACCCGTGCCGGAGGCGAGGAGGTCAGCCTGTCGGGCGCCGAATTCGCTCTGCTGATCCACCTGGCCCGGGCGAAGGGGCGCATCCTGTCGCGCGATTACCTGCTCGATGCGATCCACGGGCGCGAGGCGGCGCCTTTCGATCGCGCTATCGATGTCCTCGTCAGCCGCCTGCGCAAGAAGATCGATGTGCCGGGACGGGATTCGCTGATCGAGGCGGTCCGCAACGCCGGCTACGTGCTGCGGGAGCCTCGCCGATGATCCGGACCGGTGGTCTGCCGCGGCTGCGCATCCTGCTGCTGATCCTGGGTCTGCTGGCCGTGGTCCAGCTGGGTCTTGCGACCTATGCCTTTCTCCAAGCCACCACCGACGGCACGCGCGGTTTCGCATTTCCCGGTCCGGAACGCCTGAGGGCTCTGGTAGCCGTCATCGAAGAGTCCGAACCCGCGCTTCGCCCGGAGATTGTCCGGGCCTTCGGCGACGGGACGCTCGATGCCGCGATCCTGCCGGGCCGGGCTGCCTTGCCCGAGGCGGATGCAAGCGAGGTGATGCCGGGCATGACAGCGGTGCTCGAAGCCTATCTCGGCACGCTGGGAAAGCGCGAGGTGATCGTCTGGATCGCACCCGACGATCCGGCGGAGGCCATCGCGCTGCGCCATGGACCTGGCAGGCTGTGGAGCCGCCATCCGCTGCGGATGGCCGTGGAGTTGCAAACCGGCGAATGGCTGCTGATCGAGACTCGCGGCAATCTCGCCCAGAAGGTGTTCGGTTTTCCCCCCGGATTGTGGGCCGGGCTGTTCGGCGTGACCCTTGCCCTCCTGTCGCTTTGGATTCTTTGGCGCAGTCTTGCCCCCCTCGGCGGGCTTGCTGCCGCCCTGGATCGCTTCTCGGCCCATCCCGTTCCCCAGCAGGTGCCTGCCAAGGGGCCCGAGGAAACCCGCCGGATCATCGATGCGGTCAACCGGATGCAGGAGGAGATCTCCACCTTCATCACCGAACGCGAGGTGATGTTCGGCGCGCTGTCGCATGATCTGCGCACCGGCCTGACGCGGCTTTCGTTGCGCATCGCGGGGATCGCGGACGAGGCGACGCGCGAAGGGGCGGAGCGCGACCTTTCCAGGATGAACGCCATCGTCGAGGATGCGCTGGTGTTTGCCCGGCTTGAAGCGCGAATGCCTGCACCTGGCGACGCGGTGACGCTTGCCGAGTTGCTGCACGAGCTGCGCCATGCCTATCCCGATCTGCCGGTGCGGGCCGACCCGCCGCCCGATATCCAGCTTGCCTGTGACGGTCCCGAACTGTTCCGGGCCCTGCAGAACCTGATCGAGAATGGCGTCGCCCACGCAGGCGGAGCGGAGCTGTCCGTCACCTGCGATGATCGGCAGTGCCGCTTCGATGTGATGGACCGCGGACCCGGCCTCGCGGGCCAGAACCGCGCCGAACTCGTCAAGCCCTTCGTCCGCGGCAAGGACGCCGCGGCCAGCAACCTTCCCGGTTCCGGGCTCGGCCTTGCCATCGTGCAGCGGATCGCGGTCCGTTCGCGAGGCCAGTTCGCGTTGCTCGACCGACCCGGCGGCGGCATGATCGCACGGCTCGAGGTGTTGCTGTGCTGATTGGTCGGCCCTTCAGGCGGGATTGCACCGGAGATATCTTCGCTTGGGCAGTGTCGGCGTGAGAGCGGGGCCATTTTTGGCAAAGGCGGTCACTGGCCATAAGCCATCAGTAGCATTGTTTAGGATCAGTCAAATGCACAGGTTCCGGGGTTCCCTTCACCCCCCGGGAGCCCGGACGCGTCCGCTTCCCCTTTCCGGAATGGATCAGTCGCCGGTTTCCGCCATCGCCTATCCCTGCTAGGGGCGGGCGCGGCGCTAGGCTGTGGCTCCCCTTCGACCGCTGCCGCGCGGTGCCGGCTGTCGGCATTGATGACCAGGCACGAGAAAGCTTGCACTTTGCGCCAAAGCTTGGATGCTGAAGCGACTTCAACCGGAAAATACATCACCTTGACCACCGAATTGACGACCGAGCGGCGGCCTGTCGGCGCACAGGCTGCCTTGCCCGAGCTCCGGCAGCTCGCCTCCCAGCTCAGACCCTTCATGAAAGTGCACGCCGGGCGCAGCGTGTGGGAGCTGGCGATCACGCTCGTCCCGTTCTTCGGCCTGCTGCTGGCGATGCTGTGGGCGACCGGCGCAGGCTACTTCGCCGCGCTGGCGCTGGTTCCGCTGGCGGGGCTGCTGCTCTTGCGGATCTTCATCATCCAGCACGATTGCGGCCACGGCGCCTTCCTCCACAAGCGTTCGAGCAACGACCGGCTCGGCCGCGCGCTGGGTATCCTGACCTTCACCCCCTATGATTGCTGGCGGCGCTCGCACACGCTGCACCATGCCTCGACCGGCAATCTCGATTCGCGCGGGTTCGGCGATGTCGACACGCTGACGGTGCGCGAGTTCCGCGCGCGCAGCTGGCTCGGGCGCCAGTTCTATCGCGTCTACCGCCACCCGGTGGTGATGCTGGGCATTGGCCCGGCCTACCTGTTCCTGCTGCGCCACCGCCTGCCGATCGGGCTGATGCGCGAGGGTGCCCAATACTGGGTCAGCGCGCTCGCCACCAACCTTGCGACCGCCGGCTTCCTCGCCGCGCTGATGGCCGCCTTCGGGATCGGCACGACGCTGCTGGTCTTCATCCCCACCGTGCTGGTCGCGGCAACGGCGGGCGTCTGGCTGTTCTACGTCCAGCACCAGTTCGAAGAGGCCCACTGGGATCGGCGCGCGGACTGGTCGTTCCACGAGGCGGCGCTCAAGGGCAGCTCGCACCTCGATCTGCCGCAGCCGCTGCGCTGGTTCACCGGCAATATCGGGATGCACCACGTGCACCACCTCGCGAGCCGCATTCCGTTCTACCGTCTGCCGAGCGTGCTCAAGGCCTTTCCGCAGCTGCGCGAGGTCAATCGTCTGACAGTGCCGCAGACCTTCCGGCCGCTCGTGCTGGCGCTGTGGGACGAGGACGGTCGCCGGCTCGTCTCCTTCCGCGAGGCTGCCCGGTTGCGGACCTAGCAGGCGGTCTGGGAATTCCTTTGGGGCCTCGGGGATAGCCTGTTACAGGCGCGCCCATGCTGACCATCGACAACCTCACCGTGCGGCTCGGCGGCCGGGCCATCCTCGAGCGTGCCAGCGCGACCGTGCCGGTGGGCGCGCGCGTCGGCCTGATCGGGCGCAACGGCGCGGGCAAGTCGACGCTGATGAAGGCGCTGATCGGCGAGATCGAGCCTGACGACGGCGAGATCTCCAAGCCCGCCCGCGCGCGCATCGGCTACATCGCCCAAGAAGCCCCGAGCGGCAGCATGACCCCGGAGGAGGTCGTCCTCGCCTCGGCCACCGAGCGTGCCGCGCTGCTGGCGGAGCTGGAAACCTGCACCGACATGGACCGCATGGGCGACGTGCACGAGCGCCTGCTCGCGATCGACGCCTACTCCGCCCCGGCGCGTGCGGCCAAGATCCTCAATGGCCTTGGCTTCGACGAGGAGATGCAGCAGCGCCCTGTCGACAGCTTCTCGGGCGGATGGAAGATGCGCATTGCCCTCGGCGCACTGCTGTTTTCCGAGCCCGACATCCTGCTGCTCGACGAGCCTTCGAACCACCTCGACCTCGAGGCGACGCTGTGGCTGGAGAACTTCCTCAAGTCCTATCCCGCAACGCTGCTGGTGATCAGCCACGAGCGCGACCTGCTCAACAAGGTGGTCGACCACATCCTGCACCTGCAAGGCGGGCAGCTGACGCTCTACCCGGGCGGCTATGATGCCTTCGAGAAGCAGCGGGCCGAGCGCGCCGCGCAGCTCGCCGCCGCCAAGGCCTCGCAGGAGGCGCAGGCGGCGCGGCTCAGGGATTATGTCGCGCGCAATTCCGCCCGCGCCTCGACCGCCAAGCAGGCGCAGTCGCGCGCCAAGATGCTCGCCAAGATGCAGCCCATCGCCGCGCTGATGGAAGACCCGAGCCTGAGCTTCGACTTCCCCAATCCGGCCGCGATGAAATCGCCGATGGTCACGCTCGAGCAGGCGGCGGTCGGCTATGGCGCTGCCCCGCCGATCCTCAAGCGGCTCAATTTCCGCATCGAGGCCGATGACCGCATCGCGCTCTTGGGCCGCAACGGCAACGGCAAGACCACGCTCGCACGGCTGCTGGCGGCGCAGCTGGTGCCCGCAGAGGGCGCGGTCAATGCGCCGGGCAAATTGAAGGTCGGCTATTTCACCCAATACCAGGTCGAGGAGCTGGCGGGCGAGGACACCCCGCTCGATCTCATGAACCGCGCGATGGAGGGCCAGTCCCCTGCCGCGGTGCGCGCCCAGCTGGGCCGCTTCGGCTTCTCAGGCCCGCGCGCGACGCAGCGGGTCGACAAGCTCTCGGGCGGCGAGCGCGCGCGCCTCGCGCTGGCGCTGATCACCCGCGATGCGCCGCATCTGCTGATCCTCGACGAGCCGACCAACCACTTGGATGTCGACGCGCGCGAGGCGCTGGTGCAGGCCTTGAACGGCTATGCCGGGGCGGTGATCCTGATCAGCCACGATCGCCACATGGTCGAGTTGACGGCGGATCGCCTGTTCCTCGTCGATGGCGGGACGGCGCGCGAATATGAAGGCAGCATGGATGATTATATCGACTTCATCCTCGGCCGGAAGCCGAAGGGCGAGGGGGTGAAGGGCACCGGCGCAGGCGTGAAACCGCCCGCTGCGAGGCCAATGGCCGAGACGCGCTATGCCCAGTCGCAACTCGACAAGGCCGAGAAGGCGCTGGCCCGCGCCGCGGCCGAAGTCGAGCGGCTCGACGCGCAGATCGTGGCCGCGAGCAGCGGCGGGCAGGGCGGCGCCAAGCTGCAGGACTTGCTCACGGCGCGCGCCAAGGCGGGCGATGCGCTGGCTGAGGCCGAAGAGGCATGGCTGGCGGCAGGAGCGGTGCTGGAGGAGCTGGAGCAGGCCTAGCGCGCGTCTCCGTCGCTCCGCGCGATGGCCCGGTCCCATTCGAACAGCCGCCCGTCGATGCGGGCCGCGGGGTCGAAGCTGACGGTTCCCGCCTCGGAATAATTCCCGCCCGCGTCGTCCTGCGCATCTGCCGACAGCAGATAGCCGCGCCACGGCCCGGTGCCGGAGTAATAGCACTCGGTCGCAAAGATGAAGGCTTCGGAGAGGTCGACGCAGGTCCGCATGACCCCGGTGCCCTCGTCGCGCCCCCGCGTCATGCGCGAGGGCGATTGCCTGACAAGGCGGCTTTGCTGGTTCTCCCGCAGGTCTGCATCGTCAATCTTCACCAGCCAGCTCGGGATCGGGTAGGTCTCGTTGTCCTTGATCTTTTCGGTCGACAGGTCGGTAGCGCCCCCGTCACGCTCCCCGATGAAGGTGGCGGTCCCGTTGAACCAGACAATCCGGACGATCCGGCTGACTTCCCGCGTCACGCCCTGACAGGCGCCGTCGACCGCGTATTCCCATTTGCGTGATAGATAGAGCGCCTGATCGCCCGAGCGGTAGAACCAGTATTCGCCCGTGGTTCGCTCGGGAAAAGCCGGAGGAATGCTGCGCGCAGGCCTGAAGGTGACCGGGGCGGGGCAAGCTTCGGGCGAGGTGACGGTAACCGTGCCGTCTTCCCCGACGATGCTGTCATCCGCGACATAGCCGTGGACGACCAGCCCCTTGACCGGCGGCGGCGGGGCATAGTCGGCGTAAAAGGAATAATCCTCGTCGCTTTCCATCCGCCACTCGGGCGGCAAGGATTCCACCTTGTCTGACGCCGCAAGGGCTGTTTGGCTGAGTATCAGGGCGCCGGTCGCGCCCAGAAGGCAGCGGGCACGGGCGAATTGAAAATTGATTGCCGTGCCAGCCATGCTCGTTTCCCAAACCCCTCAAGATGCTCGCTTCTAGCCCGCCGAGCCGGGGTGTGGCCAGAACTCCCGATGAGGCGCGTGACCGAATTAACTTGAAATTTTAGAACAATGGGCTAGATAAAAATTGCTTCACGTCGCTTGCGACGGAATTTGATCGGCGCCCTTGCGGCGTTCTTGCGCCTGGCGGACAAGTCCGGGCTGCGATGAAACCGCGACCTGCGGCCACATTTTCCCTTTCATGCAGCATGGCCTCGCAGCGGGACAGGCCCGGCTGCGCAATCCAGTTATTTGCGAAAGACTTCATGAACTTCATCACGACCGGCGCATTGATCGATCGCGCCAAGGCGATCCGCGCCGCAATGCCGCAATCCCGCCGCCACGATGCGCCGCAGCAACCCTACGCCTTCCTCACCGCCCGCGACCTGCGCGGCATGGTCGCGGCGATGGTCGATTGATGCAGGCACCACACGAACACGCGGGACATCGTCCCCCAGCAGGGAGTCCGGACATGGACATCAACCACGAATACGCCGCGCACCAATCCGCGCTGATGCGGGCCAGCAGCGCCGGATCGGCCGACCAGCGGCGCGACCAGCTCGCCAAGGCCTCGCGCATCGCCGGGCGGATCAGCGCGTTCCAGCATGAACTGGGCGCGGCAGCCGCCTGCGCGTGGAATGCGGCGCATCTCGCCGCGGCCGCCCGATAGACTGTCAGGAGATTCCACGATGAACGGATACAATGCCCCGAGCTTTCAGGACCGCGCCGCAGCCTCGAAGCAGGCCAAGCAGAAGGCGCTGGCAGCGCTGAAGGCCGCGCCGCGTCCGGATGCCGCCGACCTCGCCGAGCGTGCGGCTCGCGCTGCCGAGCGCGAGGCGCGCGCTGCCGCCAAGGCAGCCGCCGCGCGTCAGGCCCGCGAGGACAAGCAGCGGCTCGCTGACGAGCGCAAGGCGGCGGCCAAGGCCGAAAAGCTCAAGGCCGAACAGCCTGCGAAGACCGAAGCCGAGCTGAAAGCGGCCCGCGATGCGCGCTACGCCGCGCGCAAGGCCCGCAAGTAAGCGCCTCCGGCGCCCGGCAAGCGCAGGCGGTCAGCCGGTGATCGAGCCGCAGCGGGGCGAGGTGGAATTCGTTGTTGCCGGTGACCGTCTCGACAATGCCGAGCTGCGGCGCGTCGACGTCGCGGCCCTCGTTCGGAAGCGCCACCAGTTGCTCGCGGACGAGCGAGGCGGAGATCTCGGCGTTGGCGGTGTTGAGCCGTGTGATGGCGCGCGCAGCGGTGACGACGATGCCGGACTCCCGCGTTGCGCTGCGCTGGAGGATCACGCTGCGGGTGAAATTCGACCGCAGCTCCACGGCTTGCGCGGCGATCGGCGCGAAGCCGGGGGCGCTGGGAACCGAGACCTGATAGGCCCCCCGGTCGTCGCCCCGTCCCGTCGCACCGTGCCGCGCGCATAGGTCACGAGCGTGCGGGCGAGGCCGATGCTGATGCGCGCCGCCGCTTTCGCGATATTGCCTCGCCCTACTCCGCGATGCGCCTGGGCGCGGCGATGGTCTCGGCCGCGATTGCCTTGGCCGAGAAAGGCAGGCGGTGCCACTGCTTGGCTGCATAGGCGCGGGTCTGGTCGTGGGCGTGGGGGCTCGCGGGGTTGGTGGACTGGCTGTAGCTCAGGATCGCGTCGGCCACCGGCCCCTGATCGTCAAAGCCGACGATCTGGATATAGCTCGTCCCGTGGCGCGGGGTGAGGCCATTCGGCGTGGGCACGGATTCCTGCATGTTGAGGATGCCGAGCGTGCCCGGGCCGCCGTGGATCGGGATCGCCTCATTGCCCGCCATCACGTGCTGCACCTTGCCCCACGGCGCATCGAGCGGGATAGCCGCCTTGTCGAGTTCGACCACAGCCTCGGCGAGGGCGGCGAGCAGCTTTTCGCCCTTCGCCCCGTCAATGGCGAGCGCGCGGGGCGTGTTCACCGGATCGGCCGGATCGAAGGGCACCTGCCACAGGCCGGGGAGGCGCGCGGCCTTGAACCAGAAGGCGCGGAACAGTGCCGCGCCGCGGCTCGATGTCTCGAACCGGCGATCCCATTGGGTGAGGGCCACACAGCCCCGTTCCGCCGCCGCGACGAGGTTTTGCGTGGTGAGGCAGAGCACCTTGATCTCGTCGAGCGTCATGTCCGCCGCCAGGCTCTTGTTGGCGAAGGCATGGGCCTGCGCGCGCGCATGGTCGATCTTGCCGCCCGCCAGCAAGGCAGCGGTCTCGATGAAGTTCGACCGCGTGCGAAGGCTGCGCGCGGTCGCATATCTTCCGAGGATCGGCGAGAGCTGGGGGTGGGGGATCGCGGGGTTGCTGATCCAGTAGGAATCGTTCGAATTGGTCAGCCAGCTCCTGACCGTGGTCGCGGCCTGATCGCGCGCAGGCATCAGCCCGGGGACGGGCGTGCCGGGGGCCGCGTCCCAGTCGCAGGAGGCCTTGCTGCCATCGAGCAGGATCGCAAATTCGGCGAACAGGCCCGCGATCGGCGTGGCGCAGGCCTTGGCCTTCTCGGCCGAGACATTGGGCACTGCCGTCACATCGGCGTGGAGCGCATCGCCATAGCGGTCGGCGGCGATGGTGTTGACCCAGGGGATGCCGAGCGTCTCGCTGACCGCAGCCTCGACCTCGCCGACGTTCCTCGCCTCGCCGATGCGCAGCCAGGTCTCGATCCCGCGCTGGTTGCCGCGGTTGGCGTCCTTCAGCGCGAAGGCGCTCTGCGCGCTCCAGGTGATCCCGCGCGCGGGCACCACGAAGACCGGGCCCCAGCGGGTGCTGTAGAGCGTGCGGGTGACCGGCGCCTCGCCTTCGGGCATGGGCACGGTGACGGTCTGCGGGGTCATCGCCTCGCTCTTGCCGTCGACCATGTAGCGGGTGGGATCGGCCGGATCGAGCGCGAGCTGGTAGAGCGTGAAGTGCCGCGCCTCGGTGACGGTGTGCGTCCAGGCGACGTCCTTGTTGAAGCCCAATGTCGGCATCGGGGTGCCGGCGAGGCCGACGCCCATCACCTCGTAGCCGCCGGGGCCCTTCACATGCATCTGCCAGAAGCGCGCGGGGCCCTTCCACGGGAAGTGCGGGTTGCCGATCACCATCCCGCGCCCGTTCGCGGTCGCCTCGCTCCCGAAGGCCCAGCCGTTGCTGCCGATGCCGAGCTCCCTTGCGTCGGGAAGGGCGATGGCAACCTTGGGCGCGAGGCTGCCCGGGGGTGCGGCATTGGCGATCGCGGCGGCAAGGTTCAGCGAGCTTGCCAGCAGCATCTGCTTCTCGTTGAGGCGCAGCATGTCGTCGGCGGTGATGGCGCGCACCCAGGGCTTGCCGCGGCATTCGGCGGGGATTCCGTCGGCACCCGCGTCGCGCAGGAAGCGATTGTAGCCGGCGACATAGCCCGCCAGCAGATCTTGCACGCGCGGAGGGAGCGCCTTGGCACCCTCGCGCAGGGCGGGCAGATCGAGCACCGCGCGGAAGAACACGTCGGAGGAGAGGTTGTCGACCTCCTCGAAGCCGAGCACCGCCTTGGCCTCGGGGCCCCAGAAGCGCGAGCGCTCGCCTGCCACCGTGGCGAATTCCTCGGCCAGCAGGCACAGGTTGTCCTCGGCATAGGCATAGGCGACCCCGTAGCCCACGCCGCGCCAGTCGCGCGCCTCGATATGGGGGATGCCGTAGGTGGTGCGGGTGATGGTCGCGGCGTAGCGCTTGCCTGCCAGAGCCTCGCTCGCCGGCACCGTTGCCAGCACCGCCGCCGCCGCCGCTAGAGCCGAAATCCGCTTCATCATCCCTCTCCCGTGACCCGTTTGACGGTTCGGCCGAGAGACCTATCGGGGCACCGCGCAAAAGGGAACACGCAAAAGGAAAGGGCGCCCTGCCGCATCCGGCAGGGCGCCCTCGCGTGGCTTTCGGTGCCCGATCAGAACGAGGCGGTGATCGAGAACACCACGGTCGCATCCGAAATCGAATCGCCGTCGAGCGTAGCGAAGTTCGGGCGGATCAGGTCGGCTTCGGACTCGGAGATGTCGGTGTCGACATAGGCGGCCGAGAGCGTCAGGCCGGAGATCGGCACCACGTCGATGCCGAGCAGCCAGTCGAAATAGGTGCCGGTCGGCGCGACGCTGGTGCCGTTGGGGCCGAGACCGGGGTTGCCGTCCGAATAGCCGATGTGGGCCTTGAGCGTCACCGGCACGTCCGGGATGCCATAGGTCGCGTCGCCGGCGAGGTAGAGGTTGTCCTCCTTGTCGCCCGGATCGGCGGGCAGGCCGACCGGGAAGGCATTGCCGAGCGCTTCCTGCGACGGCGCGTAGGCGACGGTGGCGGTCAGCCCGACCGGGCCGAGGGTGCCGCCGAGCTTGGCGTAGAATTCGGCGAAGTCGGTGGTGTCGGCACCGCTCGGATACATGTACCAGGTCAGGCCCGCATCGAGCGTGCCCTCGCCCACCGGGAGCTTGAAGCCGGCATAGAGGTCGAGCTCCATGTTGGCCCCGCCGAAGGTGCCCCAGCCCGCGAGGTTCGAGCCCCAGGCGCCGGCGTAGAGGCCGCTCTCGTGGCTGATGGTGAACCCGCCCTGCACCGCGAAGCCCTCGTCCGATTGCGAGACGCCGCGGAAGCGGTAGTCCGAGGCGAGCGTGGCCGAGCCCGAAACGGTTATGGCGGGGGTGTCTTCCTCCTGGCCCAAGGCGTCCGCGATCGCGATCGGCGCAATCGCCGGGGTCAGGGCGGCGGTTTCGGAGACGGTGATTTCGGTTTCGGTGTCAGCGGCCGGGCCGGTGGTTGCCGCGACTGCCTCGCCGGCGAAGGCCGGGCTTGCAAGGCATGCGGCGAGTGCGACAGCCGAGGCGGCTGATGCGAAACGAATGGACATAAGGAACGCTCCATAGAGAGGTTTGGATCGTTCCATCTGCGCGGGCCGTGCAGGAGATTTTATCCGAAGAATCGGGTTCCCGTCACGTCGCCGTCATATTCCTCCATGCTGCACCTGCGCACAAAGGTTATGTGGAGAGGCTGTTTCGTATTAGGTTGTTGCGTGACTTATCTGCAACAGTTTGCGGCCATGTCCTAGCGGCGCATCCGGGGGGTGGTCGATACGTCATGCAACCACCGCCCGCGCGCGCGTCAGGCGCCTTCGCGCAGGGATGCCATGTCGATCACGAAGCGGTACTTGATGTCGCTTGCCTCCATCCGGTCGTAGGCGGTCTGGATGTCCTGCATCCGGATGACCTCGATATCGGGGAGAATGCCCTTCTCGGCGCAGAAATCGAGCATCTCCTGCGTCTCGGCGAGGCCGCCGATGCCGCTGCCGGTCAGCACCTTGCGGCCCAGCAGCACCCCGGTGTGGATTTCCGGCATCGGCCCGATCAGCCCGACCAGCACCTGCACCCCGTCGATCCTGAGAAGGTGGAGATAGGGCACGACATCGTGACGCACCGGGATGGTGTTCAGAACCATGTCGAAATAGCCGCGCCTGGCCTTCATCGCGGCCTTGTCCTCGGTGTTGAGGAAGGCGTGGGCGCCCAGCTTCTCGGCATCGGCGCGCTTGCTTTCGCTGCGCGAGAGCACGGTCACCTCGGCGCCCATTGCCGCGGCGAGCTTGACCCCCATGTGCCCGAGCCCGCCGAGCCCCGCGACCGCGACCTTGCTGCCGGGGCCGACCTTCCACGTGCGCAGCGGCGAGTAGGAGGTGATCCCGGCGCACAGCAGCGGCGCGGCCTCGGCCATCGGCATGCCTTCGGGCACCTTGAGCACGAACTCTTCCCGGCAAACGATCCGTTCGGAATAGCCGCCGAAGGTCAGCGAGCCGTCGCGCCGGTCCTTGCCGTTGTAGGTGCCGGTGTTGCCGCCGTTGAGGCAATATTGCTCGAGGTCCGCCTCGCAATGCGCACATTCGAGGCAGGAATCGACCATGCAACCGATCGCCACCCGGTCGCCGATCTTGTGGCGGGTGACGCTCTCGCCGATCGCGGTGACGGTGCCGACGATCTCGTGGCCCGGCACGATCGGATAGGTGGTGAAACCCCAGTCGTTCCTCGCCGAGTGCAGGTCCGAATGGCAGATGCCGCAGTGGCTGATCTCGATCAGCACGTCGTCATGGCGCAGACCGCGGCGAGTGATCTGCATCGGGCCGACCCCGCTATCGGGCGCGGTCGCGCCATAGGCCCTGGTGGGGTATTCGTTGGTTGCAGTGGCCATGATCGTGTTCCTTATCTCGGCGGCATGCGGATGGCCCCGTCCAAACGGAATTGGTGACCGTTAATGTAGCTGTTGCGGGCGATCTCCAACACAAGCGAGGCAAACTCCTCCGGCTCGCCGAGGCGCTTGGGGAAGGGGACGCTGGCGTTCAATTGCGCCCACATCGGCGGGTTCCTGTCCTTCATCCCCAGCATCAGCGGGGTGGCGAAGATCCCCGGCATGACCGAGTTCACGCGGATGCCCAAGTCCATCAGGTCACGCGCCATCGGCAGGACGAGGCCGTTCACCCCCGCCTTGCAGCTGCCGTAGATCACTTGCCCGATCTGCCCGTCCTGCGCGGCGACGCTGGCGGTGAGGATGATGCAGCCGCGCTCGCCGTCGTCATTGACCGGATCGGCATTGGCCATCCCGAGCGCCGAGATGCTCGCGACGCGGTAGCTGGCGACGAGGATGCCCTCGGCCCCGAAGGCATAGTCCTCGGTCGGGAGGCGCTTGTACTGGCCGCTCTCCTTGTCCCACCCGAGCGTCTTGCCGCGTCTGCTGGTCATCGCGTAGTGGAGCGTCACGCGCTCCTGCCCATGCGCGGCGCGCGCGGCGGCGAAGCCTGCCTCGACGCTGGCCTCGTCCATGATGTCGACATGGTGGAAGGTGCCGCCGATCGCCGCCGCATGGGCCTCGCCTGCTTCGTCGTTGATGTCGAAGATCGCGACCTTCAGCCCCGCATCGGCAAAGCCTTGCGCGCTCGCCTTGCCCAGCCCGCTCGCGCCCCCGGTGACGACCACGGCCATGCCCGGTTCGAGTTTCATCGCCTGTCTCTCCCTTGATGTGTTTTGCCTGTGGCTAGGCGTTTCGCGCCCGCTTCGCTAGCTGTTCAAATGCACACTTTGGCGGTCGTCTGATTGTCACGAAACAGCTCTAGCGAGCGGCGCAGATTTACCGAGGGGACTTCCATCATGATCCGACCGTTCCACGGCTTCGCGCTCCTGTCGCTGGGCATTGCAGGCGCGTGCGCCACCGTTCCGGCGATCATGGGCGACCCCGCCGTCACCGTCACTGCCACCGCCGAGACCCCGCCGGTCGGCACCGTGCGCGAGGATGCCGCCGACGACCCGGCGATCTGGCGCAATGCGGCCAACCCCGCTGCGAGCCTGGTGGTCGGCACCGACAAGAAGGGCGGGCTCTATGTCTATGACCTGATGGGCGCGCAGAAGAGCTTTCTGCCTGCGCCGGGTCTAAACAATGTCGATCTTGTCGAGCTTCCCGATGGCCGGGTGCTGGTGGCCGCCAGCGACCGCAGCGACCTTGCCACCGCGTCCATACACCTCTCGCTGCTCGACACCGCCACAGGGACGCTGCGCTTTCTTGGACGCCAGCCGGTCGGGCCGGGCGAGGCCTACGGCATCTGCTTCGGCGCGCTCGCTGCCGACGGGCGAGTCAAGGTCTACACCGCGACCAAGGGCGGCTTGATCTACGAGAACAGCTTCGGCCTTGGCGTTCCCATTGGATCGGTGCGCACCGTCGCCACCGTCCCGACCCAGACCGAGGGCTGCGTCGCCGACCTTCGCACGAACACGCTCTATATCGGCGAGGAGGACGCCGGGATCTGGGCGATCGACATCGCCACCGGCGCCAAGCGCATGGTCGCGCCGGTCGACAACAAGATGCTGGTCGCCGATGTCGAGGGCCTCGCCATCGCGCCGGAAGGCAAGGACGGAGGCTACCTTGTCGCCTCTTCGCAGGGCGACAATGCCTATGCCGTGTTCCGCCTGCCGGGCGTGACCCCGGTTGGGCGCTTCCGCATCGCGGCGGGCGCATTCGGCAGCGTCGAGGAGACCGACGGGATCGAGCTCGACAACCGCGCCTTCGGTCCGGACTTCCCCGGCGGGCTGTTCATCGCGCAGGACGGCATGAACGCGCCGCGTGCGCAGAATTTCAAATATGCCCGCTGGGACGAAGTGCTTGCTGCCCTTGGCGAGCGCAAGTAACTCGCGCGGCATGACCCAGCCGATCCTGACGCCCGACCGCCGCCGCTTCCTCGGCGCCACCGCCACCGCCTTCGCCGCGCTCGCCGCGAGCGGCTGCATGAGCCGCGGGGCGGGCGGCAGCGGCGCGAAGGTGGCGAGCGGCAACGGCTTTGCCGGATACGGTGCCTTGCAGCCCGATCCGGCGGGGTTCCTCGATCTTCCGCAAGGCTTCTCCTACCGCGTCATCTCCCGCCTCGGCGATGCGATGGACGATGGCGGCACCGTGCCCGACCGGGCAGACGGCATGGGCTGCTTCGATCTCGGCAACGGAGAGATTGCGCTGGTGCGCAACCACGAGCTCCAGCCCAGGCACGACGCGGGCGGGCCGATCGCCAAGGGCTTCGGCAAGAAGGACGGCGCCTTCGTCCCCGGCGGCACCACCACCATCGTGCTCGATGCCGCGAGCCTGCAAGTCAAGCGCCAGTTCCGCAGCCTCGGCGGCACGATCCGCAACTGTTCGGGCGGGGTGACGCCGTGGGGCAGCTGGCTGACCTGCGAGGAAGCGCCCACCGGCCCGGGCCAGCCCTATGGCGAGGGGCTCGAGCGCAGCCATGGCTGGGTGTTCGAAGTCCCCGCCTCGGCGCGCGGGTTGGTCGATGCCGTGCCGCTGACCGCGATGGGCCGCTTCAACCACGAGGCCGCCGTGGTCGATCCGGCGACCGGCATCGTCTACCTGACCGAGGACCGCGACGATTCGGTGCTCTACCGCTTCCTTCCCAAGACGCCCGGCCGCCTCGCCGAAGGGGGCCGCTTGCAGGCGATGGTGGTCGAGGGGCTGGCCGACACCCGCAACTGGACGTCCCCCGCCATGGCGGTGGGCAGGCCATACCGCGTGTCGTGGGTCGATCTCGACGATGTCGAGGCCCCCAAGGACGACCTGCGCCAGCGCGCCGCCGCCAGGGGCGCGGCGCTGGTCGCGCGCGGGGAGGGGCTGCACATGGGCGTGAAGCGCGGGCAGTCCGAAGTCTTCGCCTGCTGCACCAGCGGGGGCGCGAAGCAATTGGGGCAGATCCTCAAGCTCACCGTCGGCGGCGCCGGCGAGCCCGACATGGTCGAGCTGTTCTTCGAGAGCGAGAGCACCGACCAGTTCAACTACGGCGACAACCTCACCGTCGCCCCCAATGGTCACCTGATCGTGTGCGAGGACCAATATACCGCCGTGGTCGACAACCATATCCGCGGCATCACCCCCGATGGCCGCGCCTACAATCTCGCCCGGCTCCACGCCCAGACCGAGCTGGCGGGCGCGTGCTTCTCGCCCGATGGCAAGGTGCTGTTCGTCAACGCCTACGATCCGACCGCGACGCTGGCGATCACGGGGCCCTGGGCCGCGTGATCCGCAGCTAGGGTGGACGGGTTCCTGATCGCCCTGCTGCTGGTCGCGGCGCTCGCCACGGGCGGGCGCGATCAGCTGATGGTGGCGCAGTGGGCGAGCACCCTCGGCCAGAGCGCGCAGCTCCTCGCGGTGGCGCTCGCCTGCGCCTGCCTGAGCGCTGCGGCGATGGCCTGGATCGGCGCGGAGTTCGCTGCCCTGCTGCCGCGCCGCGCCGCGCAGATGCTGGTCGTCTTCGCGCTCGCGCTCGCCGCAGCCGAGCTGGCACTGCCGGTGCGCCTCAAGCCCCCCGCCGAGCCGACCCGCTCGCTCGCGGCATTGGGCATCGTGCTCCTCGCCCGCCAGATCGGCGACGGCGCGCGCTTTGCGGTCTTCGCGCTGGCGGCGTGGACGGTGTGGCCGGTGACTGCAGGCCTCGGCGGAGCCCTGGGCGGGGCAGCTGCCGTGACGCTCGGCTGGGCGGCGGGAGCCGTGATGCTCGCGCGCTGGCCGCTGCGCGCGATCCGCGTCACGCTCGCGATCGCTCTCGCCCTCGCGGCGCTCTTCATCGGCCTGAACGCCCGCTTCGCCGCATACTGATCGCCTGCGCCGATCACCCTTCCCAAGTTTACCGCACCCTGATCCATGTTCGTGCGGTGGGTAAGCACCTATATAGAAGCCGCCCCGCCTATCGCACGCGAACCCAAGGAGAACCTCATGGCCGACACCAAGACCAATTCGAAGACCGCGCTGGTGGCCGAACTCAACGGGCTGCTCGCCGATCACTTCGCGCTCTACATCAAGACCAAGAATTTCCACTGGCACGTCAAGGGCCCGCGCTTCCATGACCTGCACCTGCTGTTCGATGCCCAGGCCGGCGCGGTGCAGGGCCAGATCGACGCGATTGCCGAGCGCGTGCGCAAGCTCGATGCCGACACGCTGACCTCGCTGGGTGCGATGGCGGGTGCGACGCAGATCAAGGATCAGGACAGCACCAGCCTCAAGGCCGAGGACATGATCGCCGAACTCGCCGCCGACAACGAGAAGGTCGTCGCGCGCATGAAGGCGATGAAGGACCTGACCGAACAGGCGGGCGACAATGCCACCGACGGCCTGCTCGACGACTGGACCGACATGGCCGAGGAGCGCGTGTGGTTCCTGAAGTCGCTGCTCGCATAAGCTGCGCATAGTACGGGAAAGGAAGGGCCGCCCCTGTTGCCGGGGGCGGCCCTTTTGCTATCAGGACGGCATGGGTGACATCACGATCCATGACGGCGCAAGCCAAGTGTTCATCGCCGCCTGGCTCGCCCGCGCGCTGGGCGAAGTCGGCGCGGTGACGCTGCCGGGCGGATCGACCCCGTTCCCGATCATCCGCGCCGCGATCGATCAGGGGGGCGTGACCTGGAAGGATCGCGCGGTCTGGCCCAACGACGACCGCATCGTCCCCGAGGATCACGAGGCCTCGAACACCGGCAAGCTGCGCGCGCTGCTCGAGCCGGAGGGCGCGCGGATCGTGCCGCTCGCCGAAGACGCGGCGCCGCCCCATTTCGCGCTGACGTGGCTCGGCATGGGGCCGGACGGGCACATCGCCTCGCTGTTCCCGAACACCGATCCCCAGGTGGACGACCCGCTCGCCGTGCGCCGTCTCACCCCCGACCCGCTTCCCGCCCATGCGCCCTTCGACCGGATCACCCTGACGATCCCGGCACTGGTGGCGACCGACGCGATCCTGTTCACGCTCGGCGGAGCGGCGGACAAGCGCGCGGTGTTCGAGGCAGCGGCGCGGGGCGAGCATGACCTGCCCGTCGCCCGTCTGCTCGCAGCCGCACGGGCGCGCGGCATTCCCGTCACGGTCTTCGCCTGAACCGATGCCGAAACTCCTTCCCGCCTCGCTCCACCGCTCGCTGCTGCCGCTGGCGCATGCGCTCAGGCACCGCTGGCGGCGGTGGCGCAAGGCTCCCATCAACGGGGTGAGCGTGATCGTCACCAACCTGGCGGGCGACGTGTTGCTGCTCAAGCACTCCTATGGCCCGCAGGTGTGGAGCCTGCCGGGCGGCGGGTTCGGCGCGCGCGAAGACCCGCTCGCTGCCGCGCGCCGCGAGGTGCGCGAGGAGCTGGGGGTCGAGCTCGCGCGGCTCGAGCCGGTCGGCACGCTCGTGGAGGAGCTCTCGGGCTCGCCCCACACCGCGCATATCTTCACCGGCGTGTGCGACCGCCAGCCCCAGCCCGACCGCCGCGAGGTGACCGAGGCGCGTTTTTTCCCCTCCCACTCGCTCCCCGAACCGCTCGGCGAGACCACCCGCAGGCGGATCGCGGTGTGGCGGGGGCGCGGGGTGGGGTAGGCCTACAGCAACTTGAGCTGCGCCTCGTCCCTTGGCGCTTTTTCGTCCTCCGCCCCCTCCAGCCCCGAGAGCGTCAGCCCCATCAGCCGGATCGGACCGCGCAAGGGTAGCTCCGCTTCCAGCAGCGCGCGGGCTAGCCTGCCGAACTCCGCCTTGCCGCCGACATATTCGGGTTGCGAGGTCGCGCGGGTCATGATCTGGAAGTCGGTGAACTTCAGCTTGAGCGTCACCGTCCGACCGCGCGCCTCGGCCGCCTCGATCCGCTCCCACACGATATCGATGATGGTCTCGAGCGTGTCGCGCAGCGCCGCGCCGCTGCCGATGTCCTGCGAGAAGGTCCGCTCCCCGCCGACCGACTTGCGGATGCGGTGCGCGGCGACGGGGCGCAGGTCGATGCCCCGCGCCGCGCGGAACAGGTAATCGGCCATGCTGCCGAAATGCTGGCGCAGGAAGGCGATGTCCTTGCCTGCCAGATCCGCGCCGGTCGCGATGCCGAGCTTCTGCATCTTTTCCTCGGCCTTGGGGCCAACGCCGTGGAATCGCCGGATCGGTAGCCCCGCGACGAACTGCGCGCCTTCGCCCGGGCGGATCACGCACAGGCCATCGGGCTTGTTCTGGTCGCTCGCAAGCTTGGCGAGGAACTTGTTGTAGCTCACCCCCGCGCTCGCGGTCAGCCGAGTCTTGGCGCGGATTTCCTGCCGGATCAGCTCGGCGATGCGGGTCGCGCTGCCGATCCCCAAGCGGTCGTCGGTGACATCGAGATAGGCCTCGTCGAGGCTGAGCGGCTCGATCACCGCGGTGTAGTGCTCGAACACCCGGCGGATCTGGCGGCTAGCTTCCTTGTAGGCATCGAAGCGCGGGCGCACGAAGATGAGATCGGGGCACAGGCGCTGGGCGGTGACCGAGGGCATGGCGCTGCGCACTCCGAACTTGCGCGCTTCGTAGCTCGCCGCCGCCACCACCCCGCGTCCGCCTGCGCCTCCCACGGCGACCGGCTTGCCCTTGAGCTCAGGATTGTCGCGCTGTTCGACGCTGGCGAAGAAGGCATCCATGTCGACGTGGATGATCTTGCGCAGGCCGAGCTCGCCCGCGCGCGCGCCATCATCCTCGTCTGACGGAGCCGTCCCGGTCATGCCTTGCAAATAGAAGCTTCGCCGCAATCAAGGAACTGTTGCTGGAACAATTCACTCCACCTGCCATTTTGTGCACATGCGAAAAGAACAGTGGTCTTCCGGCGAACCTGTGGGCAAGGGCCCCGCGATGGCCACCTCGCTCGCCCCTTCCGCGCCTGCCGCAAGAAGCCTCGGAGAGACCGAGCTCCTGTGGATGATGGCGATGCTGATGGCGCTGAACGCCTTCGGCATCGACGCGATCCTGCCCGCATTGAATGCGCTTGCCGCCGACCTGTCGGTGAGCGGCAATGACCGGCAGTTCGTGATCGGGGTCTACCTCTTGACCGCCGGGCTCGGCTCGCTGGTGCCGGGGGTGCTGGCCGACCGCTTCGGACGGCGGCCGATCCTGCTCGGCTCGGTCGCGGTCTATATCGTGCTTTCCGTTCTGAGCGCGCTGGCGCCGACCTACGACATGCTGATCGCGGTGCGCGCTGCGCAGGGCTTCTTCGCCGCCGGCATCGTCGCGCTGCCCCCGGCGATCATCCGCGACCGCGTCGGCGGCGACAAGATGGCGCGGATGATGAGCCTCATCTTCGTGATCTTCCTGATGGTCCCCGCCATCGCCCCCACCATCGGCGAGGGCATCCTCCAGGGCTTCGGCAGCTGGCGCGCGATCTTCGGCGCGATGGCGGTGCTGGGCGTGGTGATGAGCCTGTGGGTGTTCGTGCGCCTGCCCGAGAGCCTCACCGAGGAGAACCGCCAGCCGATCGCGGTGCGCACCATCGCCGCCAACATGGGCCGCGCGCTGGTCCTGCCGAGCGTCGCGGGCTATGTCATCGGCTCGGCGCTGGTGTTCGGCGCCTTGTTCGGCTTCATCAATTCCTCGCAGCAGCTGATCACCAACACCTTCGGCGCGGGCGAGATCTTCCCGCTGGTCTTCGCGATCTGCGCCGGATCGATGGCACTCGCCAGCTGGTCCAACTCGCGGATCGTCGAGCGTTTCGGCGCGCGCCGGGTGAGCCACGCCGCGCTGTTCGCTTTCATTCTGGTGAGCGCGGTGCAGGTCATGTTCGCCTTCCAGCCGGGCGAGGAGCTGTGGCACTTCGTCCCGCTGATGGCGATCAACATGGCCCTGCTCGGCTTCATCGGCAGCAATTTCGGCGCGATTGCGATGAACCCCTTCTTCAACATCGCGGGCGCAGCGAGCTCGGCGCACGGCTTCGTGCGGATGACCATGGCGGCGCTGCTCGGCGGGGCGATCGGCTATGCCTATGACGGCACCGCGCGGCCGCTGGCGCTGGCGCTGCTGGCGAGCGGTCTCGCCTGCCTCGCGCTGGTGCTGTGGAGCGAGAAGGGGCGGCTGTTCGGCCCGTCCGATGCGGAGATGGGTGGAGACTAGTCCGCGCCAAGCCTGCGCCACGCCAGCCCCGCGAACTCGCACAGCAAGGGCCGCGTGTCGCGCGGGTCGATGATGTCCTCGACGTTGAAGCGCTCGGCTGAGCGGAACGGCGAGGTGACCTTGGCCAGCCTTGCGCGGATTTCCTCCAGCAGCGCGGCCGGATCATCGGAGGCTTCCAGCTCCGCCTTGTAAGCCACCTCCAGCCCGCCCGCGATCGGCAGGCTCCCCCAGTCGCCGCTCGGCCAGCAATAGCGGTATTGATACCGCTCGGCATTGCTCATCGCGCTCCCCGCGATGCCATAGGCGCGGCGCAGCACCACGCTGGCGAGCGGCACCGTAGCGCGGTAGATCGCGTTCATCGTATTGACGCCGTAGCGGATCGTCCCCGCCATCTCCGCCTCGCGCCCGATCATGAAGCCGGGGTTGTCGACCAAGTGGACGATGGGCAGGCGGAACTGGTCGGCGAGGCGGACGAAGCGTTCGACCTTCTCGGAGGTCTTGGCCTCCCACGATCCGCCGAGGTAGCTGGGATCGCTGGCGATGACGCAGACCGGCCAGCCATCGAGCCGCGCAAAGGCGGTGATCGCGGCGCGGCCCCAGTGGCGGCCGATCTCGAAGACGGTGCCTTGGTCGAAGACATGATCGAGGCAGCGGCGCATCGAATAGACCTGCTTCTCCTCGCGCGGGACGAGGTTGAGCAGCGCCTCCTCGCGCCGGTCGACAGGGTCGCCCGTCTCGATGCGGCGGGCGGGCTGGCCGACAAATTCGGGCATGAAGCCGAGGAAATGCCGCGCGCGGGCGAAGGCTTCGGCCTCGCTCGCCACCTCGTCATCGACCACGCCGTTGCGGGTGTGGATCGCCGAGCCGCCGAGCGCCTCCTTGGCCTCCTCATGATTGGCCGCGCCGCCCTTGTAGGCCTCGCCCAAGCCATCGACCACCGCAGGCCCCGCCGCAAAAATCTGGCTGAGGCCCTTGACCATGATCGAATAGTGGCTCGCCACGGTCCGCGCCGCGCCGAGGCCCGCCGTGGGGCCGAGCGCGAGAGCCACCACCGGCACGGTATCGAGGTTGGTCACCACATCGCCCCAGCCGGGCACCGCGGGGATATAGGTTGCGCCGATCTGTTCGAGCGTCTTGACCGAGCCGCCGCCGCCCGTCCCGTCGATCATGCGGATGATCGGGAGCTTCAGCTGGTGCGCCATCATCTCGGCCTGCACCATCTTGCGCGCGATCCCCGCGTCCGCCGCCCCGCCGCGGATGGTGAAATCGTCGGCGGTGGCGACCACCGGGCGGCCGTTGATCAGCGCCTTGCCGAACAGGAAGGGGGCGGGGGTGACGCTGGCGAGGTCGCCATTGGCGTCATACTTCGCGCTACCCGCGATCTTGCCGATCTCGCGGAAGGAGCCTTCGTCGCACAGCGCCGCCAGCCGCGCGCGAGCGTCCATCTTGCCGCGCCCGTGCTGCCGCGCAACCTTGTCCGCGCCGCCCATCTGCTCGGCGAGCGCTTCGCGCGCGCGCAGTTCCTCGAGTTCCTTGGCCCAGGTCATCCTATAGCCCCCTCCTTTTCAAAGGAGGGGGTTGGGGGTGGTTGCGCGCCGCGCCAGCGTCGCGCGTGCCGCAGGCACCACCCCACTGCGACTAGGCGGCAAGCCGCCAAGTCTCGCTGCCCCTCCTCTGAAGAGGAGGGGGAGATCACGCCACTTTCTCCGCAGGCACCACCTTCACCAACACCGCCTCAACCTGCACCTGCCCGCCCGCGCTGACGCTCAGCCCCTCGACCACCCCGTCGAAGGGCGCGGTGAGGGCGTGTTCCATCTTCATCGCCTCGAGCACCATCAGCCGCTGCCCGGCGGTGACGGACTGGCCTTCGCTAACATCGACCGCGATGACCTTGCCCGGCATCGGCGCGATGATTGCGCCGTCTGCGGCGGAGGCTTGGCCGGTGCCGTCTGGTCCTCGGACGGTAAAATGGTAGGTCTGCCCCCGGTCGGTGACGAAAATGTCCCCCTCGGGCGTCATCGTGGTGGGGATGCCGCGCGCCCCCTGATGGCCAACGCTGCTTCCGTGAAGCGCTTCTCCTGCGAAATGCAGCCGAACGGACTCCGTTGCCGGCCGATTGAGCCGGAAGCCGAACAAGCTGTGGCGTATGTCATTGAGAAAGCTCCCCCCCCAATCAAGATGATCACGGCGAAAATCCCGCGCTGCTGCGTCGATGACAGCAGCGCTTGGGTGTGCCGCTGGGATCAATGCTTCGCCTGCGCGTTCAATAAGCCCGGTGTCCAAGTCGGCACCGCGAAATGCTGGCTGATCGAGGCATTCATACAGGAAGCCCTGATTGGTATGCAGCGGTGCAACAAAGCTGTTGTTCAGCGCCTGCATCAGCGACTCGATTGCCTCTGGTCGATTTGAGCCATGCGCGACGATTTTCGCGATCATCGGGTCATAGAAGGGGCTCACAGTGTCTCCCTCTTCGACGCCAGTCTCGATCCGGGCACGGTCGTCGAGGTAAAGATCATCGATCCTGCCGGGGCTAGGCAAGAACCCCTTGGCCGGGTCCTCCGCATAGAGCCGCGCCTCAATCGCGTGGCCGTTGATCGACAGCTCCTCTTGGGCGAGCGGCAACGGCTCGCCGCTCGCCACGCGCAATTGCCATTCGACCAGATCGACCCCGGTGATCTCCTCGGTAACCGGATGCTCCACCTGAAGCCGGGTGTTCATCTCCATGAAGAAGATGCGGTCGGCGCGCAGGCCTTCGCTGGCATCGGCGATGAACTCGATCGTGCCTGCGCCCTCGTAATCGACCGCCTTGGCGGCGCGCACGGCGGCGGCGCAGATCGCCTCGCGGGTGGCCTCGTCCATGCCGGGGGCGGGGGCTTCCTCGATCACCTTCTGGTGGCGGCGCTGGAGCGAGCAGTCGCGCTCGAACAGGTGGACGACGTTGCCGTGGGCGTCGCCGAACACCTGCACCTCGATATGGCGGGGCGAGGTGATCCACTTCTCCAGCAGCACTTCATCATTGCCGAAGCTGGCCTTGGCCTCGCGGCGGCAGCTTTCCAGCGCGGCGGCGAAGTCCGCCGGCGCGTCGACCTTGCGCATCCCCTTGCCGCCGCCGCCGGCGACCGCCTTGATGAGCACGGGATAACCGATCGCCTCGGCCTCCTTGGTGAGCCGCTCGACCGACTGGTCCGCGCCGTCATAGCCCGGCGTCACCGGCACGCCGGCGGCGCGCATCAGCTGCTTGGCCGCGTCCTTGAGGCCCATCGCGCGGATGCTGGCAGGCTTGGGGCCGACCCAGATCAGCCCAGCTTCCAGCACGGCCTGCGCAAAGTCGGCATTCTCGGAGAGGAACCCATAGCCGGGGTGCACCGCATCCGCCCCGGTCTGCTTGGCCGCCGCGATGATCTTCGCGCCCACCAGATAGCTTTCGGCAGCGGGCGAGGGGCCGATATGCACCGCCTCGTCGGCGCTCCGCACATGCAGCGCCTTGGCATCCGCATCGGAATAGACCGCGACGGTCGCCACGCCAATGGCGCGCGCGGTGCGCATGATCCGGCAGGCGATCTCGCCGCGGTTGGCGATCAGGAGTTTCCGGATCATCGCTCGGGCACCTCCGGCGCGCCGAGCGCTGCGCATTGATCGGGCGGGACCATCGTGAAGCTGGTGTTGGCGACCCGCCAGCCCTCGGCGCGGCGGACGAGGCTCATCGAATTGATCCCGCAATGGCTGGTCTTGCCGCCCACGGTGAAGCGATACGGGCCCCACACCTGCGCCATGTCGCCATCCACCAGCACGTGATCATAGCGCATCGCCTCGTCGAGCCCGGGCGGGGACTTCAGCCAGTTCTCGAGGTGCCTGGCGACGGGCAGCACGTTCACCTTGGGCGCGGCCGGGTCCATGCGGTTGTGGACGTAGATCAGCCCCTCGGGGTCCATCACCCGGGCGAGCGCGGTCTTGTCCTCGCTGCGCAGCGCGGCGAAGAAGGCGTCGGCGGCGGCGATCGCTTCGGCCTGCTCGGGGGACGGTGCCTGAGCTGCGAGCGGCGCGGCGGAGAGGAGGGCGGCGGTTGCGAGGTAGGCTTTCATGCCGCCGGATTAGCCCGGCTGCGCGGCAAAGGAAACCGCTTCGCATCAGCCCCGGGGCGCGGCGGCGGGGCGGTAGTCGGCGATCCCCCAATGGATCCCGCCCGCGGGCACCTTCTCGCGGTTGAGCACCGCCGAGAGAAACGCGCGCACGCCGTAGAGCGCCTTTTCGCCCCGCGGCACATAGGTGCGGCTGTTCCACGCCTCCACCCCCCGCGCGCGCACCTTCCTCCCGATCGCGCCGTAGATCCGCGCCGCCGAGAGCACCGCCCAGCGGCTGCGGAAGGGGAGCTTGGCCGCTCCCACCCGCGCCGCCGCCTCGTGCTTTTCGACCAGCGCGACCAGCCGCGCGGCCATTTCGGCCAGTTCCTTGCGGTGGTGCGGCTTGGTGTGCTGGCCGGGCTCGATGTCCTGTTCGACCAGCCATTCTATGGGGAGATAGCAGCGCCCCGCCGCATCATCCTCGACGATGTCGCGGGCGATGTTGGAGAGCTGGAAGGCAAGGCCGAGGTCGTTCGCCCGGTCGAGCGTTTCCTGGTCGCGCGGATCGACCCCCATCACCACCGCCATCATCACGCCGACAGCGCCCGCGACATGGTAGCAGTAGCGCAGCATGTCCGCCTCGGTGCGCGGGCGCCAGTCCTCGGCGTCCAGTTGGAAGCCGGCGATCACGTCCTCGGCCATCTGCGGGGTGAGGCCAACCTCGCTCGCCACCACCCCGAGCGCGTCGAAGGCCGGATCGCCGGTGGGCTGGCCGTCGAACGCCAGCGCGGTCAGGCGGCGAATCAGCGCGAGGCGGTCCGCAAGGTCCGACTGATCGCCAAGTTCCCCGCCCAGCTCCTGATTGTCGGCGATGTCGTCGGCCCGGCGGCACCAGGCATAGAGCAGCCACGCCCGCTCGCGCGTCTCCCTGTCGAACAGCCGCGCGGCCGCCGAGAAGCTCTGCGAGCCGTGCTTGATCGTCAGCCGCGCATGCTCGACCAGCGCGGCGCGGGTGGCTGCATCGACCGCCATCGCGAAGCCTACAGCTCCTCGGCCTTCATGCGGAAGATCGGGGTGTGGGGCTGATAGGCCGCCATCTTGGCGAGCAGCTCGCCGATGGTTTCGGCCGCGATCAGGATGTTCTGGTGCGCGGGCCGCACGAAGCCGACTTCGGCCATCTTGGCGTTGAAGGCGAGGAGGTGATCGTAGAAGCCGAAGGCGTTGAGCACCCCCACGGGATCGGAATGATAGCCCAGCTGCGACCAGCTGATCGCCTCCCACAGCTCGTCCATCGTGCCGACCCCGCCGGGGAGGGTGACGAAGCCGTCGGAGAGGTCGGTGAAGCGCTGCTTGCGCTCGTGCATCCCGGAGACGGTGACGAGCTCGTCGCAATCGTGGTTGGCAACTTCGGCGCGCACGAGGGCTTCGGGGATGATGCCGATCACCTCGCCGCCGTTCTCCTTGGCCCCGCGCGCAACCGCGCCCATCAGCCCGAGCTTGCCCCCGCCATAGACCAGCCCGATCCCGCGCGCGGCCAATTCCGCGCCGACATCATAGGCGAGTTGCACATAACGCGGATCCTCGGGCGAGGCCGAGCCGCAATAGACAGCGAGACGTTTCATTCGGGCATTTCTTCCAGTTTCGGCATTCTTACGTGCTCTAGAAATCTGCGTTCTGTCGCGCCAAACTCTGCGAAGTTCTTGCGAGCTTGCGTGAGGCTCAAATCGTAGTTCGGGCCGCCCCGAACCTCGTCCGCTTCATCATCGCCTCGCCCGTCGTCTTCCCAGAAGCAAACCGCGCAGATCTCATAATTGGCTCCGTCCTCCAACGTGAGATAGCCGCAGCAAGGACAAGCAACGCGTTTCATGATGTGGGTTCCGATGGCAATTGCAGCGGCCCGGTCAAGAGGTGAACACGAAATTTCTCGTGGTCAGGCCACGGCGCCGAGGCGTCTCGCTGCTCGGCTCTTTTCAGGACACCAACGACGCGGTCAAAGCCAGCTCCCATTCGTGCTTGCGATTGTTCCGTGTTGAACCAGACAATGCTAAACGGGCGCCCGACGAGGCCGGTAATAGCATCCCACAAAGCCGCGAGATTTCGGCCATAGAAGGCCGGGACTTCGGGATGCCCGGCGAAGAGCTTGTGGAAATCGTCTTCGCTGGCGATATCGGCTCCGTCAATCACAAGCATCGCTCGCCCCTCCACCATCCCGGTTCAGGTCCGGGATGGTCCCCCTCCCCGTTCCGGGGAGGATAATCACGCGCCCACCTTGGCCAGATCCTCCAGCATCAGCCCCGCGGTCGCCTTGGCGCTGCCGACCACGCCCGGGATGCCCGCGCCGGGGTGCGTGCCCGCGCCGACGAGGTAGTAGTTGTCGATCACGTCGTCGCGGTTGTGGCCGCGCAGCCAGGCGCTCTGCCACAGCACCGGCTCGAGGCTGAAGGCGCTGCCCATGTGGGCGTTGAGATCGGCCTTGAAGTCCTTGGGGGCATAGCTGAACTTCGTTACGATCCGCGCGTGGATGTCGGGGATCAGCCGCCGCTCCAGCTCGTCCAGGATCATCTTCTCGAGGCGCGGCCCGACCTCGTCCCAATCGAGCGGCATCTTGCCCATGTGGCTCACCGGCACGAGCGCGTAGAAGGTGCTCTTGCCCGCGGGCGCCATGCTCGGATCGGTCACGGTCGGGTGGTGGAGGTAGATCGCGAAATCCTCGGGCACCACGCCGTTCTTGTAGATGTCGTCGAGCAGGCCCTTGTAGCGCTTGGCGAACAGGATCATGTGGTGCGGGATGCCGGGCCAGGTGCCCTCCAGCCCGAAGTGCACCACGAAGAGGCTGGGCGAGAAGCTCTTGCGGTTCAGGGACTTCGCCATCTGCTTGCCGCGCTCGGAGCCCGACAGCAGGTCCTTGTAGGAATGCATGATGTCGGCATTGCTCGCCACCGCATCGAAGCGCTGGCGGAAGCCGCTCTTCGTCTCGACCTCGGTCGCGCGCGTGCCGAGCGTATGCACCTGCACCACCGGATCGCCGACGCGCATCGTGCCGCCCAAGCGCTCGAAATGGCGCACCATGCCCGCGATCAGCCGGTTGGTCCCGCCGCGCGCCCACCACACGCCGCCGTCCTTCTCCAGCTTGTGGATCAGGGCGTAGATCGACGAGGTGTTCATCGGGTTGCCGCCGACCAGCAGCGTGTGGAAGCTCAAGGCCTCGCGCAGCTTGGGGTGTTCGACATAGCTCGACACCATCGAATAGACCGAGCGCCACGCCTGTTCCTTGATGAGCGCCGGGGCGGCCTTCAGCATCGACTTGAAATCGAGGAACGGCACGGTGCCGAGCTTGAGGTAGCCTTCCTTGTAGACCCGCTCGGAATATTCGAGGAAGCGCGCATAGCCTGCAACGTCGGCGGGGTTGAGCTTGGCGATTTCGGAATTGAGGCTGGCCTCGTCGTTCGAATAGTCGAAATTCGTGCCATCGGGCCAGTTGAGGCGGTAGAAGGGCATGACCTTCATCAGCTCGACATCCTCGGCGATGTCGTGGCCGGTCAGTTCCCACAATTCCTTGAGGCAGGGCGGATCGGTGATCACGGTCGGCCCGGCATCGAAGGTGAAGCCGTCCTTCTCCCAGAAATAGGCGCGCCCGCCGGGCTTGTCGCGGCTCTCGATCACGGTGGTCGCGATCCCGGCCGATTGCAGGCGGATAGCGAGCGCCATGCCGCCGAAACCGGCGCCGATCACGCAGGCGGTGCGGCCTTCATAGCGCTGCGCGAGCGCGGGGTTCACGCCCTTGGCCCCTGAGAGGTTGAGCTTCGCATCGGCGTTCATGCCGGGGTCTCCGTTTTGAAAGGCTTGCCTGAAGAAAACAGCGCACGAATGGCGCGCGGGATAGCTACGGGCGGCTTGCCCGTGAGGATGCGCAGCCGATCGGGCCAGGTCGATCTCCCTGCGTAGAAGCGTTCGACCAGTCGGCCTTGCAGCGCGTAGAAATGCTCGAACACCACCACCCGCTTGCCCGGCTCGGCGGCCTCGAACAGCATGCGGCTGAGCATCCGGTAATAGGCGGTCGCGCGCCAGTGACGCCGGGCGCGGCGCGCGCAGAAGGCGGCGAGCTCCTCGCCCCTCAGCTCCGGGCGGCGCGCGATCAGCCGCGCGATGGCGAGCGCATTGCTGGCGGCGAAGGGCAGGGTGTAGCTGGTGAGCGGGTGCGAGAAGCCCCCGCGCGCGCCTGCCAGCGCGACGCCGGGGATCGCGACCTCGGCGGTGGCGGCGGCGAAGTCCCCGCCCGAGATCACGGGAAGAATGCCCGCCTCCTGATCGATCACCTCCCCCTTCCAGCCGTTGCGGTGGGCATATTCGGCGACGCGGCCCTTGAGCACCTCGGCGTCCATCTTCGGCTGATCGGCATAATAGGTGTCCTCGATGAACACCTCGTCCTCGCTGAGCGGGAGGACATAGACGAAGCGGTAGGCCTCGCCATTGCCGTGGGGGGCGAGCTGATCGACACCCGCGTCCATGATGACGGGGCGGGTGAGGCCATGGGGTTTCTCGCAGCGGAAGTGCTGGCCGAGGAATACCTGCCAGCCGCCCGCGAGGTGCTGCGAGGTCTTGAACGGGCGGCAGTCGATCACGCGCCGGGCGGCGAGGCGCGTGCCATCCCCCAGCGTCACGCCGGCTGCGTCAAGCGCCGCCGCTCTGGTCTCCAGCATCACCCGCTCGGGCGGGAGCTCTTCGGTCAGCGCGCGGTGGAATTCGGCGCTGGCGAGCGAGCGGTAGGCGGTCGGCAGGGTGCGGGTGAGGCGCGGGAAGGTGATGTCGTAGCCCGCGTCCCAGCCGTTGAGGTGGAAGCCCGCCATCAGCGCGCGTTCGCGTTCGGGAATGTCGGTCTCGAACCAGCTCCAGCGGTGGTGGCCGCCGAGCGTGCGCCCGGCCTCGACCACGAGGAAGCGGCATTCGGGCGCATGGCGGTGGAGCGCCAGCGCGATCAAGCCTCCCGCCAGCCCGCCGCCGACGATGATCACGTCATGCGCGGACTCCTCGGGCACGGGGCTGGCGGGCGTTGAATCGACCATCGGTGAATGCCCTAGGCGAGGCGGCGATAATGGGCAATCGAATGCGGGGATCGCGCCGGAATTGCCGGAAGATTGGAATGTTGCAACATTACGCGGAAACATTGGAGCACACCCGCGTTTCGCCGGTCAAACCCCTCTCCAGGATCGAACCACCATGAAGAACCGCCCCGCGCTTGCCCCGCTCACGCTCGCCCTTGCGCTGTGCGCCGCGCCAGCGCTTGCCTCGCAAACCGCCGAGGCCGATG
>NZ_LSJS01000276.1 GCF_001557325.1 Erythrobacter donghaensis
GGTGGTGAGCGGCCGCACCACGCCGCTGCCTGCGGGCGCGGGCCCGATCATGCCCGCCGGACCGCCCGTCACCATCGCGCCCGTGATCGACTTCGACATCGCTCCCGCCGCCACGCCCGCCCCCGCGCCCGCGCGCAAGCAGGGCGCTGCCGCCGCTCCCGTGGCGGCGAGCGAGCCTGTCACGGGCACCGGCTCGGTCAGGCCCGAATATGCCCGCGCCGGGCAATGGAAGGCCCGGCCGGGCCCCGGGACCGCACCTGCCGACTGAGGCGGGAGGCCATGGTTAAGCCTCTCGAAACCCTGTTGCCACACCAAGCCTTAGCAGCGGAGCGCTAGAGGTTTGTGACCTGCCGGCGCAATCTTGTTGCGCAGGCCAACAAGCAGGAAGCGCTCATGTCCGTCCGGTTCGCATCGACCAATCACCCTGCCCGTCGTCTTGGCTGGCGCGCCGCACGGCGCGGGCTGATCGCCCCGGTGCTCGCCCGGGCGGCGAACGACAACCGGCGCCCCGGCTGCGACCCCGCCCCGGCCGTGGCCGGTTTCGATCCGCTGCTCGCCGACGCGCTGCGGCACTTCGCGGTTCACGGGCTTGCCGCCGCCGAAGCCGCAGTCGATCTCGCGGCCGAGGCGCGTGCGCGCGGCGATGCCAATGCGAAAGACCGGTGGATCGCGATCACGCAGATGTTCGACCGCAGGCTGGCGGCGCACGCGGGGCTGGCGTTGGAGCCGGCCTGACCGGCTACGCCCTTTCCCGAGCGCCGCTTCCCTTACGGCAGCTGCGCTACGGCGTTTCCCTGATGGGTCAGTCTGTGTGACTATTGCAATTGCGAACTGTTTGCAAAGATAGTTGCTGCGTGCGACCTTTTGACGGTTGCAATCCCCTTTTCAGCGGCCTACCGCGCCTCATGTAACGGGTGCCCGGTCGCTTGGGACGGGGGCCGGCACCAGCGCCTTGCCCGCAAGGCGCGCAGCCCAGCTTCGTCCCGAGGATCAGGGAAGGAAGTCCGAACAATGGCCCGCAAGAAGATCGCCCTCGTCGGCGCCGGCAATATCGGCGGCACGCTCGCACACCTCGCAGCACTGAAGGGCCTTGGCGACATCGTCCTGTTCGACGTGGCCGAGGGCATTCCGCAGGGCAAGGCGCTGGACCTCTCGCAGTGCGGCCCGGTCGAGGGCTTTGACGCTTCGATCACCGGCTCGAACGACTATGCCGACATCGCGGGCGCTGACGTCGTGATCGTCACCGCGGGCGTCGCGCGCAAGCCCGGTATGAGCCGCGACGACCTGCTCGGCATTAACCTCAAGGTGATGAAGGCGGTCGGCGAAGGCATTGCGGCCAACTGCCCCGATGCTTTCGTGATCTGCATCACCAACCCGCTCGATGCGATGGTGTGGGCGCTGCGCGAATTTTCGGGCCTGCCGGCGAACAAGGTCGTCGGCATGGCGGGCGTCTTGGACTCGGCGCGCTTCGCGACCTTCCTCGCGTGGGAATTCGGCGTCAGCGTCAAGGACGTGAACGCCTTCGTGCTCGGTGGCCACGGCGACACCATGGTGCCGGTGCTGTCCTACTCGACCATCAACGGCATCCCCGTGAAGGACATGGCCAAGATCAAGGGCATCTCCGAAGCGCGCCTCGGCGAAATCGTCCAGCGCACCCGTTCGGGCGGCGGCGAGATCGTCGCCCTACTCAAGACCGGCTCGGCCTTCTATGCCCCCGCCACCAGCGCCATCGCGATGGCCGAAGCCTACCTCTACGACCAGAAGCGCATCCTCCCCTGCGCGGTGCAGGTTGACGGCAAGTACGGCGTCGACGGGCTCTATGTCGGCGTGCCGGTGGTGATCGGCGCGGGCGGTGCGGAAGAGGTGATCGAGATCAACCTCACCGACGAAGAGAAGGCCAACCTTCAGGTCAGCGTCGATGCGGTCAAGGAACTGCTCGAAGCGTGCAAGGCGCTGGATGGCTCGCTTGCGTAAGGAGGCTTAGCCTGTGAGCTACGACCTGATGGTTTTCGATCCTGCGGCTGCTCCCCCGGAGCGTCCGGCCTTCGTTGAATGGTATCGTGAACAAGCCGAATGGTCGGAAGGTCACAGCTATGACGACCCGGCTAATACCACACCGGCGCTCGCCGCATGGTATGAGGAAATTAGAGAACTCTATCCGAACATGAACGGTCCTGGCGCCGTAACAGACGAAGAGTTGATGAAGCCGGGCGTAGAGGAACGTCTAACCGATTACAGCATCGGAAATCACGTAATCTACGTGGCATTCCGGTGGACGCAGGCAGAAGAAGCCTACCCCGTGGTTCGCAGCCTCGCCGTTAAATACGGCGTCGGTTTCTATGACGTCAGCGGCGATGAGGGTGACGGCGAAATTTATTTTCCCGGACAAGAACTAAGGCCTGAGTCGCAGGGCGCTTGGCGAGAGATTTCGAAGCAATTCAAGGAATTGGATAACCAATGAGCATCCTCGTAAACAAAGACACCAAGGTCATTACCCAGGGGATGACCGGCAACACCGGCACCTTCCACACCCAGGCCGCGCTCGATTACGGGACGCAGATGGTCGCGGGCGTGACGCCGGGCAAGGGCGGCACCACGCATATCGGCCTGCCGCAGTATGACACCGTGCGCGAAGCCAAGGCCGCGACCGGCGCGACCGCTTCGTGCATCTACGTCCCGCCGCCGTTCGCCGCCGACGCGATCTGCGAAGCCATCGATGCCGAGATCGAGCTGATCATCTGCATCACCGAGGGCATCCCGGTGCTCGACATGGTCCGCGCCAAGCGTGCGCTCGCGGGCTCCAAGTCGCGCCTGATCGGCCCCAACTGCCCCGGCGTGCTGACGCCCAACGAGTGCAAGATCGGCATCATGCCGGCCAACATCTTCAAGAAGGGCTCGGTCGGCATCGTCTCGCGTTCGGGCACGCTCACCTATGAAGCCGTGCACCAGACCACCATGGCGGGCCTCGGCCAGACCACGGCTGTCGGCATCGGCGGCGACCCGGTCAACGGCACCAACTTCATCGACGTGCTCGACCTGTTCCTCGACGATCCGGAAACGGAATCGATCATCATGATCGGCGAAATCGGCGGCTCGGCGGAAGAAGAAGCCGCCGCCTTCATCAAGGCCGAGGCCGCCAAGGGCCGCAAGAAGCCGATGGTCGGCTTCATCGCCGGGCGCACCGCCCCTCCGGGCCGCCGCATGGGCCACGCGGGCGCGATCGTCTCGGGCGGCCAGGGCGGCGCGGAAGACAAGATCGCGGCGATGGAGGATGCGGGCATCCGCGTCTCGCCCTCGCCCTCGCTGCTCGGCGAGACGCTGGCCGCGATGCTGAAAGAAAACGCCTGAGTTAACGACTACCGCCCCCTCGCCGCGTAGCGAGGGGGCATCCTTCCTCCTCACGTTTTTCTCCTCCCCGGGAGTCCCATCATGGGCAACGAACCGCAGAACTTCATCCCCGCCTTCACCGATCAGGAAGGCCCGCAGCCCGGCCCCTCGTGGGCGAAGCGCGGCTGGCTCGACACGCTCGCGGACAGCGGCGCGGACCTCACCGCAGCGATGGACCCGACCGAGATGAAGCTCGCGGTCAAGCAGGCCGCGAAGGATGCGGGCAAGCCGACCGATCCCAAGGCGGTCGAGAAGGCCGCCGCACTCTCCATCGCGGCGATGACGCTGGTGCGCCTCTACCGCGTGCGCGGGCACATGGCCGCGGACCTCGATCCGCTCGGCCTCAGCAACCGCGAGGGCCCGGCTGACCTCACGCTCGAATGGCACGGCCTTGCGGGCAAGGAGAACGAGGACGTCTATGTCGGCGGCGTGCTCGGCATGGAGTGGACCACGGTCGGCAAGCTCCACCAGCGCCTGCGCGAAGTGTACTGCGGCAAGGTCGGCCTGGAATACATGCACATCGCCGACACCGAGGAACGCCGCTTCCTCCAGGACAAGTTCGAAAGCCCGGGCGAGACGATCCAGTTCACGCCCGAAGGCAAGAAGGCGATCCTCGCCGCGGTGCTGCGCGGGGAAGGCTACGAGGAATTCCTCGCCAAGAAGTATGTCGGCACCAAGCGCTTCGGCCTCGATGGCGGCGAATCCATGATCCCGGCGCTCGAGGCCGTGATCAAGCACGGCGGCAGCGCGGGCGTGCGCGAGATCATCTACGGCATGGCCCACCGCGGCCGGTTGAACGTGCTCGCCAACGTGATGGCCAAGCCCTACCGCGTGATCTTCCACGAATTCTCGGGCGGCTCGGCCAACCCCGACGATGTCGGCGGCTCGGGCGACGTGAAGTATCACCTCGGCACCTCGACCGACCGCGAGTTCGACGGGATCTCGGTGCACATGAGCCTCGTGCCCAACCCCTCGCACCTCGAGACGGTGAACCCCGTGGTGCTCGGCAAGACCCGCGCGCAGCAGGCGATCCGCGATGATCTCAAGAAGAAGGACCAGGTGCTCCCCGTGCTGATCCACGGCGATGCGGCCTTCGCCGGCCAGGGCGTGGTGTGGGAGAGCCTGTCGCTCTCGGGCGTCCCCGGCTACGACACCGGCGGCTGCATCCACTTCATCATCAACAACCAGATCGGCTTTACGACGTCGCCCAAGTTCGCAAGGTCTTCACCTTACCCCAGCGACGTTGCCAAGGGTGTGATGGCGCCGATCCTGCACGTCAACGGCGACGATCCCGAAGCGGTGACCTTCGCCTGCAAGCTCGCGGTCGAATATCGCCAGACCTTCCACCGCGATGTCGTGATCGACATGTGGTGCTATCGCCGCTTCGGCCACAACGAGGGGGACGAGCCCAAGTTCACCCAGCCGGTGATGTATGATCGCATCCGCGCCCACCCCAAGGTCAGTGTCGCCTACGAAGCGCGCCTGATCCGCGAGGGCGTGGTCGAACCCGGCACCCGCGACAAGATCGCCGCCGATTTCACCGCGCTGCTCGAAGAGGAGTTCGAGGCCGGCAAGAGCTACAAGCCCAACGAGGCCGACTGGTTCGGCGGCCGCTGGGCCGGGCTCAACAAGCCTGCCGACCCGGAAACCGCGCGCCGCTCGGTCGAGACCGCGATCGAGCCCAAGGTGTTCGACGCGCTCGGCCGGGTGCTGACCGAAGTGCCCGCCGATCTCGAGGTCCACAAGACCCTCGACCGCGTGCTCACCGCCAAGCGCGAGATGTTCGCGACGGGCGAGGGTTTCGACTGGGCGACCGCAGAGGCGCTCGCCTTCGGCAGCCTCGTCATGGAAGGCTACGGGGTGCGCCTCTCGGGGCAGGACTCCGGCCGCGGCACCTTCTCGCAGCGCCATGCGGTGTGGGTCGACCAGAAGTCGGAACGCAAATACGTGCCGCTCAGCACCCTGCCCCATGGCAAGTTCGAAGTGCATGACAGCACGCTCTCCGAATACGGCGTGCTCGGCTTCGAATATGGCTTCGCGATGGCCGACCCCAAGAGCCTCGTGCTGTGGGAGGCCCAGTTCGGCGATTTCGCCAACGGCGCGCAGATCATGATCGACCAGTACATCGCCAGCGGCGAGAGCAAGTGGCTGCGCGCCAACGGCCTCGTGATGCTGCTGCCGCACGGCTATGAAGGTCAGGGGCCGGAGCACTCCTCGGCGCGGCTCGAGCGCTTCCTGCAGCTGTGCGCCGACGACAACATGTGCGTGTGCAACATCACCACCCCGGCGAACTACTTCCACGTGCTGCGCCGCCAGATGCTGCGGTCTTTCCGCAAGCCGCTCGTCATCATGAGCCCCAAGTCGCTGCTGCGCCACCCGATGGCGAAATCGAGCCGCGATTCCTTCCTCGGCGACCGGCAGTTCCGGCGCATCCTCTCCGATCCCACCGAGATCGCGGATGACAAGGTGCGGCGTCTGGTGCTGTGCTCGGGCAAGGTCGCCTATGATCTGATCGAAGCGCGCGATGCCGCCGGGCTGGAGGACGTCTCGATCGTCCGCATCGAGCAGCTCTTCCCCTTCCCCGGCGATCCACTGGCACTTCGCCTCGGTCGCATGACCAACCTCAAGGAGGTCGTCTGGTGCCAGGAAGAGCCGCGCAACAACGGCGCGTGGTTCTTCGTCAACGAGCGGATCGAGGATTCGCTCACCAAGGCGGGTCATGCGGGGATGCGGCCGAGCTATGCCGGACGCGACGCCGCCGCCTCGCCCGCGACCGGCCTTGCCAGCCGCCACAAGGCCCAGCAGGAGGCGCTCATCGCCGCCGCGCTGGGGCTATAAGCGGCCCGCCCTTTTTCACACGAGATTGAATCACGTTTCAGGAACCCATCCCAATGGCCACCGAAATCAAAGTCCCCGTGCTCGGCGAATCCGTCACCGAAGGCACGATTGCCGAATGGCTCAAGCAGCCCGGTGA
>NZ_LSJS01000277.1 GCF_001557325.1 Erythrobacter donghaensis
GGCAGACCTTCGTCACCATGGCCTTCTTCGCGCTGGTGACGGGCGTGGGCGGCGGAACATCAGCACGCAGCCGATCAGCGCTCCCGTCAGCGACAGCGCGGCGAAGGCGATCAGCACTGGATGGCTGGTATCCTCGCGCTCCGAGAGGTCCATGATGTGGAGACCCCAGGCAAGGTCGAAGGCGCGCCACCAGCGGGTGCGCACCGCCTCGATCTCGCCGGTGCCCTGCCCGACATAGACATTGGTGCCGTCGGCGAGCTGGACCTGCCACACGGCGATCGGGCGGCGGAAATCGAAGGGGGTGCGGTCGGCGGGGAAGAGCGTGACGCGTTCCGCCTTGTCGCCGCCGACGATCTGTGCGGCCACCAGCGCCCGCGCCGCCGCGGCATCGAGCGGGGGGATCGCCGCGCCGGTCGCGACATCGACGCGGGTGACGATCCCGTCCATGTCGGTCAGCACCGCCACGGCGCGCCCGCCCTGCATGACGATCCGCATCTCCCTGAGGTTCGCCTCCTCGGTTGCGAGCGAGCTTCCCGGCATCTTGAGCGGGATCGCCTCGCTCTCGATCCGCAGGTGGTTGCCGCGCACCTCGTCGATCGGGCGCGCGACCATGAACAGGCCTGTCGCCAGCCACATGACGATCGGAACGCCAACCAGCCAGCCGAGCCAGATGTGCCACTTGGCGAGGGTGCACATGGAGAGAAGCTTCATTCCCGCGCCATGACGAACCTGCACTAGCTGTGCAACACCTGCCCGATCGCTTCGGCCGCAGCGATGCAATCGAGGTCGCTCCAGCGCGGGCCGATCACCTGCATCCCGCAGGGGAGTTCGGCACCGAGATAGGTGCCCGAGCCGATCGGGAGCACGGTCGAGGGCAGGCCGGGGAAGGTCGCCATGCCCGACCAGATCAGCCCGCTGCCTGCCGGCTCCTCTTGCCCGTCGATGTTCAGCGTTCCGCGGAACACTGCTGCATCCACGTGCGGCATGGCGAGCACCGGCGCGGGCGGCGCGAGGACAAAGTCGTATTCGGCGAAAAGTGCCTCCCACTGCGCCATGGAGGTGGCCTGCGCATTGAGCAGCGCGAACCAGTCGCGCGCGCTTGCCTGCGTGCCGTCGGGTGCAGGAGCGCCGCCCGACAGCGTGATGTTCATCATCTTGAGATAGCTGCGATAATGCACCGCTTGATCGGGCAGCAGGTCGCTCGCCCGGTCGATCCGCACCCCGGCGCGGGCGAGGGTCTCGAGCGCGGCCTCGGTCGGGGCCATGACGCTGGCATCGACCGGCGCGCCGGGCAGCGCGGTGATCGCCAGCAGGCGGCACTCCTTGAGCGGCCTCGCCCGGCGACGCAGCGGGACTTCCGCTCCGACCTCGACCAGCACGGCCAGATCGGGTGCATTGCGCGCCAAGGGCCCGGCGATGCTGAGCGGGCCGTCGGCCGCGGCGACAAAGCCCTCGCGCCGTGACATGGCGGGGTGATCGTGGCCGTGCTTGGGGACGAGGCCCCAGGTGGTCTTGTGGCCCCATACCCCGCAGAAATGCGCCGGCACGCGCACCGATCCGCCGATGTCGGTGCCGTAGTCGCAGGCGACCATCCCGCTCGCCACCGCAGCCGCGCTGCCGCCCGAGGAGCCGCCGGGGGAGCGCTCGGGGTTGTGCGGGTTCGAGGTGCGGCCATAGACCGGGTTGAAGCTCTGCCAGTCGGTCAGGTCGACCGGAACGTTGGTCTTGCCGATGATGATCGCGCCCGCCGCCTTCAGCCGACTGACGAGCAGCGCGTCCTTGGGGGCGGGCTTGTCCTTGAACTGCGGGTGGCCGAAGGTGGTGGGCAGCCCGGCAACGTCGAAGCTTTCCTTGATCGTCATCGGCACGCCGAACAGCGGCTGATCGGCGCGCGGGCCCGCGGCATCGCGCGCACGGGCCTCGGCGCAGGCGGCCTCGAAGTTCGGAACCGCGAGGGCGTCGATCTCGCAGTCGAGCCGGTCGGTGCGAAGGATCGCCGCATCGACCGCCTCGACCGCGCTGAGCCTGCCTGCGCGGATCGCGGCCGCCGTGGCCAGCGCTCCGGGTTCCTCGGTCAATTGCGGATAGGCCATGCGCGAAATCTCCCCTCTCGGGAGAGGTCTAGGCAATGCCGCCCGAGGGATCAATTCGCGCATTGGGCACTGTCCCCGCCGCGCTCAGCGCGAGGCCGAAGCCGAGGATCGGCGAAGCGCCGTAGCCAATCAAGGGAAAGGGGAAGGGGGCGAGGCAGGCCATCGCGCCGAGCGTAACCAGAAGGGCGGCGAGCGCGAGCGCTTCTGCACGCGGGATCGACGGCGCGCGCAGCATCAGCGCGGGCGCGGCGAGGAACAGCAATGCCGCCAATGCCATCGCGGCGAGCGGGGCGCTTTGCCAGACCTGCGCGAGCACGCCCTCGGTGAACGGCTGGGGCTCGAGCGTCCCGCGCCCGAAGGTCAGCAGCGCAAGCCCTGCCGCGGCAAGCGCGACCAGCGCGAAGCCGACCGAGCGGCGGAGCCCCGCCAGCATCGCAGCCGCCGCCGCAAGCCCGGCGAGCATGGCCGCATCGGGCTGCACCGCCAGCGCGGCTGCCGCGAGCGCCAGAATGCTGGGGCCAAGCCGCTCGGTGTGCGCGGCGAGCACCACCACCAGCGGCAGCAGCAGCGTGCCCGAATGCAGCGGCACCGGCCCAGCGGGCAGCCAGCGGCTCACGCCTCCGACCTCGGGGCCGACCAGGACTGGCAGGAACAGGAGCCCCGCGCCGAGGGTCGCAAGACCGAGGCGCGCTCCGGGCCGGGCCGGCAGTCGCCCCAGCATCGCCCAGGCGAGGGCCAGCATCAACGCCCCGGCGTTGACGGCGATCAGCCGCACGGGGGCGCCGAAAGCGGCCAGATAGGCGAGCCCGCCCAGCGCCGGCAAGGCGAGGGGCAGGGCGAGCCGCCAGCGTTCCGCCGTGCGCATGCTCACCCCCAGCCGCCGCCGGATCACATGTGGATCGGCTTGCCCGTCACCGCCATCGCCGCTTCCTTGAAGGCCTCGGCGTGGGTCGGGTGGGCGTGGCAGGTATAGGCGATGTCTTCCGAGGTCGCGCCGAATTCCATCGCCTGCGCGGCCTGGGCGATCATCGTGCCCGCGAGCGAGTTGATCATCCACACGCCGACGACCCGATCGGTCTCCGCGTCGGCGATCACCTTGACGAAGCCATCGGTGTCGCGGTTGGCCTTGGCTCTGCTGTTGGCCATCATCGGGAACTTGCCGACCTTGACCGCGAGGCCCTTTTCCTTGGCCTGCTCCTCGCTGATGCCGACGCCGGCGATTTCCGGCGCGGTGTAGACCACGCTGGGGATCACGTCGTGGTTCACTATGCCGGTGAGCCCCGCGATGTTCTCGGCGACCGCGATGCCCTCGTCCTCGGCCTTGTGGGCGAGCATCGGGCCGGGGACGACGTCGCCGATCGCCCAGATGCCTTCGACGGCAGTGCGGAAATCGTGATCGATCTCGATCTGGCCGCGGTTGTTGACGCTGAGCCCGGCCTTTTCGAGCGCAAGGCCATCGGTGTTGGCGCGCCGCCCGATCGCGACCAGCACGTGGCTGGCGGTGACGGTCTGCGCCTCGCCGCCCGCTGCGGGTTCGACGGTGAGGGTGACGGTGCTGCCCTCGACGCTGGCGCCGGTAACCTTCTGGCCGAGCATCATCGCCATGCCCTGCTTCTTGAAGATCTTCTGCGCTTCCTTGCGCACCTCGCCGTCCATGCCGGGGAGCAGCTGGTCGAGATATTCGATCACGGTGACCTTGGCGCCCAGGCGCCGCCACACAGAGCCCAGTTCAAGGCCGATCACCCCGCCGCCGATCACCACGAGATGCTCGGGCACTTCATCGAGATCGAGCGCCCCGGTGCTGTCGACGATGCGCTTGCCCGCATTGTCCACGGGGACGCCGGGGAGCGGGGTGACGCTGGAGCCGGTGGCGATCACGATGTCCTTGGCGGTGACTGTCTCGCCCGCGACGCTGACGGTGTGCGCGTCCTCGAAGGCGGCGTGGCCCTTGAGCCAGGTGACCTTGTTCTTCTTGAACAGGAACTCGATTCCCCCGGTCAGCTCGCCCACGGCCTTGGTCTTCTCGGCCATCATCTTGCCGAGGTCGAGCGTCGGCGTGGCGGTGATGCCCCAGGTGGCGAAGTGGCCGCCCGCGGCTTCCTCGAACAGCTCCGAGCCGTGCAGCAGCGCCTTCGACGGAATGCACCCGACATTGAGGCAGGTGCCGCCGAGCGTGGCGCGGCTTTCGACGCAGGCGGTCTTGAGGCCAAGCTGCGCCGCGCGGATCGCCGCGACATAGCCGCCGGGGCCGGCACCGATAATGAGGACGTCGTAATCGTAGGAATGGTCAGCCATTTCCATAAACTCCGTTCGCCCTGAGCTTGTCGAAGGGCTGCACTTCACTTGGGGTCCGTAGCCTCAAAAGAAAGGACGGGGCTTCGACAAGCTCAGCCCGAACGGACATTTCTCGACGATCACAGATCAATAAGCATGCGGGTGGGATCCTCGATCGCCTCCTTGATGATCTTGAGCGCGGTCACCGCCTCGCGCCCGTCGATCAGGCGGTGGTCATAGCTCAGCGCAAGGTACATCATCGGGCGGATCACGATCTGGCCATTGCGGACCACCGGGCGGTCCTCGATGCGGTGGAGGCCCAGCACCGCCGACTGCGGCGGGTTGATGATCGGGGTGCTCATCAGCGAGCCGAAGACGCCGCCGTTCGAGATCGTGAAGGTGCCGCCGGTCATGTCTTCCATCGTCAGCGTGCCCGCCTTGGCGCGGGCGCCGAAATCGGCGATGTCCTGCTCGATCCGGGCAAAGCCCTTCTTGTCGGCATCGCGGATGACGGGGACGACGAGGCCGTTGGGCGCGGACACGGCCACCGAGATGTCGACATAGTCGTGATAGATGATCTCGTCGCCGTCGATATAGGCGTTCACGGCAGGCACGTCCTTCAGCGCAAGGCAGGCGGCCTTGGCGAAGAAGCCCATGAAGCCCAGACGGATGTCGTGCTTCTTGGCGAAGAGATCCTTGTACTTGTCACGCGCTTCGATGACCGCGCTCATGTCGACATCGTTGAAGGTGGTCAGCAGCGCGGCGGTGTCCTGCGCGCTCTTCAACCGCTTGGCGATGGTCTGGCGCATGCGGGTCATCTTGACGCGCTCTTCACCGCGCGCGCCGCCGGTCGCCACAGGGGCGGCGGCAGCGGGGGCAGGCGTCGGGG
>NZ_LSJS01000278.1 GCF_001557325.1 Erythrobacter donghaensis
GCCGCCAACGATTGATCTCCCTAAGAACAACATCGTCACGAATAAGAGCGGCTAGGCCCCGCTTTGCCCCGCGCCAAGATGCACGGGCCTATCGGGCAGGCTGCACTCGAAGAAGCCGGGCTGGCGTCAGCCCCGGCACAAACGGGGGGAGCCATGCCATGAAATCCAGAACGAGACTGCTGCTGTTCGCCGCCACCACCGCGCTCGCCGCGCCCGCGATGGCCAATGACAATACCGCCGAGGCTGACGCCGAAGCTGCCGAAACCCAGAGCGAACCTGCACCCAAGCCCACGGCTGAAATCTTCTCGACCGGGATGGCCAAGGGCCGCGACCGGCTCGACAGCGCAACCTCGACCAGCGCATTGAAGGGCGATGACATCCAGCGCTTTGGCCCGCGCGCGCTCGGTGATGTCCTGCGCACCATGGCGGGCCTGCGCGTTGCGACCGGCATCGGCGAGGGCAACAACAACTACACCGTGCGCGGCCTGCCGCTCGCAGCGGGCGGCTCCAAATACATGCAGTTCCAGGAAGACGGCCTGCCGGTGCTCGAATTCGGCGACCTCTTCAATGTCGCGACCGACGTCTATCTGCGCAACGACTTCACCGTGAACGCGATCGAGACGATCCGCGGCGGCTCGGCCTCGACCTTCGCGTCCAATTCGCCGGGCGGGATCGTCAACCTGATCTCGCGCACCGGCGAGCAGGAGGGAGGCCGCGCGCAGTTCTCGACCGGGCTCGACTATGACGAGAAGCGCCTCGATTTCGATTACGGCGGCAAGCTGGGCGAGAACACCCGCTTCTACATCGGCGGTTTCTATCGTCAGGGCGAAGGGCCGCGCGATATCGGCTTCACCGGTTGGCGCGGCGGCCAGATCAAGGCCAACGTCACCCGCACCTTCGAGGGCGGCTATGTGCGCGCCTATTTCAAGCTGCTCGACGACCGCTCGCCGACCTTCGCGCCCTATGCGGTCAACATTACCGGCACCAACGAGAACCCGGAAATCCGCAGCTTCCCCGGCTTCGACCTGCGGCGGGATTCGACCCTGTCGGGCTTCCTCGGCCCGGTGATCACGCTCGATCGCAACAACCAGCCGGTCGCCCTGCCGATCAGCACGGGGCAAAGCGCCAAGTCTAAGTCGATCGGCTTCGAGGCGCAGTTCGACATCGCGGGTTGGACCATCACCGAAAAGGCGCGCTATGCGGTCAATGGCGGCGATTTCAGCCGCATGTTCCCCAACCGGCAGAACACCGTGTCGGCCTTCGCCAATTCGATCGGCGGGGCGGGATCGACCGCGGCCTATGCCAGCGGGCCGCTGGCCGGCCAGCCGATCCCGGGCGGGAGCCTGATCAACGGCAACGGGCTGCTCTCGCTCTATTTCGTCAGCTTCGTGCGCGCGCGCTCGCTCGACAACTTCACCAACGACCTGCGCGCCAGCAAGGTGTGGGACGTGGACGCCTTCGGGGGGCGGGGCAAGCTGACCACGACCGCGGGGCTCTATTACGTCACGCAGGAGCTCGACACGACCTGGCTGCACACAGCGATGATCGTCGATGCGGCAGGCGGCGGGCGGACTGCGCAGGTCGACATCTTCAACGCCGCGGGACAGCCGCAGACGCTGAACGGCTATTTCGCCTTCGGGCGCGAGAGCAGCCTGTTTCGGCGCATCTTCGATGTCGATTACCGCGTGATCGCGCCCTATGGCTCGGTCAACTTCCACATCGGCAAGCTCGCGGTCGGCGGCTCGCTCCGGTATGATAGCGGGCGCGTACGCGGGCAGCTGTTCGGCGCGGACCTCGGCGGCGGGCGGGTCGGGCTCACCAGCTTCGATTTCAACCGCGACGGGATGATCAACCCGGCCGAGACGCGCACCGCCTTCCTCCCGCTCGATCGCCCCGCGCCAGTCAATTACGACTACGGCTACCTCAACTATTCGGTCGGCGTGAACTACCGCGTCGCCGAGCCCTTCTCGCTGTTCGCGCGCTACAGCAAGGGCGCGCGGGCCGCGGCCGACAAGGTGCTCTTCACCCCCACGGTCGATCCCCTGACAGGCAACGTGCCGAGTGGCGACCGACAGGATGACGTGATCCAGTACGAGGCTGGCTTCAAGCTGCGCCGCGGCGGGATCACCGTCAACGGCACGGTGTTCCATGTCGAGGCCGAGGACCAGAACGTCCTCAACGGCGCCGCCAATGCCACCAACCGCACCTACGAGGCCGAAGGCGTCGAGCTCGAGGGCACGTTTCAGCGCGGCATCTTCAACCTGACCCTCGCGGCGACCTATACCCAGGCCAAGATCACCGAAGACCGATTGAACCCCGCGCTCACCGGCAAGGAACCGCGCCACCAGCCCGACTGGGTGCTGGTCGCGGTGCCGACGGTCGACTTCGGCAAGTTCGCGGCGGGGGCCAATGTGGTGACGATCACCGGCTCCTTTGCGCAGGATTCGAACCAGCTGCGCCTGCCCGGCTTCACCACCGTGGGCGCCTTTGCCGAATATCAGGCGGCCGAGAACCTGCAGTTCACGCTGAGCGCGCAGAACCTCTTCGATACGCTCGGCATCTTCGAGGTCAATCAGGCGAGCGTGCCGGCCAACGGCATCGGCTTTGCCCGCGCGGCGAACGGGCGGACGGTGCAGGCCTCGCTGCGGCTCGCCTTCTGAGGCGCGCCCCGGGCGCAAGACAGGAGGGCCGGCGAGCGATCGCCGGCCCTTTTTGTTTGGCAGCGGAAAAGGAGATCAGGCTTCAAGCCTGGTTGCGATAGGCGCTGAGGAACACCAGCTCGCGCAGCTGCGGATCGGCGGGCAGATCGAGCCCGGCGAGGTCGGCGATCCCGAGGATGCGCTCGTTGTCGTTGCCTTCGGCCAGCGCGATGCGGTGCGGCAGGATGCGCTCGCCCGCATCGAGCGAATAGAACGCCTGCACCACCGGGCGCAGCGGCTGCTTGCGATCCTCGTCGATCACCATCGCGATCTTCCGGCTCGCCAGCACCACGAAGGAGCCGACCGGATACATCCCGACGGTCTCGACGAAGACGCGCAGGATCTCGGGATCGAAGGCCCCGCCATCGGCGCGCATCGCCTCGATCGCGGCAGCCGGATCGAGGCCCTTGCTGCGATCGGAGGCGGTGAGATGGAAGTCGAAGGTGTCGCAGATCGCCGCCATCCGCGCGATCACCGGAATGGCCTCACCCTTGGCGCCTTGCGGATAGCCGCCCCCGTCCATGCGCTCGTGGTGATGCAGGCACGCGTCGAGCACCAGCTGGGGCAGGTCGCCGTCGTTCTGCAGCGCACGGTGACCGAGGATCACGTGCTGGTTCCAGATGCGCTCGGGGAGATTGCGATAATCGCCGCCCGGGGGATCGCCGGCGTGGGGCAGGTAGTTCACGCCGATATCGAGCAGCAGGCCGGCGAGCCCGCAATTGTGGATGTCGGCCGCAGGCAGCTTCATCCGGTCGGCGAGCGCCACCATCAGCGCGCTGACCGACAGGGCGTGGCGGAAGACCGCCTCGTTCTTGAGCTTGCAGCGCATCAGCGAGCTGAACGCCTGGGGGTTGCGCCGGACCGAGGCGAGGATGTCGCTCACCACGGGTTCGACCTTGCGCACGTCGAGCGCCTTGCCGAGCCGGGTGGCGGTGAACGCCTTGTGCAGCTTGTCGCGCGCCTGTTCGGCGATCGTGGCAGCGTTGTCGAGCTCCTGCGCCATCGTCACCGGCCCGGTTGCCGATACCTGCACCGCGGTGCGCTGCTTGATGGTGCGGATGCGCGAGGCGGCGCTCGCGGCGGCGGGTGCCGCGGAAGCTTCGCAGGGGCGCGCCGCCGACCCCGATGGCGCGACATCGCGGCCCTTGGCGGTGTCGATCACCACCGCGCGCAAGCGGCTTGCCTTGATCGCGGCCAGTCTCTCGTGGTCCTCGATCAGGAACTTCGCCTTCCAGAAGGGATGTTCGAACCACCCGCCCTCGAACTTGTGGACGAACATGCCCAGTTCGAGATCGGAAACAGCGATCTGCTTCAACATGAGGTCTGCCCTGTTCTCGGAAATGGAGGCCGGATTCTAGGTTTGGCACCTTTGCGATTGGCTGGCGGGAACCTCGGGGTTTTCCCTAGGTTGCGGGGCGAGGGCTGCGCAAAGGGCGCTCAGAACTCGCTCCAGTCATCCTCCGCGGGCGCGGACATCGGCGCGGGCAGGGGCGCGGGCATCGGCGCCGGCGCGGACAGGGGCGCGTGCGCGGGCTCGGGCTTGCGGGCGAGGTTGCCGGCCACGGGGAGCGGCTGGGGAAGCGCGGGCTTGCGTGCGGCCGGGAGCGGCGCGGGCGCGGGCTTGCGTGCGGCGGTGAGCGGTGCTGACGCGGGCGGGGGCGGGGCGTAGGCCGGGGCCGGCGAGGCGTGGGCACTGTGGCCGGCGCCGGCC
>NZ_LSJS01000279.1 GCF_001557325.1 Erythrobacter donghaensis
CCGCCCAAGGTGCCGTGCAACACGGGCCCGTACATCGTGTTCTTCGACTTCGACAAGTCGGACATCACCTCGGAAGCCGCCGGCATCCTCAACAGCGCCGTCACCGCCTATGCCAACTGCGGCACGGCGAGCGTGATGCTGGCTGGTCACACCGACCGCGCGGGCAGCACCAAGTACAACGAAGGCCTGGCCGATCGTCGCAACAAGGCGGTCACCGCCTATCTGACCGGCCGCGGCATCCCTGCCGGCCGCATCACCGGCCAGTCGTTCGGCGAAACCAAGCCGCGCGTCCCGACCGCCGACGGTGTGCGTGAAGCGCAGAACCGCCGCGTGGAAGTGACCTACGGCCCGGGCTCGGGCATGTAAGTCCAGGTTCCAACGGAACACGAAGAGGGGCCGGAGCGATCCGGCCCCTTTTTTGTTGTCTGCCGCACATGCAGGCCCCTGCGCGTGGCACTCGCGCCAGCACGCCTCACCGGGCCATTCTCCCTGTGAGCTACACCTCCAGACACCCCCGGACACGAAGCGCGCGCCGCCGCGCGGGGCAGAGCCCCCGCCCGGCGGCGCGCGCGCTTTGCGTGTCGGGCGCCGGTGGCTAGCCCGCCGTTGCGGCAGCGGCGCGCTCGGCGATGGTCGCCTCGGCCTTGGGCAGCGTGCGGTAGGCGTAGACCAGAAGCGCCAGCGAGATCGGTGCCACCCCGATCAGCGACAGCACTCCGACCCGCAAGCTCCCGCTCGCCTCCGATATCGCGCCGACCATGTAGGGCCCGAGCCCCAGGCCGACGAGCGTGGTGGCAAGAAAGAACGAGGCCGTCGCCGTCCCGCGCATCCGCGGTAGCACGAGGTCCTGCGTCGTTGCCGCCGCCGCCCCCAGCGCCGTAGCCGCGAACATCCCGGCAAGGAAATTCATCACGTAGAACAGGAGAGCGTTCTCGGTGGTGAAGCCGATCCAGATCGGCACCACCGGCGCGAGAATCCCGAACATCACCACCAGGATCCGCCCCGAAGGATTGCGCCCGCGCAACCAATCGGACAGGCGACCGCCGAGGATCACCCCGAGGAATCCCGACAGCGCCCCGCTGCCCCCGAGCACGAAGGCAAGCTCGGCCTTGGGCAGTTGCAGCACCGTCTCGGCATAGGGTGCCGCCCAGAACGCCAGCGCATAGGCGCCGAGCGAGACCAGCCCGTAGCCGAGCGCGGTGCAGATGAAGGCGGGCGTCCCCCAGATCAGCCGAAAGGTCGCCGGATCGTGGCGCCGCAGGGTCGAAGCCCACGAGAACACCGCGTAGTAGCCGAAAGCGATCGCCGACCATTGCGGCACGTTTCCGGTCAGCTCGATCATCCCCAGCGCGAAAACGGTCATGGCGGCGGCCATTGCCACATTGACCAGCGCGGCCATCGGTCCACGGCGCAGGGCGTGGAGCAGGGTGAAGGGCGGCAGCAGCATCGACAGGTCGACGAAGAAATCGGCAAGCGGGTGCCGCGTGCCGCTCGCCGCGTCGGGTTGGCGCGCGGGCTCGCGCAACGAGGCGACCCAGCCCGCGAGCAGCACGCCGGGCACGCCCACGGCGAGGAACGCCGCCTGCCAGCCGACCAGCCCGCCAACCCCGCCCCCCGGATAGGCCGCGTCCCACACCTGCGAGATCTTCGCCCCGATCAGCAGCGACACCCCGCCGCCCAGGTACAGTCCCGAGGAATAGATCGCGAGCGCGGTCGCGCGCTGGCGCGAGGGGAAATAGTCCGAGATCAGCGAATAGGCAGTCGGGCTCGCGGTCGCCTCGCCCACGCCCACGCCCATCCGCGCCAGCGAAAGGGTGAGGAAATTGCGGGCAAAGCCCGACAGCGCGGTCATCGTCGACCACAGCAGCAGGCCAATGGTCAGCAGCCGCACCCGGTGCCAGCGATCCGCGAGCCGCCCGAGCGGCACGCCGAACAGCGCGTAGAACACCGCGAAGGCCGCACCGCCCAGAAAGCCCAGCTGGCCGTCGGTCAGCGCCAGATCGCGCTTGATGTCGACCGCGAGGATCGAGAGGATCTGCCGGTCGATGAAGTTGAGGATGTAGACCACAACCAGCACCCCCAGCACATACCAGCTGTAGGCCGACGCGGGCGCCTCGCTGCTGCCGGGCGCCGCCGTGGTGTCCTCGCTCAAAACCGATCCCCTATCCCGTATACTTGCTTGAGAACGGCGCGCGGCCGTCAGACGTTATAGCGGGTGCTATCGGCAATACCCGCCTCGGCAAAACCCTTTTTCCGCAAACGGCATGAATCGCACAACCCGCAGGCAAGGCCCTCGGGGGTGGGATCGTAGCACGACCAGCTCCACGCCGGATCGAGCCCGAGCCGCGCGCATTCGCGGGCGATGTCGGCCTTGGTCATGTGCTGGAGCGGCGCGTGGATCGTGAAGGGCGCGCCCTCCACCCCGGCCTTGGTGCCGAGCCTTGCGGTTTCGGCGAAGCTGGCGATGAACTCGGGCCGGCAATCGGGATAGCCCGAATAGTCGAGCGCGTTGACCCCGATGAACACGTCGCGCGCGCCGGCAGCCTCGGCGCAGGCCGTCGTCAGCGCGAGGAACACAAGATTGCGCGCGGGCACATAGGTCACCGGGATGTCGTCGCCGACCCCGCCCTTGGGCACATCGATGCTGTCGGTCAGTGCCGATCCGCCGAAAGCCCTGAGGTCGAGCGCGATCGCGGTGTGACGCGCAAGGCCCAGCTTCTCCGCAATCCGCGCCGCCGATTGCAGCTCGAGCTTGTGCCGCTGGCCATAATCGACGCTCAGCGCGTGAACCGCGAAGCCCGCCTCCTGCGCGAGCGCGGCGGTCACCATCGAATCGAGCCCGCCCGAAAGCAGCACCACGGCGAGCGGCTGGGGTTGTGCCGGAACAGTCATGCGCGCGGCCCTATCACGGGCTCACGCAAAGGCAATCGGGGTGCGATCAGCACGTGCCCGTGCGGCGCGCCTCGGCGGTCAGCTGGAAGGGGGTGCGGCTCTCGATCCCCTGGCTTTCGAGCTGCACCAGCGCGGGCGTCTCGCGGCGGATGCTGGTGCGGCCATAGCCGTTGCCGGGACAGGTGTACTGCACCGTGACCCGCGCCGCGCCGTCCTCGACCACGAACTGGCTGCACCCGCTCTCGCGGTGCATCAGCTGGATCAGCTCGGCGCCCGAGCGGACGCAGATCTTGCGGTCGGGCGCGCCGCCGCGCTGACGGATGGTCCATTCGCCCTTGGCGAGGGTGCCGAGCATGGCGAGCCCGTTGCCCTGCGCCAGCACCGGCACGGCCAGTCCCGCCACCACGCCCGCTCCGGCAAGCGCCAGCGCCGCCCGCCGCATTCTGCTGTCAATCCGGTTAGTCATACGCCCCCTCATGGCAGCTTTGCAGGCCGTAGCCTTGCAAAAACTGGACGCTTTCCCGCACATATCGCGACATTTTCGACCAAGCGTCAGATCGCCAGCGCGAACGTCTTGGAACAGAAGGCGCAATCGACCGCGATGATCCCGTCCGGGCCGCGCATCTCCTCCTGCTCTTCGAGCGGGAAGCGGGCGATGATCGTCTCGTAATGCGCCGCGGTGCAGCGGCACCCGCGCGACAGGGCATCGCCCGGCTGGACGCGCACTTCCTCCTCCTCGTGGAACAAGCGCCACGCGATCCCCTCGAGCGACAGTCCGGGATCGAGCAGCTCGTCATGGCTGATCGTCCCCGCCAGCACCGCGACATGCTCCCAATCGGGGTGGTCGAGCCGGACGTGAAGCCGCTCGCGCCCTTCCTCGCCGTCGGGGAGGTGCTGCACCAGCAGCCCCGCCGCCATGCGCCCGCCGGTGCCGGCGCGGCTGGCGACGCGGATCAGGGTCGGGATCTGTTCGGACTGGCTGAAATAGCTCTCGCACGCCTCGGCCAGACTGTCGCCCTCGAGCGGGACGATCCCCTGATAGCGCTGGCGCCCCTCGGTCTCGAAGGTGATCGCGAGATAGCCCTCGCCGAACAGCGCCGCGAGGCTCGGGTTCGCGCCCAGCGTGGCCAGCCGCTCGCCATCGAAATCGGCATAGCCGCGCACGGCGCCCGCGCGATAATCGCACACCAGCAGCTTGACGATCCCGCCCTGGGTCTGCGCCTGCAAGGTCATCTGCGCGTGCTCGCCCTTGAGCAGCCCGCCCATCAGCGCGCCCAGCACCAGCGCCTCGCCGAGGAGGTGCGTGATCGGGGCGGGATAATCGTGGGCGGAGAGCACCTCCTCGAGCACGCCTTCCATGCGCACCACCCGCCCGCGGGCATTGCGCCCGGGCAGGGTGAAGCCCATCAGGGTGTCGGAGAAGGTCTCGGCGGTCGCAGTCGTCTCGGTCATGCGCCGCCATATGGGGACGCATCGCTGCGCGCGAAAGCCCCTCTCATTCGCCGAGCAGGCCGAAGGCCCACAGCAGCACCGATTTCTGCGCGTGAATGCGGTTCTCGGCCTCGTCGAACACCACCGATTGCGGGCCCTCGAACACCTCCGCGCTGACCTCCTCGCCGACGTGTGCCGGGAGGCAGTGGAGGAACACCGCATCGGGCTTGGCCTCGGCCATCAGCGCGGCGTTCACCTGATAGGGCGCCATTGCGGCGAGCTTTGCCTCGGCATGGGCCTGCCCCATCGAGACCCAGGTGTCGGTGACGATCACATCCGCCCCGCGCGCGGCGGCAGCGGCGTCCTGCGTCAGCGTGACTTGCGCCCCGCCCGCGCGGGCGAGCTCGACGAAGGCCGGGTCAGGCTCGTAACCCGCAGGTGTCGCCACACGGACGTTGAACTTCATCAGCCCCGCCGCCTCGAGGATCGAGTGCAGCACGTTGTTCCCGTCCCCGAACCACGCGACCTCCAAGCCGGGAAGTGCCTTGCCGTGCTCGATCACGGTCAAGAGGTCGGCGACGATCTGGCACGGGTGCGACATGTCGGTGAGGCCGTTGATCACGGGCACGGTCGCGTGGGCGGCCATTTCCTCGATCTTGGCGTGATCGTCGGTGCGCAGCATGATGCCGTCGACCATCCGGCTGAGCACGCGGGCGGTGTCGGCGACGGTCTCGCCGCGCCCGAGCTGGCTCGAGGCCGAATCGAGCAGCAGCACCGTGCCGCCCAGCTGGCGCATCGCGATGTCGAAGCTGACACGGGTGCGGGTCGAGTTCTTCTCGAACACCAGCGCCAGCACCCGCCCTGCAAGCGGCGCGTCGTCATCGGGCGCGCCTTTCGGCAGTCCTGCACGCGCCGCCTTGCGATCGATCGCGTCATTGATCATCGCCGCGATCGCGTCGCCCCCGGCATCGCCGAGATCGAGGAAGTGCTTCATGCCGCCTCAGGCACCTTGAAGCTCGCCGCACCGGCCGAGAGCTTGTCGAAGAACTCGTCGATCTCGGCATCGCCGATCACCAGCGGCGGGATGATGCGGATGGTGTTGTCGCCCGCGGCCACGGTCAGCAGCTGGTGGTTGTCGCGCAGGTGGACGTAGAAGGGGCGGCTCTCCATCTTCATCCTGATGCCGAGCATCAGCCCCTTGCCCCGCACGAGATCGAACAGCTCCGGGTAGTTGCCGATGAACTGTTCGAGCCGCGCCCGCAGCCGCTCGCCCTTCTCCGCGACCGAGGCGAGGAAGGCGTCGTTGGCGACCGCCTCCATCACCGCCGTCCCCGCCGCCATGGCGAGCGGGTTGCCGCCATAGGTCGAGCCGTGGGTGCCGAAGGTCATCCCGCGCGCGGCCTTCTCGGTCGCGATGCAGGCGCCCAGCGGGAAGCCGCCGCCGATGCCCTTCGCCGTGGCGAGGATGTCGGGGGTGATCCCGTAATGCTCGTAGGCGTAGAGCTTGCCCGTGCGCGCGACGCCGCACTGGACCTCGTCGAGCACCAGCATCAGGTCATGCTCGTCGGCGAGCTTGCGCAAACCTTGCATGAACTCCGCAGAGGCGGGGCGAATCCCGCCCTCGCCCTGGATCGGCTCGACCAGGAAGCCCGCGGTGTTGGGCCCGATCAGCGCCTTGGCCGCTTCGAGATCATCGAAGGGCGCATACTTGAACCCGGCGAGCAGCGGCGAGAAGCCGTGGTGCATCTTCTCCTGGTTCGACGCCGAGATGGTCGCCATCGTCCGGCCGTGGAAGGCGTTGTGGAAGGTGATCAGCTCGAAGCGGTTCTTGTCACCGCCTTCCCCGTTCTGGTGATAGGCGCGCGCGGTCTTGATCGCGGCCTCGACCGCCTCGGCGCCCGAATTGGTAAAGAACACCGTGTCGCCGAAGGTCTTGTCGACCAGCCACTGCGCCAGCTTCTCGCCCTGCGGACTGCCGTAGAGGTTCGAGACGTGCATCAGCGTCGCGGCCTGCTGCTGGATCGCGCCGATCAGACCCTCGTGCGAATGGCCGAGGAGGTTCACCGCGATACCGCTCGCGAAATCGAGGTAGCGGGTGCCGTCTTCGCCGATCAGATGGCAGTGCTCGCCGCGCACCGGCCGGACACCGCAACGCGGATAGACGGGCATGAGCGGGGTGATGGACATATGGAGCTTCCTGAAATTGAGAATCGTGAGGGTCTGAAACGCAAATGGCGGCCCTGAACCAGAGCCGCCATCCGCTTTACCGTTTAATCTTCCGGCTCCCCCTGGTCAAACCGCGGGGAGCGGTCCGGGCCGGGTCAGCCTTCGATCGGTGCCAGATTGACGGCGGAGTACTTTCCGCGTCGATCGACCTCGAGATCGAATTCGTAGCGCTCGCCTTCGTTCAAGGCCGTCAGGCCCGAGCGTTCGACCGCGCTGATGTGGACGAAAGCGTCCGGCTGGCCGTCATCGCGGACGAGGAAGCCGAAGCCCTTCATCGCGTTGAAGAACTTGACCGTGCCCTTGGCGCGCTCACCGGTCAGCTCGCGCTGGGGTGCGGCGGGCTTGGCCGCCACGGCGATCACGTCACCCACGACCTGCAGATCCTGCGCCGACACCTTGCCGCCGCGATCCACGAGGTTGTACTGGAGCTCCTGCCCTTCGGCGAGGCCTTCGAGGCCGGCACGCTCGACCGCGGAGATGTGAACGAACACGTCCTCACCGCCGCCATCCTGCTGGATGAAGCCGAAACCCTTCTGGGCATTGAAGAACTTCACCGTGCCCTTGCCGGTGCCGACGATCTGGGCGGGCATGCGGCTGAAACCGCCGCCA
>NZ_LSJS01000280.1 GCF_001557325.1 Erythrobacter donghaensis
GACCCCCCTGGCGGGGTGGGAGGTTTCCCGTTCCTCCCACCCCGCCAGGGGGGTCAGATCACCTCGTCGAAGCTGTACATGAAGGGCTTGCCCGCGAGCCGGTTGCCGAAGCCGTAGTTGAACGGCAGCACCGTCCGCCCGTCTGGTCCGACGTAGGGCCATTGCTCTTCGTTACCGGGCCGGCCAGGTTGATAGCGGGCAGCGTAGTTCTCGATAAAGATTCCGTAATCGTGGACGATCTTGCCGTTGTAATCGAGCACGGTCAGGACCTGCGCGTTGAGAGCAAGGTTCGGGCCCGCACCGCCGAACCCGGCCTGGTTCGCTCCCACACCGACGAACACCGGATCGACAAGCCGGCTGTCGCGCAGCCGCGCCTGGAGGTCACCCCTGTAACTGGTGACGATGATCTGCCGCTCGCCACGCGCGACGAAGTAGAGGTCGTCGGTGCGCGAGCCGCCAGCGATCGGGGTTGCGATCTGGGTCGGGTTGCGGCCCACCTGCCAGGTGCGCAGCGGCTCTTGCGGCATCACCGGGCTGCGCGGCGGGTCGATCAGCGAGGCGACGTCATATTGCCGCACTGTCCCATCCATCGACGCGACGGTCATCAGGTTCGCGCCGTGGTTCCAGCTGAGCCGGTCCCACCCGGCGAGCGTGCTGGTTCCGCTGCGCAGTTGCCATGCCATCACCGCGGTCGGCTGGGTCACGCTGAGAGTTCCGAGGACCACCGGCCGCTGCTCGGGACGCGAGGCGAACGTGAAGGGCCACTGGTTGTCCGCAGGGCCTTGATTGCCACTGGCGGTCTGGTTCCAGTTCGTCTCGCTGGTCAGGTACATGGTGCGGTAGAAGTTGAGTAGCGGACGCAAGTCGACCACCGCGACGCGGTTTTCCGCGCGCGAGGCGACCACCGCATACCCGGCCGAGGCGAGCAGCTTCCACTGCGTTTCGATCGGCAGGAAGGTATTCAGCGATTGCAGGCTGCGCGCGTTCCACTGGTCGCGGCCCGTCTGGGTCTTGAGCTCGGGCCCGCGCCAGAACTCGAACCCGCGAAACTTCATCGTTCCGGTCGAGATGGTGACGCCAAGGCTGGTCGGCGCCTGCATCGGCAGGTCGATGAAGCCGAGCAGTTTGAGGCCGCGCACCCCCGGCCAGCTCTGCACGCCCCAGCCGTGGCGCCCGGCGTCCTCGTTGCCGATATTGGATGGATTGTCTGCCCCAACCGCGATCACCCCGAGTTGCCCCTTGCGGTTCTGCGCGTCCCACACGGTGACCAGCAGGAACTCGTTCATCGCCGTCAGCGCGAGCGCGGTCGGGACTTTGCCGGTGGGCAGGCGGATCGAAGTCTCGCACGGCGTGCCGGTGGCAAAGCCATTGCAATACTGGTCATTGCCTGTCCCCGCCGCGGCGATCACGCCGTTCTGGAAGGCGAGAAAGCCTGTGATGGAGCTCTGGATCTGGCCACGGGTAGTGGCGATCGCCGGAAGCGGCAGGTCGGGATATTGCTGCAGCAAACGTGACACGACCGGAGTCGTCGGGGCCGAGATATTGTTCCGGTTCCAGTAGTCGGGATACCATTCCGCGCGCATCCGCATGCACAGACCCACGGTCGCCCCGTCGCTGGCGCGGGCCGCCCGCGCGCCGTCGAAGCCGCGCATGTTGGCGACGCCGCGCCGCAGTTCGGCAGGCGCATTGCTGTCGGGGACGAACAGCATCTGCCCCGACATCTGCCAGCCGCCGCCGCCACCTGCGCCGTCGCCGTAGCCGGTTGGGGATTCGCTCTGGATCAGCTTGTCTGGCGTCTGGCAGAACCGGTCGGCGAGCGCACGGTTGGTGCCGCCCTTCCACAAGCCGTTGGGCTCGGGCTGGTAGACGGTCTCGGTGGCAGGCGCAGTGTTGTAGTCGACCGCGCTTGGGCCGAGCCGGTAATTGACCATCTCCTCCCGATGGTAATTGGCCGCGACCCGGGCATATTCGGCCTGGTTGATCGAGCCGTCGTTGTTGAGGATCAGCTCGCGCCACTGCCCTATCTGGCGTTCGCCGCCGACCACGGCCGGAGGCGTGGCGGTTGGTGCCGGGGTCGGCGGCGAACGCCA
>NZ_LSJS01000281.1 GCF_001557325.1 Erythrobacter donghaensis
GGCGCGCCGATGCTGCCATTGGTCGAGAAAGTGAACTGGATGCGGTCGGCTTTCGTCTCGGCAAAGCTCACCGAGCGCCGGTCGACCCGCACCACCCGGCCGATTTCGCCCGGATTCTCGGGGGCGTCGCGCGTCACCCGGCCCGGGAAGGCCGCCTCGGTCTCGGCAGTGATCTGCGGGAAGGCGCTGACCACGTCATCCGAGCGGTTGATGATGTAATCGACCGTCAGGCGCGAATTCTCCCAGAACGGCAGCTCCCAGTTGGCCGAAAACTTCCAGTCGCGCTGCGTTTCGGGCGGGAGGGCCGGATTGCCGCCGGTGAGCACCTCGGCCAGCACCGTCTCGCCGCGCACGAAATCGAACACGGGGACGTTGAAATTGGTGACCTGCGGATCGCCCAGGGCCGAGAGCGAGGGCGCCACTTCGCGCCAGATATAGGTCGCCGACAGGTCGAGACCGTCAACGGGCTTCCACGTTATCCCCGCGTTCCAGTCCCCCAGCGTCCCCGCGTCGCTGAGGTCTTCGAGCCCGGCCTGAAGGTTGAGCGTGAAGTCGCCGAGAGCATCGAGGAACTCGTCGCGCGTGCTCGTCAGCGGCACCACAAGGTTGGTGCCGGTCGAAATGCGCCGACGGGTCAGCTCGGCCCCCGTTGCCGAGCGCGTGTCGCTGCTTTGGATGCGGCGCCAGTCGAAGCCGAGGTCGAAGGTCGCCAGCACCTCGCCGGCGGGAAGCGTGGCGAGCGGGCCTTCGAGCGTCGCCTGGGTCTCGGTGGTGATCGTCCGGCGGAAGGCGATGTCGAAGCCGTTTGCGGTGTCGGTCGGAAGAGGACCGTTGAGGGCGAGCGTGCCGGCCAGCGCAGCGTCACGGAACACCTGAAGCTGGTCGGGCCTGAGCCGCCGGTCGATCTCGGTCTCGGTCTCGCTGAACGAGCCGTCGAAGGTGGTGGTGAGCCGGAAGGCATTGATCGGCTGGTTGATCGACCCGGCGGCCGAGACCACGTCGTTCGATGTGCGCCGGGCAAGCGGGGTGTCGGCCCCGAAGGTGCGCAACGCGCTGGTGCCGGTGGGCGAGGTCAGCGTCACGATGTTGAGCCCGTCGAGGCTGCGGCTCTCGTTGCGCGCATAGTTGAGGTTGGCGCTGAGCGATGTGCCGCTCTCGACGATCGCCTTGGCCCAGGAGACGTTGGCGTCGAGCCCGAAGGTGTCGGCCAAGAGGCTGCGGAACTCCGCCTGGTCTGGATCGCCCGCAAGCTCCGACTGCGAGCCTTCGGTCTGCGGCACGCCCCGCTCGGCCTCGGTCAGCAGCGTCGTGTCCTCGACCCGGACATTGGCGTTGATCCGACCGCCATTGGCGATCTTGAGGATGCCCAATTGCTGCTCGTTGCGGCTGTAGCCTCCGCGCGAAGGTGCCTCGAATTCGAGATCGACCTGGCGGTTGGAGTAGTTGTCCTTGAGGATCAGGTTGATGACGCGGCGATCGGGCGGGAAGCCGAAGCGCTGGGCGACTTCCTCGGGGAACACCTCGACCTTGGCGAGCGCTTCGGGCGGGTAGTTGGCGAATTCGCGGAAGGAACCGATGCGGATCCCGTTGACCAGGATCACCGGCTGCCCCCCGCCCCCGCGCCCGCGCGCCGAGCCGGTGCGCGCGCTGATCTGGGCGATGAGATCAGTGATCGACGTCACACCCTCGGCGGCGATCGCGGTCTCGTCGAGCTGGAGCAGCGGCGCCTGATCGACGAACAGTTGCCCGCGCACCCGGCCCGAACGCACCACGATCTCGCCCACGCCCGCGCCGGTATCGCTGGCGCTCTCGGGCTCCTCGGCCTCGGGCTGCTCCGCGGGCTCGGGCTGGGGCTGGGCCGCCACGGCGGTCGCGAGCCCGGTGTCGGCAGCGGCGAGCGGCAGGGCAAGCGCAACAGCAAGCACACAGGTTCCGGCGCGCAAGGACGCGCGGGTGAGCGGGGAGAGGTTCATGAAGTCCCTTCAGTTACTGCACATTTCGCCACGAGGCAGCGGGGCGGCCGTTACCGCTCCCGCAAAACGGTGCGGTTACGCAAAGAGGCGGCCCGGGAATGAGGGTCTCTCCCCGAACCGGACCATCGCTGCGGATCCGCCATTCTCGCCCTAACGCACGAGCCTTCCCTTTTGGTTCCCGCATCGCTAAAGCGCTCCCTCGCATCGACCGGCGCATTGTCCGCCGCAACGAAAACCAAAGGGAATACATGGCCAAGGAAGAACTCCTCGAAATGCGCGGGCGCGTGGTTGAATTGCTGCCCAATGCGATGTTCCGGGTGGAGCTTGAAAACGGCCATGAAGTGCTCGGGCACACCGCGGGCAAGATGCGCAAGAACCGCATCCGGGTGCTGGTGGGCGACGAGGTGCTGTGCGAGCTCACCCCCTACGATCTCACCAAGGCGCGCATCACCTACCGCTTCATGCCGGGTCGCGGCGGCCCCGGCCCGCAGTAAGGTAAAGGGGCCCGCGGCATGGGCTCTCTCCATCTGACATTGGCCTCGGCCTCGCCCCGGCGGCGCGAGTTGCTTGGCCGTCTGGGCCTTGCGCCCGATGCCGTCACGCCTGCCGATATCGACGAGACCCCTGCGAAGGCAGAACTCCCTCGCGCCTATGCCCTGCGCATGGGCCGCGAGAAGGCGCTCGCAATCGAGGCCCCCGGCTTCGTCCTGGCAGGCGACACGGTGGTCGCGGTCGGCCGCCGCATCCTCCCCAAGACCGAAACCGAGGCCGAAGCGCGCGCCTGCCTCGAACTGATGAGCGGGCGGCGTCATCAGGTGCTCTCCAGCGTGGTGCTACGCGCCCCCGACGGGAGTATGCGCGAGCGGCTCGACGAGACCGTCGTGTGCTTCAAGCGCCTCTCCGCGGAGGAGATCGCCGCCTATCTCGCGGGCGGCGAATGGCGCGGCAAGGCGGGCGGCTATGCCATTCAGGGCGCCGCGGAAGGGCTGATCGCGTGGATCAGGGGCAGCCATTCGGGGGTGATGGGCCTGCCGCTCTATCACACGAGGGCGCTGCTCAAGGCGGCGGGGTTCGCGATTGGCTGAGTGGTTGATCGAGGAAGGCATCGGCGAGACCCGCGCCCTCCTTATCGAAGGGCAGCAGGTGCGCGCCGCCAAGGTCATGTGGCCCGGCGAACTCGCCGCAGGTTCCCGCACCACCGGAAAGCTCACCGCCAAGCTCAAGGGCACCCGTCGCGGGGTCGCACTGCTCGCAGACGGCACCGAGGCGCTGGTCGATCACCTGCCGCCGCACATCACCGAGGGCCAGAGCCTCGAGCTCGTCATCACCCGCGCTCCCATCGCCGAGCGCGGGCGGTTGAAGCGGGCTCAGGCGCGGATCGCGGGAGCGGGTGTGCCGTCGCCCGGCCCGGCCCGGCCCGAGGGGCGCGTGGTCCGGCGCTTCCCCACAGGGCTGTGGGAGGAGGTCTGGCACGCCGCCTCGGCCCGCAGCCTCGACGTTCCGAATGGCGAAATCCTCGTCAGCGTCACCCCGGCCATGACCGTGATCGACATCGACGGCGTGGGCGCACCCCGCGACGTGGCCCTCGCCGCCGTCCCCGCAATCGCCCGCGCGCTGGCGTTGTTCGACCTCGGCGGCAATATCGGCATCGACTTTCCCACGCTCCAGACCAAGGAGGATCGCCGCGCGGTCGATGCAGCGCTCGATGCGGAGCTCGCCGACTGGCCGCACGAACGCACCGCGATGAACGGCTTCGGCTTCGTCCAGCTGGTCGCGCGGCTCGAGGGGCCCTCGCTGCTGCACCGCTTCGCGACAGCGCGCCTCGGGATGGCCGCCCGCATGGCGCTGAGGCGCGGCGAAGTGGCAGCGGATGTGGGCGCAGGCTCGGTGCTCGAACTGCGCGTCCACGCCGCGCTCGAGGCCAAGCTCAAGCAGCCGTGGCTCGACGAATTGGCGCGCCGCACCGGGCGCGAGGTACGGATCGTCGCCGATCCTGCCCTTGCCATCGAAGCTGCCAATGCCCAGCTTGTGGGCGCATGACCCTCGCCTCCAAGCCCTGCCCGATCTGCCGCAAGCCCCGGCACCCGGATCATCACCCCTTCTGCTCCACGCGCTGCCGCGACCGCGATCTGGCGCGCTGGTTCTCCGATTCCTACGCCGTCCCCGGCCCGCCCGCCGATCCCGAAGAAGCGGCGCAGGAAAGCTGGCGCGAGCAGGATTGAGCCGCGCGGAACAATCGTGGCGTTCTGTGGACAAAACCCCCTTGCCAAGGCCAACTCGCTTCGCCATAGGGCCGCTCTCATTTGCTCGCCGGGGCAGCCGAATGGCATCTCCCCGTCGCTCGCAGCGAATGCCCGGGTAGCTCAGGGGTAGAGCAGCGGATTGAAAATCCGCGTGTCGGTGGTTCAAATCCGCCCCCGGGCACCATTCGCTGATAAGGGAAACTGACGATGTCCCGCCGCACCAAGCTCTACGAAGGCAAGGCCAAGATCCTCTACGAGGGCCCCGAGCCGGGCACGCTCATCCAGTATTTCAAGGATGACGCGACCGCCTTCAACGCCGAGAAGAAGGGCACCATCAACGGCAAGGGCGTGATCAACAACCGCATCAGCGAGCACGTCTTCACCCGCCTCGGCCACATCGGCATCCCCACCCACTTCATCCGCCGCCTCAACATGCGCGAGCAGCTGATCCGGCAGGTCGACATCATTCCGCTCGAAGTGGTGGTGAGGAACGTCGCCGCCGGCTCGATCAGCAAGCGCCTCGGCATCGAGGAAGGCGAGCCGCTGCCGCACACGCTGATCGAATACTACTACAAGGACGATGCCCTGGGCGATCCGCTGGTCGCCGAAGAGCACATCGCCTGCTTCAACTGGGCCTCCAACGACGAGATGCACGACATCTCCTCGATGGCGATCCGCATCAACGACTTCCTGTGCGGAATGTTCGCCGCGATCGACATCCGCCTGATCGACTTCAAGCTCGAATTCGGGCGGCTCTACGACGGCGATTACAGCCGCGTGATCCTCGCCGACGAGATCAGCCCCGATGGCTGCCGGTTGTGGGACATGGCAACCGGCGAAAAGCTCGACAAGGACCGCTTCCGCCGCGACCTCGGCGGCGAGGAGGAGGCCTACCGCGAGGTCGCCCGCCGCCTCGGCCTGCTCAACGGCGAGGACACTGGTCCGGGCGAGGTGTTCGACCTTTCCCACGCCCGCTCGCGCCTGCGCGGCCCGCCGCCGCTCAAGAAGTGATGGCGCCGAAGAAAAGGCACGGTTGAAGAAATAGGCTGACAGGCCGATTTCAGCCGTTAGTCTCTTGCGGGTAACAACCGAAGCGAGAGACGTCTGAAATCCATGCGGAATTTTCCCCTTGCCGCCAGCCTGCTGCTGGCGCTCTCCCCGCTCGCCTTCACCACCGCTCTTGCCGCGCAGGACGCAGACGCACCCGCCGCCGCCCCGGCCGAGACCGCAGCAGCGACCGAGGCGACCGCGCCTGCCCCCGCACCTGCCCCGGTCTGGGCCTTCGAGGCGAGCGACCTGCCGGTCGATCCCGGCTACGTCTTCGGCCGGCTCGATAACGGGATGCGCTACGTCATCCGCCAGAACGCCACCCCTGCGGGCACGGCGCTGGTGCGGATGCGGATCGCCTCGGGGGCGCTCGAGGAGGCCGACAGCGAGCGCGGCCTTTCGCACTTCCTCGAACACATGGCCTTCAACGGCTCCAAGGGCATCCCGGAAGGCGAGATGATCAAGCTGCTCGAACGCGAGGGGCTGGCCTTCGGTGCGGACACCAATGCCGCGACCGGCTTCGAGAACATCACCTACATGCTCAACCTGCCGCGCAACGACGCGGCGCTGCTGGACACCGCGCTGAAACTGATGCGCGAGACCGCGAGCGAGCTTACCATCTCCGAGGACGCGGTCGTGCGCGAACGCGGCGTGATCCTCGCCGAACGCCGCGACCGCTCCGGCTTCCAGCTGCGCAGCTACGAGGACAACGTCGCCTTCCTCGCACCCCAAGCGCGCTACGGCCGCCGCCTGCCGATCGGCACCGCCGAGGTGCTCGAAAACGCCACCGCCGCCCAGATCCGCGCACTCTACGAGCGCACCTACCGGCCCGCCAACACCGTGCTGGTGGTGGTCGGCGACTATCCCGTCAGCGTGGTCGAGGCCGCGATCCGCGCCCGCTTCGCCGACTGGACACCCGCCGGCCCCGCTCCCGTGCAGCCCGACGCGGGGCCGATCGACGTCGCGCTCAAGGACAAGGCGGACATCCATCTCGATCCCGCGCTCCCCGAGAGCGTCACCATCAGCCGCCTTGCCGCGTGGCGCGACGAGCCCGACACGCTCGCCAAGCGGCGTCAGGATGCGCTGCGATCGATCGGCTATGCCATCGTCAACCGCCGCCTCGCCCGCCTCGCGCGCGGGGCCGATGCGCCGTTCCGCGGCGCGAGCTACGGCACGGGCGACATCTTCGAGGCGGCGCGGATCACCAGCCTCTCCGTCAGCAGCGCCGATGGCGAGTGGAAGAAGGGGATGCTCGCGGCCACGCGCGAGGTGAACCAGGCGCTGACTTACGGCTTCACCCGCGCCGAAGTTGACGAACAGCTCGCCAATATCCGCACCACGCTCGAGAACGGGGTCAAGGCCGCCGACACCCGGGGCAATGCCGTCTTCGCGGGTGCGGCGCTGGCGCTGGTGAGTGACGAACGCATCCCGACCACGCCCCAATGGGCGCTCGCGCTGTTCGAGGAGATCGCCCCCGCGCTCACCCCCGAGGCCGTGTGGCTGGCAATGCGCGAGGATGCCGCACCTTTCGCCGAGCCGCTGATCCGCTTCGAAGGCCGCGCCGCCCCCGAAGGCGGCGAGGCGGCCTTGCGCGCTGCCTTCGAGGAGGGCCTGGCGCTCGCCATCGCCGCGCCGGTCGACAACGGCCCGCTCGCCTTCGGCTATGGCGACTTCGGCCCGGCCGGCACGGTGGTGTCGGACACGCTCGAGCCGCGCCTCGGCTTGCGGCAGATCCGCTTCGCCAACGGCGTGCGGCTGACGCTCAAGAACACGGACGTGCGCAAGGACCGCATCGCCTTCTCGCTCGCGGTCGACGGGGGAGACCTGATGAACACCCGCGAGGCGCCGCTCGCTGTCTACCTTGCCAACGCCCTGCCCGCAGGCGGGCTCGGCAAGCACAGCCAGGACGAGCTCTCCAGCGTGCTCGCCGGGCGCAGCGTCAGCTTCGGGATCGGCAGCGACACCGATGCCTTCACCGCCTCGGCCACCACCACCCCGCGCGATCTGGCGCTGCAGATGCAGGTGCTCGCCGCAACCCTGACCGATCCCGGCTACCGGCCCGAAGGCGTCGAGCGGTTCCGCAAGAACATCGACAACTTCTTCAACACGCTTGATTCGACGCCCGCACGCGCGCTGGCGGCCGCGAGCGGGGCGATCCTCTCGGACAACGACCCGCGCTTCAGCCTGCAATCCAAGGACGCCTTCTTCGCGCTCGATTTCGCCCAGCTCAAGACCGCGATGGCGGACAGGCTCGCGAAGGGCGCGATCGAGATCGCGCTGGTCGGCGAGCTTGACGAGGATGCCGCCATCGCCGCGGTCGCGGCCACGCTCGGCGCACTGCCGCCGCGCGAGGCCGCCTTCAACCCGCGCAGCCAGAACCGCATCCGCAGCTTCACGCCCGCGCGCATCGAGCATCGCCTCACCCACAAGGGCGAGCCCGATCAGGCGCTGGTGCAATGGGTTTGGCCGACCACCGACGATAGCGATCCGGCCGAGAACCAGCGGCTCGAACTGCTCGGACGGATCGTGCAGATCGAGCTCACCGACCGGCTGCGCGAGAAGCTGGGGCAGGCCTATGGGCCCTCGGCCGGGTCGAACACCAGCCACCATTACCCGGGCTACGGCACCTTTGCGGTGAGTGCCTCGGTCGCGGCCGACAAGGTCGCGGCAACGCGCGAGGCGGTCGATGCGCTGATCGCCGACCTGCGCGCAGCGCCGCTCGATGCCGACGTGATCGAGCGGGCAAGGAAGCCCTATCTCGAGGAATACAACAACTCTCTCAAGGACCTCGGCGGCTGGCTCGGCCTTGCCGCGCGCGCGCAGAGCGAGCCCGAGCGGCTCACCCGCTTCCTCGCTGCGCCCGATCTGATCCGCGCGATCACGCCCGCCGACATCCACCAGGCCGCGCTGCGCTATCTCGCGCCCGAGGCGGCGGTGCGTTTTACGGTGGTGCCTGAAGCCCCAAGCGCCCCGGCCGGTCTCTAGGCCAGAAAAAAGCCGGCAGGTCACCCCCTGCCGGCTTTCCCCTTTGCGGCGCCCCCCGGTGACGGGGGGCCAACCCTCAGTACTTGAAGCTCACCATAGCGCCGACGACGCGCGGTTCGTTCACGAATGCGGTGTTGTTGTTGAAGTCGACCACGCCAAGGACATTGTCCTCGTCGGTGATGTTGCGCGCGAAGGCGGCGACTTCCCACTGGCCGTTGTTGCCCGCATAGCCGACCTTCAGACCACCCTCGAAGCGGCTGCCGGCGTTGAATTCGCGGCTTTCGTAGAGGAGGAAGTTGGTCTCGCCGAGATAGACCCAGTCGGTGAAGATGTAGAACTCGCCCGAATTGCCCACCGGGATGCCGTAGCGCGCGGTCAGATCGCCGCTCCACTCGGGTGCGTTGGGGAACGGGTTGCCGTCGATCCGGGCGAAGCGGCTGACACTGCCATCAGGATTGTTCACCGAGCGGAACGGGTCGGTGATGGTGCACTGGCGGCAGCCGCCCACTTCGAGAGCGGCGTCCTGAATCTCGGTGTTGTTATAGGCAACGCCGAGCGTGAGGAGGAGGCGCGGGGTGATCTGGAACGCCGAGTCGAGCTCGAAGCCGTAGCCCTCGCCCTTGTTGGCGTTGATCAGCTGCACGAGGTTGCCGGTCCCGCCGACCGCGGTGAACTGCGGGTCGGAGACGGTGTAGTAGTAGACCGCACCGTTCAGACGCACGCGCCGGTCGGCGAACTCGGTCTTGAAGCCGGCTTCGTAGGAGGTGATGTTCTCCGACTGCGCGACCGAGGGCGCGCTGAAGAAGGCGACGTCACGGCCCTGGATGGTCGGCCCGCGGAACGAGTTGGCGACCTTGGCATAGACGCTCGCGTCCTCACCCACGTCGGCGAACAGGCTGATGTCCCAGTCGACGTTCTCGTCGCCCACGCTGCGCGGCTGCGGCGCGGCGCCCGAGAGCACGACGAAGTCCTTCTGGTCGTCGGTGTAGCGGATGCCGCCGGTGGCGCGCAGGGTCTCGGTCAGCTGGTAGGACACCTGGCCGAACAGCGCCCAGGCGTCGTTCGTTTGGTTGACGGTGACGGGCGGCGGGAAGTCGAAGCCCACCGTGGTGACGTCGAAATCGCTGTTGAAGTAGTATCCGCCGATCTGCCAGCTGAGCGGGCCGTCGGTGGTCGAGGCGAGGCGGATTTCCTGGGTGAACTGCTCGAGATCGAGCGAGTCCTGCGTGTCAGAGGGGAACGGGATCAGGCCCGGCCCGCCGCCGCCTGGCAGGAACACGGCGCCGAAGCCGCCATCGATGTCGCCGCGGCTCGACCCCTCGCTCGTCCAGTAGCTGGTGATCGAGGTGAGGGTCACGCCGTCGAATTCGTAGGCGCCGGTCAGGGTCAGGCCGACCTGCTCGTAATCGGCCGCGTTGCCGCCGCCGGCATCGTAGAACACCGTGTCGCGGTCATAATTGTCGTTGAGGCTGTTGGTGTTGTTCGGCTGCAAGTCGGAGCGGCCGAGCACGTTGGCGCGGAAGAAGGTCGAGGAGCCGTCGAGGTTGCGGTAGTTGACCGCGGCAAGGGACTGTCAGGATTTCCGTGTGCGGCCGGGCGGTTGATCATCAGGCCGCCATG
>NZ_LSJS01000028.1 GCF_001557325.1 Erythrobacter donghaensis
CCCCCGGCCCCACCTCGAAGGAGGGTGGCCGATGAGCATTACCCAAGAAGAGTCGCCCACCACCGAGGGCGAGGTCATCACCAATTACACGATCAACTTCGGCCCCCAGCACCCGGCTGCGCACGGCGTGCTGCGCATGGTGATGGAATTGGACGGCGAGGTGATCGAGCGGATCGACCCCCATGTCGGCCTGCTCCACCGCGGGACCGAGAAGCTGATCGAGCAGAAGACCTATCTCCAGGCGCTGCCCTATTTCGACCGGCTCGACTACTGTTCGCCGCTGGCGATGGAGCACTCCTGGGTGCTCGCCATCGAGAAGCTGCTGAACCTCGAAGTGCCGCTGCGCGCCCAGTACCTGCGCGTGCTGTTCGCCGAGCTCACCCGCATCTGCAACCACATGCTCAACATGGGCGCGCACATCCTCGATGTCGGCGCCTTCACGCCGAACCTGTGGATCATGGACCTGCGCGAGGATTGCCTCAACTTCTTCGAACGGGCGTCGGGCGCGCGGATGCACTCGGCGTGGTTCCGCCCGGGCGGCGTCCATCAGGATGTGCCGGAGAAGCTGCTGGTCGACATCGGCGACTGGCTCGACAACCGCTTCTTCCAGCTGTTCGAGGACGCGATGAGCCTCGTGATGGACAACCGCATCTTCAAGCAGCGCAACGTCGATATCGCCGTCGTCTCACGCGAGGACGCGATTGCCTGGGGCTTCTCGGGCCCGATGATCCGCGCGGCGGGCCTGCCGTGGGATCTGCGCAAGAGCCAGCCCTACGACGTCTATGACCGCATGGAGTTCGACATCCCGGTCGGCACCAACTCCGACTGCTACGACCGCTTCATGGTGCGCGTGAAGGAAGTCTACGAGAGCGCCAAGATCATGCGCCAGTGCCTGCGCGACATGCCGGGCGGGCCGATTGCCTCGTCCGACACCAAGGTTGTGCCCCCCAAGCGCGGCGAGATGAAGCAGTCGATGGAAGCGCTGATCCACCACTTCAAGCTCTACACCGAAGGCTTCCACGTGCCTGCGGGCGAGGTTTACGTGGCGACCGAAAGCCCCAAGGGCGAGTTCGGCGTCTATCTCGTCAGCGACGGCACCAACAAGCCCTACCGCTGCAAGATCCGCCCCACGGCCTTCTCGCACCTCCAGGCGATGGACTTCATGTCCAAGGGCCACATGCTGCCCGACGCGACCGCCATTCTGGGCGCGATCGACGTGGTGTTCGGGGAGTGTGACCGGTGAGGATTGTCAGGTCCACTGCCTCGATCTTGACAATGCTCTTGGCGTCAATGGTGCTCCTGCTTGCCGCGAGCGTGCGCGCGCAAGAGACTGCCGAGCGGCAGGTGGTGGCAGAGTTTGTCCGCACCCTATCAGCTTTGGACCATGATCGGGCCGCGGACATGATTCTGGAGAAGCCTGCCAGGCAGCCCAACAGGGCGGTGAGCAATCCCGGCTCGAGCCCGATGCGCTTCCACAGGGCTTTTGGTGATAGCGATTTCAAAACGGTATCAGGTTTGATCGAGGGCGCCAGCGATCCGATTGTTGCCTTTCATCAGTCTACCGACGGATCACTTCAGTTTTCCGCGCTCTGGGACAAGTCGCCGGGCGTCGGCATTTCGGGATACGTGGTCGGCAGTAAAGTCGTGATCACCGAGTACTTTGCTTATGTCTATCCGCCTGCCGATGGATACGTAAATTAATGGCTGACCGTACCCCCGCTCCCGACACCCCGGAACTGCGCGCCCGCTGGGGCGGCTTCGCGTGGACGCCGGAGAACAAGAAAACCGCCGACTGGCACATCGCCAAGTATCCCGAAGGGCGTCAGCGCTCGGCGGTGATGCCGTTGCTCGATCTCGCCCAGCGTCAGGTCGGGGCGGAGACCGATACGCAGGGCTGGCTGCCGCTGCCGGTGATAGAATATGTCGCGAAGTATCTCGACATGCCGGTGATCCGCGTGCTCGAGGTCGCCAGCTTCTACTTCATGTACAACCTGAGGCCCGTCGGCAAATTCCACGTGCAGGTGTGCGGTACCACGCCCTGCATGCTGCGCGGCTCGGACGACATCATCGCCGCCTGCAAGACGCGCGGAATGGTGAAGGGCGGGATCTCGGCCGATGGCCTGTGGACCCTCACCGAAGTCGAATGCATGGGCAATTGCGCGACCGCGCCGATGGTCCAGATCAACGACGACAATTACGAGGACCTGACGCCCGAGCGCCTCGACGCGGTGCTCGACGCGCTCGCCGCGGGCCAGCAGCCCAAGACCGGCACGCAGGAGCCGGGCCGCCACACCTCCGAGCCTTCGGGCGGGCCGACCACGCTGACCGCGATGGTCGATGCCAACCACGACTACCGGGGCGAGTGGTAAGGTGGGCGCAGTCGCCACCATCCTCGGCGCGCTGCTGTTGGCGTTCATCGCCTACAAGCTCCTGATGGGCGTGATCCGCATCGGCGTGATCATCCTCATCCTCGGCGTGCTTTACGCGCTGTGGTCGCAGGGGGCGCTGGCATGAACCCGCTGACGCTTCTCCTCGCGATCCTCGGCCTCACCGGCTTTGCGCTGGGAGCGATCCTGACGGCAACCGGTCCGCTCGAGATGGGCGTGATCATCATGGGGCTCGGCCTCGTGTTCCAGACGATTTCGCTGGCGCGCATCCGGCGCGCCAAGGCAAGGGAAATGCAGTGATGCTGGCTGACAAGGATCGCATCTTCACCAATCTTTACGGGTTCCAGGATTGGAGCCTGAAGGCTGCGCAGGCGCGCGGGGATTGGGACGGCACCAAGGCGCTGCTCGCGCGCGGGCAGGACGCGATCATCGAGGAGATCAAGGCATCGGGTCT
>NZ_LSJS01000282.1 GCF_001557325.1 Erythrobacter donghaensis
GCCCGCCGCTCGACCGGGCAGACGCTCTACATCCTCGACGAGCCGACCACGGGCCTGCACTTCGAGGACGTGCGCAAGCTCCTCGAAGTGCTGCACCGACTGGTGGACGGCGGCAACTCGGTGGTGGTGATCGAGCACAACCTCGACGTGATCAAGACCGCCGACTGGATTATTGACTTGGGCCCCGAGGGCGGGGTGCGCGGGGGGGAGATTGTGGCGGAGGGGACGCCGG
>NZ_LSJS01000283.1 GCF_001557325.1 Erythrobacter donghaensis
TTGCGGGCGTGCCTACCAGGCGCAGCTGCCGCGCGGCGTGCGTCGCCCGCCCCCGCCGCTGCCCTTCGGCGGGCCGCGCGTCCGCTGAGCGCGGGAGGGGCTTGTCCGCCCCCCGCCCTCGCCTCTATGGAGAGGGTGCGACGGAAGGGAGCGCTAACATGATCGCCTCGCGGGGATTGCGGATTGCAGCGATGATTGGCGCGGTGGGCGTCGCACAGCCTTTATTGGCCGAGCTGCCCGAACCCGTGCGCGCGATGCTCGACGCGGCGATCGCCACCGGGGACGAGGCCAAGGTGCGCACCGTCGCGGACATCGCCAAGCAGACCAATCCCGCCGACACCGCCGAAATCGACGCCATCCTTTCCAGCTTCAACACCGCGCTCGCCGCGCGCAAGCAGGCCAAGGAGGAAGCGAGGCTCGCCGCGCTGCGCGAGGCCGACCTGTTCGACAACTGGAGCGGCCGGGGCGAGCTCGGCGGCTTCCGCTCGACCGGCAACACCTCGACCACCGGCGTCACCGCCGCGCTCTCGCTCGACCGGCAGGGGATCAAATGGCGCCACCGCCTGACGGGCCGCGCCGATTACCAGCGCGCCGGCGGGGTCACCACGCGCGAGCAGTTCCTCGCGCGCTACGAGCCCAACGTGAACGTGTCGGACAATTTCTACGTCTATGCCCTCGCCCAGTACGAGCGCGACCGCTTCCAGGGCTTCGATGCGCGCTACGCGATCTCGGGCGGGATGGGCTACCAGGCGATCAAGGGCAAGGACGTGCAGCTTTCCCTTAAGGCAGGCCCCGCCTACCGCGTCACCGAGTTCACCGACGGGCGCAGCGAGGACCGCATCGCCGGGCTGCTCGCGCTCGACTTCGACTGGCAGATCACCGAGCGGCTGAAGCTGACGCAGGACACCAACGCGGTGGCCGAGACCGGGGGTTCGGCGATCGCCATCATCGATTCGCGCAACACCTCGGTCGACCTCGTCACCGGGCTCGATGCGGCGATCGCCAAGAAGCTGAAGGCGCGATTTTCCTATGCGCTGGAGTATGACAGCAACCCGCCGCCGGGCGCGGTGCAGACCGACACGCTGAGCCGCGTGACGCTGATCTACGACTTCTGAGCAAACCAGATCGTGTGGTGCGCGCCCTTGTTGTTCGGGCGCGAGCGGATGCCGCGCTCCTCCACTTCGAGGCCCGCATCCTTGAGCCGCTTGCGGAAGGCGGGGTCGGGCGCGGCCGACCACACGCTGAGGATCCCGCCGGGCTTCAGCGCGTCGCGCGCCTTCGCGAGGCCGGTGCGCGAATAGAGGCGGTTGTTGGCATCGCGCACGAGCCCGTCGGGGCCGTTGTCGACATCGAGCAGGATCGCGTCGAACTTGGCGCAGGTGCCGTCATTGGCATCGTCGATCAGCGCCGCGACGTCGCAGATCCGGAGATCGAGGCGGGGGTCGGCAAGGCTCTCGCCGGTCAGCTCGGCCATCGGCCCCCTCGCCCAGTCGACGATCTTGTCGCTGATCTCGGCGATCACGATCTGCGCCTTGGCCCCCAGCCGCGCGGCGGCGGCGCGGTAGGTGAAGCCCATGCCATAGCCGCCGATCAGGATGCGGGGGCTTTCCTTGCCGAGCTTGCCCAACGTCAGCTCGGCGAGCTGCTCCTCGGAGAAGCGCATCCGCGTGCTCATCAGCTCGTTGCGCCCGAGCACGATCATGAAGTCGCGCCCGTGGCTGTAGAGTTCGAGCAGGACACCGTCCTCGATCTGCGTCGTGTCGATCAGTTCGCGCTGGAGCATCGTAAGTCCTTCGAAACGCAAAACCCCTCCTCTTGAGAGGAGGGGCAGCGAGACTCGGTTCGGCGCTCGCCGGGCCTAGTCGCAGCGGGGTGGTGCCTTGCGGCAGCGCGTATGCCTGCGGCCCGCGCCACCCCCCCCCTGAC
>NZ_LSJS01000284.1 GCF_001557325.1 Erythrobacter donghaensis
GGCGCGCGAGGCCGTTGCCGGTGCCAAAGCACCGGCGGTCGAGGGGTTCGACACGTCGCCTCCCCCGCGTGATCGAGCCCCTCGGCCTGAGGCGGGGCAGAGCGCTCCGCTGTTCCCGAGCGCAGCGGCGATTGAAGCCGCGAAAGCTGCAATCCGCCCGGCAGTCAGAAACGGCGAACAGCCGATCGTCAGCACCTCGCAGCCCAAGGAGCCCAAGTGATGGCCGAACATCTCAAGACCGTCGTCGATCGGCTGCTCAGCGGATTGCTGGGTGATGCCGAACACGCCGACAAAGCCCGTCCGCAGCTCATGGTCGATATGCTCTCCGACTGGCTCCCCTACCGGGTCTATGATCCGGCAACCCGCCTGTACTTCAACGCACGCTCGAAGGGCTTTGTCCTTTCGGTCACGCCGCTGATCGGAGCCGACGAGCGCACCGGGGAAATCCTCGGTCAGTTCTTCTCGGAAGGCCTGCCAGCGGGCGCCTGCCTGCAGGTGCTCCACCTTGCAAGCCCGCGCATCAGCAGGATCATCGCCCCGTGGTTCGCCCCACGCTACATCCAGGGCGGCGTGTACGAGGCAATTGCCCGGCACCGGGCGCGGCGGCTCTATTCGCTGGTTTGGGAGTCTGGCTCGCCGGATGCGCCCTTCCATGCGCGGCATCACCAGGTGATCGTCTCGGTCGGGGTGCCGACCTCCAAGTCGGTCAGCAACGAGGATCTCAAGCAGACCCGCGAGGGCCTGATGGCGATGCTGAAGTCGCTCAATCTCGGCGTGGTCGAAGTCGGGCCGGAAGCGCTGATCGCTGTCATCGATGATCTGACTTCGCCCACCACCGCCCCGCAGGACGATGCGGTGCCCTACAACCCGAATGATCCAATCTCCTCCCAGGCGATCCGCCACGACATCGAACTGGTGGTGGCTGAAGACCGCATGCGGCTCGTGACCGAGCGTTTCCGCACCACTGGCAAGGTCAATGACGGCGTGCCCGAGATCGGGACCGTCTATCCCGATGC
>NZ_LSJS01000285.1 GCF_001557325.1 Erythrobacter donghaensis
GTCGCGGTGGTGGGCCTCAAGGCCGATGCCGAGCCGATCACGCCCTGCGGCCGCTGCCGCCAGGTGCTCAACGAGGTCGCCGCGCTTGGCGCCACCGATCCGCTGGTGCTGTGCGTCAGCGCCGAGGGCGTGCGCCGCGTGCCGCTATCCGCGCTGCTGCCCCACGCCTTCGGGCCGGGGCATCTGGGATAGGCGTCGCGGCTCAGGCGTCCCGCGCCTCCAGCCATTCCACCAGCGCCGCCAGGCACTCGCGGCCCAGCAGCTTGCAGCGTTCCGGCGACCAGCCCTGTTCGGGCTCGGGGAAGTCGGCCAAGTCTTTGTAGGGCATCTCCAGCGTCATCGCGACCGCGCCGAAGCGTTCGGCGAGCTGGTTGGTGCTCATCGAGAGGTTCGCGGTGCCAGGGCGGGCCTTGGGGTAGCCGAGCTTCGTCTGGAAATCGGGGGTGCGGCGCGCGAGGATGCGCTGGTAGCGGTAGAAGCCCTCGCCCTGTTCCTCCTTCCACGAGGGGATGCCCTCGAAGCCGGCGAGGAACACCGCCGGGATCGCCTCGTCGGCGTGGACGTCGATCGCGAAGTCGACCCCGGTCTGGTCCATGCGGCTGCGGATCGCCAGCACCTCGGGCGAGCGATCGGGGGTCGGCTCGGCCCATTCGCGGTTGAGGTTGGCGCCAACCGCATTGGTTCGAAGATGCCCGCGCCGC
>NZ_LSJS01000286.1 GCF_001557325.1 Erythrobacter donghaensis
GGCGCGTCCGCTCGCCCAGCGCCGCGCCTGCCCCGGCGATCGCGCGGCTGGAGGGCAAGCCGCTCCCGCCGCAGGAACTGACCGACCCGCGTGCCAAGTTCGAGGCCGATTACCTGCGCGAACAGGCCGGGCAGAAGATCAACTAAAGCCGCTTGCCCGCGCGCCCCGCCAGCTCGGTCGCGAATTGCAGCGCGGTGCGGCCTGAGCGGTTGCCGCGCTGGATCGCGAAGGCCATCGCTTCTTCCGCATCGAAGCCAAGCCCGAGCGGGGCGAGGTAAGCGCCAAGGATCGCGAGATAGGTGTCCTTGTCCGCCGGGTGGAAGCCCAGCGACAGCCCGAAGCGGTCGGCGAGCGCCAGCGCGTCATCCCGCTCGTCCCTTTCGTGGATCGCCCCCGAGGTATCCTGCCGCTCGACGATCCCGCGGCGGTTGGCGGTGACCACGAGGCGGATATGCGGCGGACGCGGGGCGATGCCGCCCTCGAGCAGGCTCCGCAATGCCAGCATCTCCGCGCGCGCCTCGGCGCCGAAGCCGAGGTCGTCGATGAAGAGCAGGAAGGCGCGGCTCACCCCCGCCAGCTCGGCGATCAGCGCGGGGAAGGTCGGCAGCGTGCCCGGGGCAAGCTGGACTAGGGCGAGGTTCTGCGTCTCGCGCTGCACATCGGCGACGCAGGCGCGCACCAGCGCCGATTTGCCCATCCCCCGCGCGCCCCACAGCAGCGCGTCATGCGCCGCCGCGCCGCTCGCAAGCCGGGCGCACAAGTTGCGCAAGCCAACTTTCTGCGCCTCGATCCCGTGGAGCGCCTCGAGCGGCAGGGCATCGAGCACCGGCACCGTCCGCGCCCGCTCGCCCTCCCAGACATAGGCGGGATGGGCG
>NZ_LSJS01000287.1 GCF_001557325.1 Erythrobacter donghaensis
CGCCACCGCCGCCGCCCGGGCCGCGCGGGCCACCGCCGCCGAAGCCGCCGCCACCGCCGCGCGGACCACCGCCGCCGCCGCCGTAGCGATCACCACCACCGCCACCGCCGAACCGGTCGCCGCCACCGCCACCGAAGCGGTCACCGCCTCCGAACCGGTCGCCGCCGAAATCGCGGGGCGGAAAACCGTCATTCCCGCCGCCAAACGGATCGAAGCCATCTTCGCCGAAACCGTCGCGCTTGTCGCGGCCGCGCCGGCGTCCCCTATCGTAACCCATAGATCAACACGTACCTTGCCACACTGCCCTTCCTCCTATGCGCCGATGTCGTGAGCAGTGAGCCGCACCGGACACAGGCGCGCCGAGCTTGAGGTCCGGCAGCGCACGTGGCTTCCGGTATAGCGCACAAAAGCCTGCTTTGCGAACGAAATAACCGGACGCCCGGCATGGGTTCGCAAGCAGCTGCGCGCATGCTTGTGCCGAGGCCGGGCTTTGGGCATGAGTGCAGGGCACGGGTCACGGGATAGCAGGACAACAGCATGAGCGATTTTCGCCGCCTCAACGAAAATGTGTTGGTGAGCCCGCAGCTTGCGCTGGAGGACATCGCCGCTGCCGCCGCGCTCGGTGTCACGACCGTCGTCAACAACCGCCCCGACGGCGAGGAGCCTTCCGCGCCGCAGGGTGACGCGGTCGAGGCGGCGGCCGCCGCGGCGGGGCTCAACTATGTCGCCATTCCGGTCGGCCATTCGGGTTTCAGCGAGCCGCAGGTCGATGCGATGATCGCCGCAATGGAGCAGGCCGAGGGCCCGATTCTCGCCTATTGCCGCTCGGGCACGCGATCGACGCTGCTATGGGCGCTCGCCTCGGCCAAGCAGGGCGTGGCGCCCGAGACCATCGCCCGCTCCGCGGCGCAGGCAGGCTACGACGTCAGCCCGATTCGCGCGATGATCGACATGCTCGCCGCGCGCTGAGGCGCACGCCCCGTGACCCTGCTGACACAGACCGCCGGCTCGCTGGTCGCGATCCTCGCTCTGGCGGGGCTGGCGTGGTGGCTGAGGCTGGGCGGCACCCGGCGGCTGGACAGCGCGGAGGCAGTCGCGCAGGCGGCGGGCGAGGTCGAGGACGGTTTCGCGCCGGTCGCCATCGCCTGCGATGCCGAAGGAGCGAGCGCGCTCGCCCGCGATGCCGCGGGGCGGATCATGGTGATCAGACGCCACGGCAACCGCTTCGCCGGGCGCGTGCTCGGCCCCGTTGCGACTGCGCGGCTGGAGGAGCAGCCCGGCGAATACAACCTCGCCGTCGACCCGGGCGAACCGCGCTTCGGCAAGGTCTTCCTGACCCTCCCCGAGCCCGAGGCTTGGGCGGACGCGATCAATGGGCTAAACGGGCGGCAGGATGCCTGACTTCGAACCCACCAAATACGCCGTGCCGCTGTTCGTGGTCGCGGTGCTCGCCGAGATGATCTGGGCGAAATTCCGCGCGCCGGAGGCCTATGAGCCGAAAGACACCCTCGTCAGCCTGATGTTCGGGCTGGGGTCGACCGTCGCGGGCGCGCTGCTCGGCGGCTTCGCGCTCGCCGTGTTCATACGGGCCTACGATTACCGCGTCTTCGATTTCGGCCCCGAGTGGTGGGCAGTGTGGTGGGCCTGGCCGCTGTGCTTCGTGCTCGACGACCTGAAGTATTACTGGGTCCACCGCGCCGGGCACCGCATCCGCTGGATGTGGGCGAGCCACGTGAACCACCACTCCTCGCAGCACTACAACCTGTCGACCGCGCTCCGGCAGACGTGGACAGGGATGTTCACCTTCGGCTTCCTCTTCGCGCTGCCGCTGGTGCTGCTCGGGTTCCACCCGGCGATGATCGCGATCTGCGGCGGGTTCAACCTCATCTACCAGTTCTGGATCCATACCGAGGCGATCGGGCGCATGCCGCGCTGGTTCGAGGCGGTGATGAACACCCCCTCGCACCACCGCGTCCACCATGCGACCAACCCGCGCTATCTCGATACGAACTACGCGGGTGTCTTCATCGTGTGGGACAGGATGTTCGGCACCTTCACCCCCGAGGTCGATGACGAGAAGATCCGCTACGGGATCGTCAAGCAGCTCGGCAGCTTCAACCTGCTGTGGGCGGTGTTCCACGAATGGATCGGCATGCTCAGCGACATCTGGCGCGCGCCGTGGAAGCACAAGCTCTCCTACCTCCTGCGCGAGCCCGGCTGGAGCCATGACGGCAGCCGCGAGACCAGCGACATGATTCGCAGCCGATGGAAGGCGCGGGTCGGCACCGCTGCGCCACAAACTGCATCAGTGGCTGATCGAAACCGGATTGCCGGGGGCGCCGAAGCTGCCTAAGTCTCTCCCGTCCAAGGGAGAGATCATGGAAAGTTTCGATTACATCGTGATCGGCGGCGGCAGCGCGGGCAGCGCTGTCGCCGGGCGCCTCGCGGTCGACGGCACGCGCCGTGTGTGCCTGCTTGAGGCCGGCGGGCGCAACGACAACATTCTGGTGAAGACGCCGGGCTTCATGCCCTTCCTGCTCAAGAACGCGAACTACCGCTACGAAACCGTGCCGCAGAAGGGCCTGGGTGGCCGCACCGGATACCAGCCGCGCGGGCGCGGGCTCGGCGGCTCCTCGGCGATCAATGCGATGGTCTACATTCGCGGCAACCGCTGGGATTACGACAACTGGGCGGCCGAGGGGGCTACCGGCTGGGCCTATGACGACGTGCTCCCCTATTTCAAGCGCGCCGAAGCCAACGTGCGCGGCAGCGACGACTTCCACGGAGCCGGTGGCCCGCTGTTCGTCGAGGACCAGAAATACGCCAATCCCGCCAGCCACGCCTTCGTCGAGGCGGCGGCCGCCTTGCAGCTGCGCACCAACGGCGACTTCAACGGCGAACGGCAGGAGGGCTTCGGGCTCTACCAGGTCACCCAGCACAAGGGCGAACGCTGGTCGGTGGCGCGCGCCTATGTCGAGCCGATCCGCGAGCAGGGCAACTTCGCGGTGCGCACCGACACGCTGGTCGAGAAGCTCATCATCGAGGCGGGGCGCGTCACCGGCGTGCAGATCCGGCGCGGCGGCAAGTCAGAGACTCTGCTCGCGCGCCGCGGCGTGGTGCTGAGCGCGGGCGCGTTCAACTCGCCCCAGATCCTGATGCTGTCCGGTGTCGGCCCGGCCGCGCACCTCAAGGAGCACGGTATCGACGTGGTGGTCGACCGGCCCTCAGTGGGCGGCAATCTCCAGGACCATATCGACTATGTCTCGGGCTGGGAGACAAGCAGCGACGTCCCGATGGGTCAGACCCTCAAGGGCACGCTCAAGATGGCTGCCGCGATCGTCGAACACCGCCGCAAGCGGACGGGCGTGATGACGACCTGCTATGCGGAAGCCGGCGGGTTCTGGACCGTTATGCCCGACGCGCCGGCGCCCGATGTGCAGTGGCATTTCGTCCCCGCAGTGCTCGAGGACCACGGGCGTGAGAAGGTGAAGGCGCACGGCTTCTCGCTCCACGCCTGCGTGCTCAGGCCCGAGAGCCGCGGCACGGTGCGGCTCGGGAGCGCCGATGCGGCGGCGGCGCCGGTGATCGACCCCAACTTCCTCGCCGACGAGCGCGACATGGCGACCCTGCGCGCCGGCGTGCGCCTGTCGCACCGCATCGCCGAGGCACCGCCGTTGCAGGCCTTCGGTCCACGCGACCGGCACCCCATCGACCTCAACGATGACGCCGCGCTCGACACCCTGATCCGCGCGCGGGCCGACACCGTCTATCACCCCGTCGGCACTTGCCGCATGGGGTCGGACGCGGATGCGGTGGTCGATCCGACGTTGAAGCTCAACGGGCTCGAGGGCCTGTGGGTGGCGGATGCGAGCGTGATGCCCAAGATCGTCAGCGGCAACACCAACGCGCCGAGCATCATGATCGGCGAAAGGTGCGCGGATTTCGTGATGGCAGCGGAGAGAGCCTGAGACCCGGCAAGCCGCAGAGCGCAGTCTCGGCCCGCCAACGGACGGGCCGCAAGCGCGAACGCGCGTCCGCAGGTGCCCGGAGCGTAGCGGAGGAACAGCACCGAGGATGCTCGCACGGAGGGGCGAGCGAAACACAAAAAAGGGCCGGAGAGCTTGCGCTACTCCGGCCTTTATCAGTTTGTTCGTTCGCAGGAGGAACAAGGTGAGGCGGGGGGAG
>NZ_LSJS01000288.1 GCF_001557325.1 Erythrobacter donghaensis
CGATCCCCTCCAGCAGGCAGGCCAGCTGCGAGGGGGTCAGCGACACCGTTCCCTCGCTCGCCGAGGGCCATACGAACCGGCCCTTCTCAAGCCGCTTGGCGTAGAGCGACATGCCGATCCCGTCGTGCCAGATGATCTTGATCAGCGAGCCTGCGCGGCCGCGGAATACAAACAGATCACCGCCGTGGGGATTACGCTTGAGGCCTTGCTGCACCAGCAGCGCCAGGCCCTGCATGCCCTTCCTCATATCCGTGTGGCCGAGCGCGA
>NZ_LSJS01000029.1 GCF_001557325.1 Erythrobacter donghaensis
TTGTCTCGTGGGCTCGGAGATGTGTATAAGAGACAGCGCTTCAGCGGCTTCAAGAGCGGGAACTGCGCTTCCCAGTACCGCAGCACGTGAGGCCGGATGCCCAGCGCCTCGCTGACTTCGCCGATGGTGCGCAGCGCGCCCTCGTCCTTGCCGTCATCGAATGCGGTCATCTGGCCTCACCTCTTGTGGTTAACCTTGGGCAATCCGTTCCTTGAGCAGCTGGCTGGCACGGAAGGTCATCACCCGGCGCGGAGTGATCGGCACTTCGATCCCGGTCTTGGGATTGCGGCCGATCCGTTCGTTCTTGTCGCGCAGCACGAAGCTGCCAAAGCCGGAAATCTTGACGTTCTCACCCCTGGCGAGCGCGTCGCTCATCTTGGCCAGAATCGCTTCGACCAGATCGAGCGATTCCGCGCGGCTGAAACCCATCTTGCGGTTGATGGTTTCCGCCAGATCGGCGCGGGTCAAAGTGCCAACCGAACGCATCATGCGAATTCTCCTTCGCGGCGCGACCCGATTGAAGGTGGCAGGTGTTTACGGATTTTCGGCACGATTGCAAAGCGATGCCATGCGAATTGTTGTGTTTTTCGCACAGGCGTTAGCAAAAGGGACAGGCGCGCCCGCCCGGTCTCACATCCGGATCAGGCTCGCGCCCCAAGTGAAACCGCCGCCCATCGCTTCGAGCATCACCAGATCGCCCGGTTTGATCCGCCCATCCTTGCGCGCGACATCGAGCGCGAGCGGCACCGAGGCGGCCGAGGTGTTGGCGTGATCCTGCACCGTCACCACCACCTTTTCGGGCGCTAGGCCGAGCTTGCGCGCGGTCGCATCGAGGATCCGGGCATTGGCCTGATGCGGCACGACCCAATCGATTTCGCTGACCGAAACGCCTGTTTCCTCAAGCACTTCCTTCAGGACATCGGCGAGGTTGACGACCGCGTGGCGGAACACCTCGGGCCCGCGCATGCGGACGTGGCCGACCGTCTGCGTGGTCGAGGGCCCGCCATCGACGTAGAGCAGATCGTGCTGGTCGCCGTCGGCGTGCAGCCTGGTGCCGAGGATGCCCGAGTCCCCTTCGCCCGAAGGCGCCTCCAGCACCACCGCGCCCGCCCCGTCGCCGAACAGCACGCAGGTGGTGCGGTCCTGCCAGTCGAGAATGCGGCTGAAGGTCTCCGCACCGATCACCAGCGCGCGGCGGGCCATGCCCGTACGCAGCAGCGAATCGGCGGTGGCGAGCGCATAGAGGAAGCCCGAGCACACCGCGCCGATATCGAAGGCGACTCCGCCCTGGCAGCCCAGCGCGGCCTGCACCTTGGTGGCGGTAGCGGGGAAGGTGTTGTCGGGGGTGGCTGTGGCGAGCACGATCAGGCCGATCGAGGCGGCCTCGACGCCTGCATCCTCCAGCGCCGCGCGCGCGGCGGCGATGGCGAGGCTGGCGGTGGTCTCGCCCTCTCCCGCGATGTGGCGCTGACGGATCCCGGTGCGCGCGACGATCCATTCGTCCGAGGTGTCGACCGTCTCGGCCAGTTCCGCGTTTGTCACCACCCGCCGGGGCAGCGCCGAGCCGGTGCCGAGCACGCGCGAACCGCTCACGCGCCCTTGGTTCACAGGGGCGCCTCGCTGTCCTTGAGCGTCGGAGCCGGCGCGCTCTGGCGCAGCGTGCCCTCGCCCAGCCGCGAGAGGTCCTGCGCGATCCGTTCGGTCAGCTTGTTCTCGAGCAGCCGCGCGGTCACCGCCACGGCATGGGCGACACCCTTGGCGTTGGCGCTGCCATGGCTCTTGACCACCACGCCGTTCAAACCAAGGAAGACCGCGCCATTGTGGTTGTTCGGATCGAGATGGTGCTTGAGCAATTCGGTCGCCGGGCGCGAGACCAGAAAACCGATCTTCGAACGCAGCGAGGAGGTGAAGGCCTGCCGAAGCAGATCGGTGACGAAGCGCGCCGAACCCTCGATCGCCTTCAATGCGATATTGCCCGAAAAGCCGTCGGTGACGACCACATGGGTCTCCCCGCGGTTGATCTTGTCGCTTTCGACGAAGCCGTCGAACTGGAGCGCGAGCCCGCCGTCGGCCGAGGCGGCGGTGAGCATCGCGGCGGCATCGCGCAGCTCCTCGGTGCCCTTGATCTCTTCGGTGCCAATGTTGAGCAGGCGGACGACCGGCTTGTCGAAGCCGTTGACGATCCGCGAATAGGCCGCGCCCATCACCGCATATTGCACGAGATTGCGCGCGTCGGCCTCGGTGTTGGCCCCGAGGTCGAGCATCACCACGTCGTGCGATTGCAGGGTCGGCATGATCGCGGCGAGCGCGGGACGATCGATCCCGGGCATGGTGCGCAAGGCGAGCTTGCTCATTGCCATCAGCGCGCCGGTGTTGCCCGCGCTGACCGCAGCGCCGGCATCGCCGGTCTTCACCGCGTTGACGGCGAGCCCCATCGAGGTGGTCTTGGCGCGGCGGATCGCCTTGCTGGGCAGCTCGTCCCCGCCCACCACGTCGTCGCAATGCAGGATTTCGGAGGCCGCCCGCAGGTTCGGGTGGTTCTCGAGCGCGGCTTCGATCCGCGCCTGATCGCCCACCAGCAGGAACTTGAACTTGTCATGATCGCGGCGGGCCAGCGCCGCGCCTTCGACCATGACGCGCACGCCTTCATCGCCGCCCATCGCATCGACCGCGATACGGGGCAGGCTCATCGTGCTTTTCTCCGGTCTATCGTGAGGGCCACCGGCTTAGCCGACGGCGACGACCTGACGCCCGTTGTAGTGGCCGCAGTGGCCGCAGATGTTGTGCGGGCGCTTCAACTCGCCGCAGTTCGAGCATTCGTGGAATGCCTCGACCTTGAGCGCATCGTGCGAGCGACGCATGCCGCGACGGGAGGGCGATACTTTTCTCTTGGGGACAGCCATGGCGGCACCATTTCCTCAAATAACTATGCGTTCGCGCCACCGGCGCCTGCGATTCTCGAAGGCCGCCCTTACGGCAAGGAGAGTGCGCACACAAGCACGAGACTTGCGCGCATTCCTTGGCCAGCAGCGGCGGGAAGCGGCGCGCTATAGCGAAAAATTCGCGCGTTGCAAGCAGGCTCGGCGCGGCCTAGCACGGCATGGCAATAGTGAAGGGATCGCCTCATGACCGCCCTGCCCGTGACGCTCGCCGCCGCCGCTGCGGCAGGCATCCTCAATATCTGGCTGGCGCTGCGGATCAACGCCGCGCGCAGCGCTGCCGGGGTCTATCTCGGCGATGGCGGCAACGAGGCGATCCAGCGCCGGATGCGGGCGCAGGCGAATTATGTCGAATACACCCCCTTCGTCCTCGCGCTGATCGTGGCAATCGAGCTGTCGGGCAAGGGCAGCTGGTGGCTGGGCGTGGTTGCGGCGGTCTATTTCGCCGGCCGCATCGGTCACGGCTTCGGGATGGATGGCGGGGCGCTGCTCAAGGGGCGCTTCATCGGCACGATCATCACGCTGCTGACCCTGCTCGGCCTGTCGGTCGCCGCTGCGCTGATCATGGCGGGGGTGATCTAAATTTCTGTTGTCGCGCGATCTTTGACAACAACCGGTTCCCACTTTTTGCCATCGCGCTCTAGACGCGCACCAGCTTGCCCGCGCGCCCGGGCATATCGGCGGGGAGGCACACGTCCCAGGCGAGGCCCATGCGCTCGAGCAGGTGGATGAAAGCGTAGCCCCAGTCGCTCTGCCCCTTGTGCAGTCCGATGCGCGCGCTGCCGGGGTAGGCGTGATGATTGTTGTGCCATGCCTCGCCCATGGTGAGGAGCCCGGCCCAGGGCACGTCATGCGCCTGCACCCCGGCGTCCGCGACCTGCCAGTGCTGCGGGCCTCGTCTGTGCGCGAGGTGGCCGACGAGGAAATGGCCGTGCACCGTCAGCGTGATCCGCACGAACACGCCCCACACCACGAAGGGCCAGCCGCCCAGAAGATAGAGCACACCCGCGACCGGCAGCTGCTGGAGCATCCACGTCCGCTCCAGCCAGCGCAGGAAGGGCGAGGCCTCGAGCGCACTGACGTCGAAGCGCGGCGGTTGGTCGAGTTCGAGCCGGCAATGCATCAGCCAGTAGGCATCGATCAGCATCGGTCGGCGGTTGGCGAGGTAATCGTGGCAGTCGCTTTGGCGCTGGCCCCAGTCGCGCAGGTCATGCGCCTTCACGATCCCGATCGGCCCGTTCATCCCCGCCACGGTGCCGCACCAGATCAGGAAGCCGCGCAAGGCGGGAAAGGTGCGAAAGCTGCCGTGGATCAGCAGACGGTGAAAGCCGACCGAATGGCCGAGCAGCAGCACCGCGCCGGTAAGGCCGATCCCGGTGACGACGGCAGCCGGCGTGGTGAAGAACGGCGCAAGGCCGAGCGCGGCGAGCAGCATGCCGCCGTTCCACAGGCTCATCGCCGGATCCCAGCGCACCTGCCCATGCACCGCATCGGCGCCGGGGGTGGGGGCGATCCAGTTCACCTCGCAGCGGTCGCGCGTCATCGAGCTCTCCATCCTGTAGATAATTAATGCATCACTTAATTACTCGATAGCACTGGAAAGCATTTAAGCAAGCCCTTACATGAAGGCCCCATGCAGAAAGTGTTCGAAGCCCTCGCCTCGACGGTGCGCCGCAAGATCCTGGCCTATCTGTCGGAATCCGAGCTGACCGCGGGTCAGATCGCGGAGCGATTCGACATCTCCAAGCCCGCGGTCTCGCAGCATCTCTCGGTGCTGGAGAACGCGGGGCTGGTGGCCAGCGAGAAGCGCGGGCAGTTCGTGCACTACCGGCTGGTGCGCGAGAACCTCGCCAACACGCTCAACGGCTATGTGCAGGAAGTCTGCCCGGTCTCGCGCCCGCTCAAGAAGGAGAGCAAGGCGCTGAGCGATTCGGCGAAGGGCGCGGATCGAGACGAGTAATCCTCTCCCTCGGTAGAGGGGGACCGCGCCGCGTAGACGGCGGGGTGGAGTGGCACTTGCGGATGATCCGGACAGTCGGGGTTTTCGATGGCGGCACCTGCCCCTCCACCATGCTGCGCATGGTCCCCCTCTACCGAGGGAGAGGA
>NZ_LSJS01000289.1 GCF_001557325.1 Erythrobacter donghaensis
GAGGTGCTCCACACCATCGACCCCGCCGGCGGCGAGGCGACCGCGATCCCGCTGTGGCGCGCCAATGACGCGGCCTTCGGCGCGGACGGCAAGACGCTGTTCTTCACCCGCCGCGGTCTCTTCGCCCGCGCCCGCGACAATGCCGTGCTCTATCGCGGCGGCGGGATGGAGCAGCTGTGGCGCTGGCAGAGCGGTTCGGGCGCGGAAGGCCAGCAGCTGCTCGCGGACTTCGGCGCGCCGATCCGCATGCCGATGGCGGGCGGCGGGCGAATCTACTTCATCTCCGACAAGAGCGGCAAGGACGCGGTCTGGTCGGTCGCAGAGGACGGCAGCGATGTCCGCCAGGTCTCGCCCGAACTGCCTTTCCCCGTGCTCCAGGCCAATATCGATGGCGGTGAGGTGTTCCTCCAGAACGGCGCCGACATCCATGTCTTCGACCTCGCCGCAGGCACGCTGACCAAGCTCGCGATCGATCTCGTCACCGACCGCGAGCAGACCCGCGTGCGCGCGATCGACGATCCCATGCGCTGGTTCGAGGCGGCGCGGATTGCCCCTTCGGGCGAGATGGTGGCGGTCACCGCGCGCGGCCGCGCCGCGCTTGCCGCGCCGGGCGACCTGCGCCGGATCGAGCTGCCCGTCCCGCTCGCCGCCCGCGCGCGCCAGGCGGTGCAGGCGCCCGGCGGCAAGGAGGTGTTCGTGATCCTCGATCAGGGCGAGCGCGGCGACATCTTCCGCATGCCCGCCGACGGCACCGGCACGCCGACCCAGGTGACCAAGGGCTATGACGCGCATATCTGGTCCTTCGCCATCGCGCCCGACGGCAAGACCATGGTGGTATGGGACAAGCAGGCGCGGCTCCAGAAGGTCGACATCGCCACGGGCCGCGTGACGCTGCTCGCGCGCAACGCCAGCGGGGCCGACGATGCCTTCTTCGACCTCGCCTTTGCGCCGGATTCGAGCCACATCGCCTATGCCGAGGTCGCGCTGACCAATGGCGGTAACACCGCCGACATCATGATCCAGAACCTCGCGACCGGTGCGCGCGTGCAGGCGACCTCGGGCAAGTACAACAACTACGCCCCCGCCTTCGCGCATGACGGGGCGTGGCTCTACTTCATCTCCGACCGCAACTTCGCACCCGAACCGGGCGGGCCGTGGGGTGACCGCAACATGGGCGCTGCCTTCCCCGACCGGGGCGAGCTCTACGCGCTCCAGCTCGATCCGGCCTCGCCCTTCCGGCTGCGTGCCGACAACGAGCTGACCCGCACCGCGGCCAGCGACAAGGAGGCCGGAGCGCCTGCAGGCGATGCCGCGCCCGAAAAGAAGGACGAGGGCAAGGGCAAGGGCAAGAAGGGCGCGGATACGCCGCCGAAGCCCGTGATCGTGCTCGATGGCGTCGCCGCGCGCCTCTACAAGCTGCCGGTCAAGCCGGGGGTCGAGGGCCAGCTGCTGGCCTCGGAGAAATTCCTCTACACCCGCCGCGGCGAGGATCTGGTCTCGATCGCGATCGACAAGAAGGACCCGCGCGAGGAGGTCTTCGCCCCCGGGGCGCGCGCGATGGAGCTATCGGCCGACCGCCAGACCGCGCTGGTGCTGAGCGGGAGCTTCGAGAAGCCCGCGCTCGCGCTGGTCCCCGCCGATCGCAAGCTGCCCGACAAGCCCGGCCCGCACCAGGTGCGGCTCGGCGACTGGCGCCTGACGATCGACCCGCGCGCCGAGTGGCGCCAGCTGTTCATCGACGCCTGGCGCCTGCACCGCGATTTCCTCTACGATCCTTCGCTGCGCGGGGTCGACTGGAACGCGGTCCGCGCCGCGCGCGAGCCCTTCCTCGAGCGGATCGGCACCCGCTCGGAGCTCGATGCGGTGCTCGGCGAGATGTCCGCGCAGCTGGGCGTGCTGCACAGCCAGATCGGCGGCGGCGACCAGCGCTCGGATCGCGAGAACCCGGCGATGGCCTTCCTCGGCGCCAAGGTGTCGCCGGTGGAGGGCGGCCTCAGGATCGACTCGATCCTGCGCGCCGAGGCCGATCTCGTCGACCGCCTCCCGCCGCTGCGCCGCCCCGGGGTCGACGTCAAGGAGGGCGACGTGATCCGGCTGGTCGACGGGCGCGCCGTGGCGAGCCTTGCCGACCTCCAGACCGCACTCGCGACCAAGGCCGGTCAGCAGGTGCGGCTCGATCTCACTCGCGATGCGCGCAAGCTGAGCGCGATCGTCGAGCCGATGACGCAGGACGGCCACCGGCAGGCGCAATATGCCGATTTCGTGCAGGGCAAGCGCGCCGAAGCCGAGCGACTGTCGGGCGGGAAGGTCGGCTACTTGCACCTGCGCGCGATGGGCCCCGACGATCTGGCGAGCTTCGCGCGCGACTTCTTCCCGCAGCTCGACAAGCCCGGCCTGATCATCGACGTGCGCGGCAATAATGGCGGCAACATCGACAGCTTCATCGTCGCCGCGCTGTTGCGCCGGGCATGGGCCTTCTGGGCAAGGCCCGACGGCACCGGCATTCCCACCACCAACATGCAGAACGCCTATCGCGGCCACGTCGCGGTGCTGATCGACGAGCGCACCTATTCGGACGGCGAGACCTTTGCTGCGGCGGTCAAGTCGCTCGGGATCGCGCCGCTGGTCGGAACCCGCACGGCGGGGGCGGGAGTGTGGCTGTCGGACCGCCCGGTGCTCGCCGACCGCGGCATCGCGCGCACCGCCGAGAATGCGCAATATGCGATCGACGGGCGCTGGATCGTCGAGGGGCTCGGGGTTGCGCCCGACGTGGAGGTCGAGAACCCGCCTCACGCCGCCTTCAAGGGCACCGACGCGCAGCTCGCCGCCGCGATCGGCCTGCTTGAGGAGAAGATCGCGCGCGAACCCGTGCTGCCGCTCAAGCCGCGCCCCCTCGGCCCGCTCGGCACCCCGGCGGAGGACGTGAAGCGCTAGCCAGCCCCGTCTGCCCGGACCTTGCGACAATCATGGCGGCAGGGGCCCCGGACAGGTGGCGCACGGTGGGCCGCGGCACGTGGGCAGCCCGTGGCAGGCAGCGATCATGCCGGGAGCAGGCCCGGTGGCAGCGGCCGGAGGCCGGACTGCGCCGCCCGGCGAACCTGCGCATCCTCGCTCCCTCGACCCCGATCTTGCCCGACGCGCCGGGCTGCGAGGCATGGATCAAACGCCACCCAGCGCCCGGGCGCCGCTGATGCCCCGCTACGGCCGACGGACAACCGACTCGATTGGCCCCTCGCCCGGGGTGCCGATGGAAGTCGAGATGCCCGGCGGCAGCATCGGCATCAGCCCCGCAGCCCCATTCGCCGACCGGAAACGCCCCCCACCACCGGCGAGGCAACAGGCGAGAGACAAAGCACAACCCCCGCCCGATCGCCCGACGCCGACGGGGAGGTGAGAGAGAAGATGGTGTTAAATGGTGCCAGAAGAGGACAAGCAAGTAAAAAGAAAGTATTTGATATACTTGCTATCTACACATTTCGAAGATTGAAATGCCACTTGCCATGCCCCCAAGTCTGAATTGCTTACAAGATTTGGGTCTCTAAGCACTGTTTCAGGCACATTCATCATGTAGCACGGTGTATCGTTCCAATGCAAGTTTTTTGGTTCGATTTATTTATGACTGTTTGTTGCAATACGTACCGGCTTTGGGTCCCCGCAATTTGATCGCGCCATGACATGGCACCTACGGCCATGAACTGCTGACCATGCTCCCCCGGTCGGAGAGCTGTCTAAAGCGGCAGGTTGATGCCCCACAGGGTATATTGCGGATTTATACCTTAGAGGGTATAGAATGGCCAACGGAGGCAGTGATGGATCAGCTTGTAAGACTGCCGAGGCAGCTAGGTGCAATCATCCAGAGTGCGCGTGTGCGGCAGGGGATGACCCAGTCAGAGCTGGCCGACATTTCCGGCACACAGCAGAAAACCATATCAGCCATCGAAAATGGCAGCGTCGGAGTAAAGCTCGGCACGCTGCTCCGCGTGAGCGCGAGCCTCGATCTCGATATCAAGATCGGGCCGCGAGAGCGTGGCCCCTCGATCGAGGACGTTTTCTAAGGCCAATCCATATAGCTTTTGCGTTCTTGATGCCCCATTGCATCAGGCCGCATGCATATGATATGTTTCCTCGGACAATATTTCATCTTGTCCGATGTAAAGTATCAGAATGATCGAACTGCAGACCCAAAGGGACAAGGCCGTAGCGCTGCTAACGCAGCGAACCATGATGCGCGCCTACGAACTCAAAGCGGAAGGGGTGACCGCAGCGACGCTAGCCAGAGCGGTAAGCGATGGTGAAATCATCAGGGCAGGCCGGGGCCTTTATCAGCTCCCCGATGGCGGCGACAGCGCGCACATGGCCCTTGCCGAAGTGAGCAAGCGTATCCCTGACGGTGTTATCTGTCTGGTGTCGGCACTGAGCTATCACGACCTCACCGATCAGATGCCACGCCAGGTCTGGGTGGCCATCGGTGCCAAGGACTGGGCCCCGAGGGTCGATTATCCGAAGGTGCGCATCGTCCGCTTCCGCGAGCCCTATCTCGGCTATGGAATTGAGCGCCACACCATCGCCGGGGTCGAGGTAGCAATCTACTCTGTCGCCAAATCGCTGGCAGACGCGTTTCGAAACGCACGGCTTGTTGATCGCTCCGTGGCAATTGAAAGTCTGCGCAGCGCGATCGAGCAGCGCAAGGCGACGCCTGCCGAGATTGCGCAGGCAGCGAAGGACTGCGGAGCATGGAAGATCATGCGCCCCTATCTCGAGGCCCTGGTGCAGAATGGCTAAGGACATCACCAACCTGGCCGCCTCAGTGCGCCAGCGGCTGCGCAATCTCGCGCTCGAAAAGCAGCGGGACTTTGGCCTTGTTCTGGTCAACTATGGGCTGGAGCGGCTGATCTACCGCCTCGTACAATCGCGGCATCGCGATCAGTTCGTGCTCAAGGGCGGCATGCTCGTGACCGTCTGGACCGGGGATGATCATCGCTCCACGCGCGATGCAGACTTCCTCGGCTTTGGCGAACTGGACGAGGAGCGCCTGCGCGAAATCTTCACCGACATCATGACCATCGACGGCAACGATGGTTTGATATTCGACGTTGAGCAGCTGGCGGCTGCGGCCATTCGCGAAGACAACATCTACGGCGGCGTCCGGCTCAAGACTGTCGCAATGCTCGATAGTGCGCGCATCCCGATCACCATCGATGTGGGCCTCGGCGACGCCCTCACCCAGCCCGAGCACGTCATCGACTATCCCTCACTGCTCGGAACTCCGATCCAGAATATCCGCGCCTATCCGCCCGAAACGGTCATCGCTGAGAAGTTTCAGGCCATTGTTGCCTTGGGCATCGTGAACGGGCGGATGAAGGATTACTACGACCTCTGGACCATTCCGGCAGTGCTCGACCTCGACGAGGCTTCATTGATGCAGGCCATCGCCGCGACCTTCGCGCGGCGCGAAACAGCAGTGCCGGTAGACGTTCCAGAAGGCCTGACCGACGCCTTTGCCAAGGATCCGCTCAAAGTGAGGCAGTGGCAGGCCTATACCGACTCCATCGGTATCGACAGCGTATCGCTGAGCGCAGTGACTGCGCGGATAAAGCGCATATCCTGCAAGAGGACTACAATCGAGCGCTCGCCTTGGTCGAGACTATCTTCATCCGGAACGCGAACAAGTTCCTTCTACCAAGACTCCTTCGCGAGACCACTTATCTGACGGCAGTCGCGAGCCTCACAGCTGAGCATTGCCAAATCGCCCAGCGGCAAGTTCAACGTATACGGCAGAGTTTAGGGGCGGGGGGGCTGTGGCCAAAACTGGCGAAGGCCAGTCGATAATTTCACGTGGATGTCGCGCGTGCGCGGACCAAATCCCAATTTGCAGGGCACGAGGACACTTGACGCCCACTAAGTTCGCTATCGATCGAGCTTTGGCTTGCAGGACTGGTCATAGCTAACGGATGTCCGTCGTCAGAACATTTGGCACAGGTCGCGGCGTAAATTAGCGGAGTGCGGG
>NZ_LSJS01000290.1 GCF_001557325.1 Erythrobacter donghaensis
GCGCTTGTCGGTGTCGGCAGCGATCAGGCTCGCCGCGAGGCTCGGGAACGCGGCGAGCCTGATCGCTGCCGACACCGACAAGCGCCGCCTCGGCAACCTTGCCCCGCGCGCCGCAAGGGCCGGAGCGGCGGTCGACCATACCGTGTTGCTCGATCCCGGCCGCGAAATGCGGAGCCTCCATCCGTGGGCCAACAAGGCCGATCACGTGCTCGTCGACGCGCCGTGTTCGGGCAGTGGCACCTGGCGGCGCAGCCCCGAGGGGCGGTGGCGACTCGACCCGGCCGAACTCGCGCGCCTTAACCATTTGCAGGACCACGTGCTCGATATCGCCGCGCAGCTGACCCGGCCGGGCGGGACCATCGCCTTCGTCACCTGCTCAGTGCTCGATGCCGAGGGGCCCGACCGCGCCGCCGCCTTCCTGACGCGCCATCCGCGCTGGAGCGCCGCGCCGCTGGCGCTCCCGCTCGGCACGCCGCGCGGTGCAGGAATTCGCCTCGATCCGCTCCATCACGGCACGGATGGTTTTTTCATCGCATGCCTTCGTTCACCATGATAGGCTCCGGTGTTATGACCCAGCCATCCGGTTCCCGGTCTCAAGCACTCAAGGAGCTTCTGATGCGTTTCGCAGCCCCTGCCGCCGCTCTCTCGCTGTGCCTTGCCATGACGGCGAGCATGTCGCTGGCCGGAAGCGAGGCAGGGCCCGATCCGCGCGCTGCGGCGTTGATCGCGCAGGGGCAGGCCTCGCTCGCCGCCGGAGAGCCGCAGGCCGCGACCGACGCTTTCGAGGCCGCGCTGGCGGTCGATCCGGGCTACACCCCGATCTTCATCGACCTTGCCGAGGCCGCGCGCCAGCAGGGGTTGCAGGGCAAGGCGATCCGCTATTACCGCGAGGCGCTCGAGCGCGATCCGGGGAACTTCGCGGCGATCTCCGGCGAGGGCGCGGCGCTGGTCGAGAAGGGCGCGCTCGAGAAGGCCAAGCGCAACCTCGCCAAGCTGCAATCGCTGTGCGGTGATGAGTGCCCCGAAACGGTCGCCCTGCAATCGACCATCGCACGCGGCGCGCCCGCCAGGCTGGCGGTGGAGAGCAAGGGTGACGGGGCGGCGTCGAACTGAGCGTTCAGATCAGCCCCCGGAACTCCGCCAGCACTTCCTCGTAAACCGCCCGCTTGAAGGGCACGATCACCTCCGGCAGCAGGCCCGGATCGATCCAGCGCCATGCGTTGAACTCGGGCGGGTCGTGCGCTTCGAGGTTCACGTCGCTGTCCTGCCCGAGAAAGCGGCCGAGGAACCAGTGCTGTTCCTGCCCGCGATACTTGCCCTTCCACACCTTGCCGAGCAGCTCGGGCGGCAGATCGTAGCGGATCGGGCGCGAGGCTGGGGCGATGACCTCGACGAGCGACTCTCCGATACCGGTCTCCTCCGCGAGCTCGCGCAGCGCGGCTGCGCGCAGGTCCTCGCCCTTGTCGATCCCGCCCTGCGGCATCTGCCAGAAGCCGTGCGCCGAAGGGTCGATGCGCTGGCCGACGAAGACGAGGCCATCGCGGTTGACCAGCATGAACCCCGCGCAGGGGCGATAGGGAAGGCTCTCGCGATCGATCATGCGGGGCTCTCCAGCATGAAGCGCATCGCCGCGACGATGCGTTCGAGGTCGGCTTGCGTCGAAGGCACCATCTGCCTCAGGTTGACGAAGGAATGCGTCACCCCGCGCATCTCGAGGAACACCACGTCACGCCCCGCGTCGACCAGTGCCCTGGCATAGGCGCGGCCCGAATCGCGGATGGGGTCAAGGCTGGCGGTGACGACGATGGTTGGCGGGGCAGTGGAGTGGTCGGAGAGGATCGGGAAGCCGCGCGGGTCCGAGCGGTCCGCGGCGTAGGCGGCGTCGAAGAAGCCCATGGTCTCGGCGGTGAGGACGAAGCCCTCGCTGAATTGCGCCATGCTCTCCGAGCCGTTGGCATCGGCGACCAACGGGAAAATCGGGACTTGCAGCAGCACCGGCACGGCGGCGGGGCGCTGCCCAAGCAGCTGGCTCACCACCACCGTGGCGTTGCCGCCCGCCGAATCGCCGATGGTGACGATGCCGCTCGCCGTGAGGCCCAGTTCGGCAGGAGAGGATGCCACCCACCGCGTCGCCGCCTCGCAATCGAGGATTGCGGCGGGGAAGGGCGCCTCGGGCGCGCGGGCATAGTGGACCGCGACCAAGGGCAAGTCGGCGAGCGCGGCGATCTCGGTGCAGAGGGCATGGTGGGTGTCGAGGTCCCCGATCACGAAGCCGCCGCCGTGGTAGAAGGTGATCACCGGCGTCGCCCCCTCGCGGCTCTCGCGCGCGTCGTAGAGGCGCAGGGGAATGTCGCCGTTCGGTCCGGGGCACGAAAGGTCGCGGATCACCGGCAGCGCTCGCGCGGGGCGGTCGGCGAGGTTGTGCAGCGCCTGGTAAGAGGCGCGCGCCTCCTCCAGCGTCATGTCAACGATCTTCGGCCCGTTCACCTGCGCCATCATGTCGAGGAAGGCCTTCATGTCGGGGCGAATGAAAGGCGCGTCGGTCATCGTGGTTCTCTCCCGTTGTCGGGCCCCGCGATAGGCGAGGGAACGGCGGATTTCCACTCGCTAGATTGCAGGCGGCGCGCTAGCCTCGGAAGCGATGGACAATCTGACACATAGCCTTGTCGGCGCGGTGATGGGGCAGGCGGGGCTCAAGAAGACCACCGGCCTTGCCATGCCCGCGCTGATCATCGGCGCGAACCTGCCCGATGTGGACGCGGCGTGCTTCTTCTGGCTCGAGGGCACCGAGCACCTCGCCTTCCGCAGAGGCATCACCCACGGCCCGCCCGCGCTGGTGCTGCTGCCGCTGATCCTGGCGGGGCTGCTGTGGGGCTGGGACCGCTGGCAGACCCGGCGCGGCACGCGGCCCGAGGCGCGGCTGCCGGTGCGCTTCGGGTGGCTCTATGCGATGGCCTTCATCGGCTGCCTCAGCCACCCCTTCTTCGACTGGCTCAACGTCTACGGCATCCGGCTGCTGGAGCCGTTCTCCTCGCAATGGTTCTATGGCGATACGCTGTTCATCATCGACCCGTGGCTGTGGGCGATGCTGATTGCGAGCGTGTGGTGGTCGCGGCGGCGGGAGAAGGCGGGGGCGAGCTATCGCTGGCCCGCCATCTTCGGGATCGTGGCGACGCTCGGCTATATCGGCTGGAACTGGCTTACGACGGAGACCGCCTTCGTGGTCTACTCGATAAATTCCAAGGTTCCGCCGATCGACGCAGACGGCCAGTTCCGGCGTTCCGAAATCCCCGAGGCGCAGCAGATTGCTGCCCCGGTTCCAATATGGTCAGGCCAACGCGAACTTATTCTTGGCGAGAAGAACCGATACTACGTCATCCACCCGGGTAAGCCGCAAAGTCCGTGGACCGCCAAACCGATCACCGACAAGCCCTGTGCTTGGCCTGATGTCGAGGCTCTGCGCCGCACCAACACCCAACTCGACGCCTTCCTGTTCTGGTCGCGCGCGCCCTTCGCGACCCGCGCGCCGGACGGGTCGGTGATGCTCTACGACGCCCGCTTCTACGATCCACGCGCGCGGGACCGGTTCTCGGTCGCGCTCCCGGATGTGAAGTGCGAACCGCTTCCCTAGTTCGTTATCCTGAACTTGTTTCAGGATCCATTCTTCCCCACTCGCCGCCGCTCGGAATTGCGCGATGGATGCTGGAAACGAAGTTCACCAAAGGTGAAACAAGTTCAGTATGACGGCGTTGGGTGGGTTTGGATCAACAGAGTAACCAATGCCCCAAACCCAAATCGTATGGCTGCGGCGCGATCTGCGCCTTGCCGACAATCCCGCGCTTTATCACGCCGCCAAGGCAGGGCCGGTCATCGCGGTCTATGTCCTCGACGACGAGAGCCCGAAGCACCACGCCTATGGCGGCGCCTCGCGCTGGTGGCTGCATCATTCGCTCGAGAGCCTTGCGGAGAGTTTCGCAACGAAGGGCTCGCGGCTGATCCTGCGGCGCGGGGAGGCGGTAGCGGAACTCGCCAAGCTTGCGCAGGAGGTCGGCGCGACCACCGTCCACTGCAACCGCCACTACGAGCCGTGGTGGCGCAAGGTGCAGGGCAAGCTGGCGGAACGCCTCGACCTGCAATGCCATGATGGCAATTACCTGATGCCGCCCGGCTCGGTCACCACGGGCTCGGGCGGGCAGTACAAGATCTACACGCCCTTCAGCCGCGCCCTGCGCGCGCAGCTTCCGCCGCGTGACGAACTCCCGGTGCCCGAGAAGCTGGGGGCTCCGGCAAGCTGGCCCGCCTCGGATGACCTCGCCGCGTGGAACCTCCTTCCCACCAGGCCCGACTGGGCGGGCGGCCTGCGCGACTTCTGGCAAGTCGGGGAGGAAGCCGCGCACCGGCGGATGCACTGGTGGGCCGATCATGTCGATGACTACCACGACAAGCGCAACAACCCTTCCGAGGACAAGGTCTCGCGCCTCTCGCCCCATCTCCACTTCGGCGAAATCTCGCCGATCCAGGTCTGGCACGCGCACCATGCGCGCAAGCAGCGAAGCGGTAGCGCAGACGACGCCCGGACGTCCGAGGGCTGGTCGACCTACGAAGGCGAGCTGATCTGGCGCGACTTCGCGACGAACACGATTTGCCAGTTCCCGGATTACGCCACCGCCAACCACCGCAAGGAATTCGACCGCTTTCCCTGGCGCGATCCCGCCACCGACGAAGCCGCCGCGCGCGATCTAAAAGCCTGGCAGCAAGGCCGCACCGGCTACCCGATCGTCGATGCCGGGATGCGCCAGCTGTGGCAGACCGGGTGGATGCACAACCGCGTGCGGATGATCACCGCGAGCTTCCTCATCAAGCACCTGCTGATCGACTGGCGCGTGGGCGAGCAGTGGTTCTGGGACACGCTGGTCGATGCCGACTATGCCTCCAACGCCACCAACTGGCAGTGGGTCGCGGGCACGGGCGGGGACAGCAACATGTTCAGCCGCATCATGGCGCCGCTCTCCCAGTCCGAGAAGTTCGACGCGGCGCGCTATATCCGCACCTATGTTCCCGAGCTGAAGGGGATCGACGAGCCCTATGTCCACGACCCCGAGGAATTCGGGCGGCGGCCCGCGGGCTATCCGCGCAAGATCGTCGCGCACCGCGCGGCGCGCGAGCGGGCGCTGGCGGCACTCAAGGCCATCAAACAGGGCTGAGCAGGGCTTGCCCCCGATGCCTCCGCCCGCCTATGCCTCTCGCCGACACGGTAACGAGAGGGTGAGATGACGGGCATGATCAAGGGCGCGGTTGCGGGTCTGGTGCTGGCGGCGATGCTGGCGGGCGGCGGGGTGCAGGCCGAGGAACAGGGCCCCGAAGCCCCGGCCGCGCGCCTGACCCAGCCTCCGGTGCGCGACCAGTCCGAGCTCCAGGTGCTGTTCTGGACCGATGAACAGCGCACGCAGCGCTTCCGCGCGATGGAGCAGTGGTTCGCCGGCCACGAGGTGCCCGCTGCCGCGAGCGCGCGCGCGCTGCCCAAGGGCGCGCCGCTCTCCGAGGGATTGCAGGCCGATCTGATCGCGACGATGCGCGAGACCGGCACCGCGGGGATGATGATCCTCGAGGACGGCAAGGTCCGCTTCGAGGCCTACAACCTCGATCTCGGCCCCGAGGACCGCTGGACCAGCTTTTCGGTCGCCAAGAGCTTCACCTCCACCCTGCTCGGCGCGGCACTCAAGGATGGTTACATCAAGAGCCTCGATGATCCCGTGACGCAATACATCCCCGGGCTCGCCGGCAGCGCTTATGACGGCGTCACCGTGAGGCAGCTCGCCACCATGACCAGCGGGGTCAAGTGGAACGAGGACTATGCCGATCCCAACTCCGATGTCGCCAAGACCCAGAGCTTCGTGATCGAACACGGGGCCAATGCCATCGTCGCGCAGATGAGACAGCTCCCGCGCGAGGCCGAGCCGGGGACGAAGTGGGTCTACAAGACCGGCGAGACAAACCTCATCGGCCTGCTGGTCGAGAATGCGGTGGGCAAGCCGCTGGCGGAGTATGCCAAGACGAAGATCGTCGACCCGGCGGGGTTTGCGGGCGGTCTGTTCTGGATGGTCGACCCGCGCGGCGGGAACATCGGCGGGTGCTGCCTGTCGCTCCGCCTCGCGGACTATGCGCGCATGGGGCTCTTCGCGCTCGAGGGCGGACAGGGCGTCGTGCCGGAGGGCTGGTTTGCCGAGGCGGGCAAGGCGCAGGTCGATTTTGCTCCGCGCGCGCCCGGCTTCGGATACGGCTACCAGTGGTGGGTCTATCCCGGCGGCAATTACGGCGCGCAAGGGATCTTCGGGCAGGGGATCACGCTCGTGCCCTCCAAGGGGCTGGTGATCGCCTTCGTCGGCAACTGGTCCAAGGCGAGCGGCGGGCCCGAGCGGGTGCGACTGCTCGCCATGGCCCCGCGCATCATCGCCGAGGCGGACTGACCGTTCCGGCAGCGCCGGGTCAGAGCGACTGCCGGTAGACCCCGGTGGTGCTGTAGCGCTGCAGGATGTTGTCGTGCACGATCGGGCTCAAGAGCTCGCTGAAGGCGCAGCCGACGATGCAGTTGTCCCACCACACCACCTCGGCCTGGAGCGATTCGAGGCCGGGGAGGGTGAGCCAGCACATCTGGCCCTCGTGCATGCGGTTGATCGAGGCGGCCGAGAAGCCCGAGATCGACAGATCATGCACCACGCTCTGGAACGCTCGCCCGCCCGAGGCGCGCAAGGTGGCCGGGATCGTCAGCCGAGTGCGGGGGCTGCAACGATCTTCCTGCGAGGCGGCGTGATAGGGATCGGTATGAAGCGGCATTGCCGTTGGCCTTGTATCGAAGCGGGCGGTCTCACGGGGCGGCTTGGTCCTCCCGGGAGAATGCGCAGAACGATCCTAACCGAGTGCTTCGGAACGTGGTGAACGCCACGTTAGACACGCGGCCCGGGCGCGGTCAGCCGATGCGCTCGCGGTGGAGGCCCTCGAAGCCTTCGGCCAGCAGCGCCGTCAGCCGCTCGGCGACGACCTCCGGGCCCTTGAGCGTGGAGGCATCCTCGCCCGGATAGGCGCGCGCGCGCATCTCGGTGCGGGTGGCGCCGGGGTCGATGATCGCGACGCGAAGGGGCGACAGGCGCTCGACTTCTGCGGCGTAGGTTTCGAGCAGGTTCTCGAAGGCGGCCTTGGTGGCGCTGTATGCCCCCCAATAGGGCCGCGGGGCAGCCGCGACCGAGCTGGTGAGGCCGATGATCTTGCCCGCCTTGGCGCGGCGCAGCAGCTGATCGAACCCGGCGATCAGCGCCTGGGTCGAGACCACATTGGTCAGCAGCGCCTGGTTGAACTGCTTGGGCTCCATCTGCGAGGCCGGGGTCAGTTCGGGCAGGTAGGCGGCGGCGAGCACCATGATGTCGAGCGTGTCCCAGCGCCCCGCGATGGCGCTCGCCAGCCGCGACACGGCATCGGGCTCGGTCAGATCGAGTGGGGCGATGGTCGAGGTGCCGCCGGCGGCATGGATCGCGTCCTCCACTTCCTCAAGCGCCTTGACCTTGCGCGCCACAAGAATGACGTGCGCGCCCGCGGCGGCGAGCGCCTTGGCGGTGGCCGCGCCGATCCCGCGGCTCGCTCCAGTGACAAGCGCGGTCTGGCCGGCGAGCGGCTTGGCAGTGGTGGTGTCGGTCATGATCGGTCAGGCAGCCTTGGGATCAGCGAAGGGAAGCTGGGCGCTCCTCGCCTCGGCGAGCGCGAGGTCGGTGAGCGAGGTCGGGTAGTCGCCGGTGAAGCAGGCGTCGCAGAACTGCGGGCAGGCCTTGTCGCGCCCCTGCTTGCCGACCGCGCGGTAGAGCCCGTCGATCGAGATGAAGGCGAGGCTGTCGGCCTTGATGAACTCGCGCATCGGTTCGAGCTCCATGCGCGCGGCGAGCAGCTTGGAGCGTTCGGGGGTGTCGACGCCGTAGAAACAGGAATGCGCGGTCGGCGGGCTGGCGACGCGGAAGTGGATCTCCGCCGCGCCGGCCTCGCGCATCATCTCGACGATCTTGAGGCTGGTGGTGCCGCGCACGATCGAATCGTCGATCAGCACGATGCGCTTGCCTTCAACGAGGGCGCGGTTGGCGTTGTGCTTGCGCTTGACGCTCGAATGGCGCTGGCCGTCGCCCGGCTGGATGAAGGTGCGCCCGACATAGTGCGAGCGGATGATGCCGAGCTCGAAGGGCAGCCCCGATGCTTGCGCAAAGCCGATCGCGGCAGGCACCCCGCTGTCGGGCACGGGGACGACGAGGTCGGCCTCGCACGGAGCCTCGAGCGCGAGCTCGATACCGATCGCCTTCCTCGCTTCGTAGACCGAGCGGCCCGCAAAGACAGAGTCGGGGCGGCTGAAATAGACGTGCTCGAAGATGCAGGGGCGCGCGGGCGGGCTGCCGAAGGGGCGCACGGAGCGGATCTCGCCGGCGAAATCGACCAGCACCAGCTCGCCCGGCTCGATCTCGCGGATCAGTTCGGCGCCGACGACGTCGAAGGCCACGGTTTCGGAGGCGAACAGGATCGCGTCACCCATGCGGCCCATTACCAGCGGGCGGATGCCGAGCGGGTCGCGGCAGGCGATCATGCCCTCGGGCGTCATCACGATCAGCGCATAGGCGCCCTCGACCAGCCGCAGCGCGTCGACCAGACGGTCGGCGATAGTGGGGTAGCGGCTTGTGGCGACGAGGTGGATGATCACCTCGGTGTCCGAGGTCGACTGGAAGATCGAGCCCTTGTTGACGAGGTCGGCGCGCAGGGTCTGCGCGTTGGAGATATTGCCGTTGTGCGCCACCGCGAAGCCGCCGCTGGCAAGGTCGGCATAGAGCGGCTGGACATTGCGCAGCCCCGCGCCGCCGGTGGTCGAATAGCGCACGTGGCCCGCTGCCATGTGGCCCGGCAGCGCGGCGATCGCCTCGGAGCTGGAGAAATTCTCGGCGACATGCCCGAGGCCGCGGGTGGCGTAGAATTCGCTGCCATCGAAGCTGACGATCCCGGCCGCTTCCTGACCGCGGTGTTGGAGCGCGTGGAGGCCCAATGCGGTGGTCGCCGCCGCCTCGCTGGCGCGGATCGCGCCGAAGATGCCGCATTCCTCGCGCAGCTTGTCGCCATCACCATCAAGGAAGGGATGGGTCACATTCTGAAGGTTCATCGGCATCACCAGACCTGTTCGCGTGCACACCCGCGTTGGCGCGCCCCTCCAATGGCGATGTGACGGATCAATTACAAGGGAAAGGAGCCCCGCCTTGCCCGGCTTTTTGGCGACCGGCGTGTGACACCCACGCCCGGGGGGGAGCACGCCCACAGGGATTGCCGCGCGGGCCGCGGCACCCTACATGCGGCGGCAACTTCCTCTATGGGCGCACCTTACCGCACATGCTCTCCCCCTTCGAATGGATGATCGCCAAGCGCTACCTCTGGCCGGGCAAGGGGGAGGCTTTCATCGCGCTGGTCGCGGCGATTTCGGTCGGCGTGGTCTCGCTCTCGGTCGCGCTGCTGGTGGTCGTCATGAGCGTCATGAACGGCTTTCGCGGCGAGCTGCTCGACAAGATCACCGATCTGAACGGCCACGCCGTGGTGCAGGCCGTCGGCGGCCGGATCGAGGACTGGCAGACCGTGCTCGCGGCGCTCGAGAAGACGCCGGGCGTGGTCTCGGCGACGCCGATGATCGAGAAGCCGCTGCTGGTGAACTTCAACGGCAATGTCGACGGCATCCTGCTGCGCGGCCAGACCGACAAGGACCTCGCCGGCCTGTCTGAAAAGGTGCTGCTCGGTGATATCGCCAGCCTCTCCGCGCCGCCCGCCCCCGAGGGCTTCGCGCGCGTCGCGGTCGGCAGCCGGCTGGCGCAGAACCTCGGCATTCGGGTGGGCGATGTCATCACCATCATCAACCCCGCGGGCCGCTCCACCCCCTTCGGCACCACCCCGCGCCAGGTGCCCTACGAGGTCGGCGCGATCTTCGAGGTCGGTATTTCCACCTTCGACGAGAAGTTCGTCATGCTGCCGCTCGCCGAGGCGCAGAGCCTGCTCCTGATGGGCGATGCGGTGGCGCAGATCGAGGTCAACGTCGACGATCCCGACAAGGTCGGCACGATCCTCGCACCGGTGCGGGAGACGCTTTCGGGCCGCACCGTGATCTCCGACTGGAAATCGATGAACTCGGCGCTGTTCGAGGCCTTGCAGGTGGAGCGCGTGGCGATGTTCTTCGCGCTCTCCTTCATGGTCGTGGTTGCCTCGTTCAACATCCTGTCGAGCCTCGTGATGCTGGTGCGCGCCAAGACCCGCGACATCGCGATCATGCGCACGATGGGCGCGACGCGGCGCTCGCTGCTCAAGATCTTCGTCACCACCGGCACCACCATCGGCGTGATCGGGACGGGGACCGGGCTGCTGCTGGGTTCGGTCATCCTGTTCTTCCGCGAGCCCATCGTCGCGGGGATCGCTTTCGTCACCGGCCAGCAGATCTGGGACCCCGAGGTGCGCTTCCTCTCGACGTTGCCGTCGCGCACCGATCCGTGGGAGGTGTTCGGGATCGTCTGCCTTGCGCTTGGCATGAGCTTCCTGGCGACGCTCTATCCGGCGCTCAAGGCGGCCAATACCGATCCGGTGCAGGTGCTGCGTTATGAGTGATATCGTTGTCCTGAAGGGCCTGAAGCGCACCTTCGAACAAGGGGGCGAGCGGATCGAGGTGCTGCGCGGGGTCGATCTTGCGATTGCGCCCGGAGAGATCGTCGCACTGCTCGGCCCCTCGGGCTCGGGCAAGTCGACGCTGCTACAGGCCGTCGGCCTCCTGGAAGGCGGGTTCGAGGGCGCGATCACCATCGCCGGCACTGCGGCCGAAGCGCTGGCGGGCGACGCGCGCACCAAGCTCAGGCGCGAGCATCTGGGCTTCGTCTACCAGTTCCATCACCTCCTCCCCGATTTCGACGCGCGCGAGAACGTGGTCATGCCGCAGATGATCCTCGGCACACCCCGCGCCGAGGCGGAGGCGCGGGCCGACAGCCTGCTCGCCAACCTCGGGCTCGGCCACCGCCTGACCCATCGCCCGAGCCAGCTTTCGGGCGGCGAGCAGCAGCGCGTCGCCGTCGCCCGCGCGCTCGCCAACCGGCCGACGCTGGTGCTGGCCGATGAGCCGACCGGCAATCTCGACGAGCACACCTCCGAGACGGTGCTCGCGCAGTTCCTCGCGCTGGTGCGGGGCGAGGGCAGCGCGGCGCTGGTCGCGACCCACAACGAGCGGCTTGCGGCGAAGATGGACCGGGTGGTGCGGCTGAAGGACGGCGTGCTGATGTAGGATAGGTCGCATGGCTCCGGCGCGGCGCAGGATGGCGCGCAAAGGAGATTGCACCATGGTAGACCATCCCAGCACTTTCGGCAGCGAAACCAACCGCTCGGGCGAACACGCTTGGGATGATCGCGCGCGGATCGTCTCGGCCAACCAGAGCGACAAGCTCGACGGCGGCGGCATCCCACTGCTGCGCGGCACCTTTGCCGAGATGATCCGCCGTATCGCCTTGCTCACCGAGGAAGACCGCGACGGCTACGTGATCGAGAAGGCCGGGGACCGCATCTACACCGCCGCCGAGGCGATGGCGCTTGCCAGCCGCCCCGACTTTCCCGCACAAGACCCCTGAGACCATCCACGTCGTTCAGGGGGCACCGATGACGACCATCGCCGATTTCACCGTCACCACCAACCGGGGCGAGCCGCTCGACCTGTCGGGCAAGCTCGGCCAGGTGCTGCTGGTGGTCAACACCGCGAGCAAGTGCGGCTTCACCCCGCAATATGACGGGCTGGAGAAGCTCTATCAGACCTACAAGGATCGCGGCTTCGAGGTGCTGGGCTTTCCCTGCAACCAGTTCGGCGCGCAGGAACCCGGCGATGCCGAGGAAATCGCGCAGTTCTGCAAGGTCAATTTCGGCGTCACCTTCCCGCTGATGGCCAAGATCGACGTCAACGGCGCCAATGCCTCGCCGCTCTACGGCTGGCTCAAGACCGAGGCCAAGGGGCTGATGGGTTCGACCTCAATCAAGTGGAACTTCACGAAATTCCTGATCGGGCGCGATGGCAAGGTGGTGCGCCGCTACGGCCCGACCGACACCCCCGCGGCGATCGCGAAGGACATCGAGGCGCTGCTTTAGCAGATTCGTCACCTCGGCCCCGAGCCGGGGGCGCTCGCAGCCGAGAGCGGTTCCTGATCAAGTCCGGGAGGATGGCTCTTGAGCCAGTTTCCTGTGGAAGCTGCCCTTGGCGCTCGCGGTCCGGATGCGCATATTCGCGCCCATGCCTTTCGCCCCCTTCGTCCCCTTGCGCGTGCTGTCGTCCTATTCGATGCTCGAAGGGGCGATCGATCCCAAGGACATCGCCAAGCTGGCAAAAGAGCGCGGCTTTCCGGCGATCGCGATCTGCGACCGCAATGGCCTCTACGGCATCATGGCCTTCGCCGCCGCGTGCAAGAACGAGGGCGTGCAGCCGATCATCGGCACCTTGCTGGGCGTCGCGCGTGGGGATGACAGGGGCACGGTCGATTACCTGCCGCTCTTCGCGCAGGACGATGCGGGGTACGACAACCTGTGCCACCTCGTCTCGGCCGCGCATCTGGATCGCCCTCTCGAGCGCGATCCGCATGTCACGCTCGCCGACCTCGAAGGCCGCACAGATGGCCTGATCGCGCTGACCGGCGCGGGCGAGGGCGGGGTGACGCGCTTGCTCGCCGAAGGGCAGCAGGATGCCGCCTTGCGCCTCATCGAAAAGCTCGAGGCGCTGTTCCCCGGACGGCTCTATATCGAGCTCGCCCGCGCGGGCGATCCGCTGTGCGAGCGCGCCGAGGACGCGCTGGTCGATCTCGCCTACGCCCGCGACCTTCCGCTGGTCGCCACCAACCCCGCCAATTTCGCCGAGCCCCACATGCACAAGGCACACGACGCCATGCTGTGCATCGCCCATTCGACCCAGATCGAGGCGGATGATCGCCCGCGCTCCAATCCGCAGGCCTTCGTCAAGCATGCGAGCATGATGGAAGAGGCCTTCGCCGACCTGCCCGAGGCGACCGCGAACACCCTCGTGATCGCCCAGCGCTGCGCCTTCGCGCCGCCCTATCGCAAGCCGATCCTGCCGAGCCTTGCAGGCGACCTTGCGGGCGAGGCGCGGATGCTCGCCGAGGATTCGCGCGCCGGCCTCGAGGCGCGGCTCGCCGCCTATCCCGATCTCACCGAGGAGGAGCGCCGGGTCTATTTCGAGCGGCTCGAATTCGAGATCGACGTGATCGTGAAGATGGGTTTTCCCGGCTACTTCCTGATCGTTGCCGACTTCATCAAGTGGGCCAAGGAACAGGGCATTCCCGTGGGGCCGGGGCGCGGTTCGGGGGCGGGCTCGGCGGTCGCCTGGGCGCTGACCATCACCGATCTCGACCCCATCAAGCTGGGCCTCCTGTTCGAACGCTTCCTCAACCCCGAACGCGTCTCGATGCCCGACTTCGATATCGACTTCTGCGAAACCCGCCGCGGCGAAGTGATCCGCTATGTGCAGGCGAAATATGGCAGCGATCACGTCGCGCAGATCATCACCTTCGGCAAGCTGAAGGCCCGCGCGGTGCTGCGCGATTGCGGGCGCATCCTGCAGATGAGCTACGGGCAGGTCGACCGGCTGTGCAAGATGGTGCCCAACCACCCGACCGACCCCTGGACCCTGCCGCGCTCATTGAATGGCGCGGCGGATTTCAAGCGCGAATACGACAACGACAAGGAGGTGAAGCGCCTCGTCGACCTCGCGATGCAGCTCGAAGGCCTGCCGCGGAACTCCTCGACCCACGCGGCGGGCGTGGTGATCGGCGACCGGCCGCTCGCCAAGCTGGTGCCGCTCTATCGCGACCCGCGCTCGGACATGCCGGTGACGCAGTTCGACATGAAGTATGTCGAAAGCTCGGGGCTGGTGAAGTTCGACTTCCTCGGGCTGAAGACCCTGTCGGTGCTGAGGAAGGCTGTCGACCTGCTCGAAAAACGCGGCATCGCCATCGATCTGGGCGCGCTGCCCTTGGACGACGCGCAGGTCTACACCCTCATGCAGGCGGGCAACACGGTGGGGGTGTTCCAGCTGGAATCCGAAGGGATGCGCCGCACGCTCAAGGCGGTGAAGCCGACCAATTTCGGCGACATCATCGCGCTCGTCTCGCTCTACCGCCCGGGCCCGATGGACAACATCCCGCTGTTCGGCCAGCGCAAGGCGGGCCTCGTGCCGATCGAATACCCGCACCCCAAACTGGAAGGCATCCTTGCCGAGACCTACGGGATCTTCGTCTACCAGGAACAGGTGATGCAGGCCGCGCAGGTGCTCGCGGGCTATTCGCTCGGTGACGCGGACCTGTTGCGCCGCGCGATGGGCAAGAAGGTGCAGGCCGAAATGGACGCCCAGCGCGGGCGTTTTGTCGAGGGCTGCAAGGCGGTCTCCGACATCGAGGCGAAGCGCGCCAACGAGCTGTTCGACTTGATCGACAAGTTCGCCGGCTACGGCTTCAACAAGTCCCACGCCGCCGCCTATGCGCTTCTCGCCTATCAGACCGCGTGGATGAAGGCGCATTACCCCGAGGAATTCTACGCCGCCTCGATGTGCTTCGACATGCACCAGTCGGAGAAGCTGAACGTCTTCGTCGACGATGCGCGCCGCTACCCCAACGGGCAGGGCGGCATCGAGGTGCTGCCGCCCTGCATCAACGCCTCGGAGGCCGAATTCACCGTCGAGCAGACCGCCACCGGCTATGCGGTGCGCTATGCCCTCGCGGGCATCCGTAATGTCGGCGAGAAGGCGATGGAGGCGATCGTCGCCGAGCGGCAGGAGGGTGGGGCTTATGTGAGCCTCAAGGACCTGTTCGAGCGGCTGCCGCAGGGCACCATGAACCGCCGCCAGCTGGAAGGCCTGATCTGCGCGGGAGCCTTCGACGGGCTGGAGCCCGACCGCGGGCTGCTCTTCGCCAATGCCGAGCATCTGATGGCGGTCGCCGACGCTGCGATCCGCGAACGCTCCAGCGGGCAGGCAGGGCTGTTCGGCGGCGATGCGGGGCCGGCGGAGGAACTGCGCCTGCAACCCTGCGCGCCGTGGTCGCGCCCCGAAAAGATGGCCAAGGAACGCGAGAACTTCGGCTTCTACTTCTCCGCTCACCCCGTAGCGCAATATCGCGAGGCGGCCTCGGCCAATGGCGCGCGCACCTATCAGAGCCTGATGGAAGCGGGCGCGCCGCCGGGCGGGCGCGGGACGGCGGTGATGGCGGCGTTGGTCGAAGGCATCAACAAGGCGCGCACCCGCAAGGGCGGCACCTTCGTTCGCGCGGATTTCTCCGATTCCTCCGGTCAGTTTTCCGCCGCCTGTTTCGAGGAATCGCTGGTCCCCGATTTCGAGCGCTGGGCCGCGGCCGGCGAATGCCTTCTGCTGACGGTCGAACTCGATTCGCCCAACCCCGACGAGCTCCCGCGCCTCACCGTGCGCGGCGCGCGGCCGCTTGCGGCGGTGAGCGGGACGACCGCAATGGAGCTCTCGGCGGAGATTGCCACGCCCGAAGCCTTGCGCGAATTGCGCATCGAGCTCGATGCCGCGCGTGGCGATCGCCCGACCGGCGCGGGCGAGGTGGTGGTGACACTCGCGCTCGCCGATGGCGGGCAGGCGCGCATGTGCCTCGGGCGCAATTTCGTGCTGACGGGCGAACTCGCCGAGCGGCTCGCCGGCGTCGCAGGGATCGCCAAGGTCAACCTCGCGCCCTTGAAGAAGCGCGGGAACCTGCGGCTCGTCGCGTAGAAAAAGAGGGGCCGGATCGCTCCGGCCCCTCCTGGCTTCGTTACATTCCCGAACCCGGGCCGTAGGTGATCTCGACCCGGCGGTTCTGCGGCTCGCGCACCCCGTCAGCGGTCGGCACGCGCGGCTGGCTTTCGCCGAAGGCCTGACTCATCATCTGCCCCGTCGGCACACCGCGCCCGGTGAGGTAGCTCTGCACCGAGGCATTGCGACGTTCGGCAAGGTTCTGGTTGTACTGCACACTCCCCGCAGTGTCGGTGTGCCCGGCCAGCATCACCCGCGCCGTGCCGCAATTGGCATAGGCGCTCGCGGCATTGTTGAGGATGCTCGCGGCTTCCGCGCTGATGTCCGACCGGTCGAAATCGAAGAACACGATATAGGGCCCGGTGTTGCACTGCACCTG
>NZ_LSJS01000291.1 GCF_001557325.1 Erythrobacter donghaensis
GGTGCTGTCCGTCGAGGAAACGTTCTTCCGGATGCTGCGCAATCGCGAGTTCGATGCCGCCGAGCTTTCGATGTCATCGTATTGCGTGACTCTGGGCCGGGACAATCCAGACTTTATCGCCATCCCGGTGTTCCCGTCACGTTTCTTCCGTCATTCCTGCATCTTCGTGTCGGCCAAGAGCGGCATCGAAAAACCGTCCGACCTTGTCGGCAAGCGCATCGGCGTCCCGGAATATCAGATGACCGCGCCGGTCTGGATCCGCGGTATCCTGCAGGACGAATATGGCATCGACCCGGCGTCGGTCACTTATGTCACGGGCGGCGAGGAAGAGCCGGGCCGTGAGGAAAAGCTCAAACTCAATCTGCCGGACAAGTTCAAGGTTGAGCCGATCGGGCCAAACCAGACGCTGACCCGGATGTTGGCTGATGGCGAGATCGACGCGCTGCACACCGCGCGTGCTCCATCGACCTTCTATTCGGAACCGCACAATGTGCGGCGCCTGTTCCCGGACTTCGTCCAGGTCGAGAAAGCCTATTTCGGCAAGACGAATATCTTCCCGATCATGCACGTCGTTGCCATTCGCCGCGACATTTACGAGAAGAACCGCTGGATCGCACAGGCGCTCTACAAGGCGTTCGTCCAGGCGCAGCAGCTAACCTACGAACAGCTGCGCGTCTCAGCCTCGCTCAAGACGATGCTGCCCTGGCAAATTGCCGCGGTCGAGGAAACGATCGCGACGTTGGGCGATCAGTGGTGGCCTTACGGAATCGAGAAGAACCGCCACGTACTCGAGACCTTCACGCGCTATCATCATGAGCAGGGTCTGTCGCCGCGCCAGCTGACGATCGAGGACATGTTCGCGCCGGAGACGTTCGCGGAGTTCAAGATCTGACGTGATGCAATCCGGGAAATGACGGGGCGGAGCATAAGCGGTGCGGGAGCAGCGTGGTTGTCGATGCTCCGTCTTTGCCGGGCTGCCGCAGGATACCCGGCGAGCGGCCGCTGACCGGTTGCGCCCTGTCAGTCCTCGGCGGGGGTGTTCGGGATAGAATCGAATTCGGCGGCGAGATTGGCTGACATGCGCGAAAGCACGTCGACGCACGTCGCAACCTCGGCCGGATCGATCCCGGCGACGGCGATGCGGTTAATGTCGATCGCATATTGCATGAGCTCCGCTTCCAGGGCTTTGCCTCGTTGGGTCAGCGTAACGCTCAACTTGCGGCGATCAACCTTGTCGCGGGTGCGCTCTACAAGCCCGTGCTGCATCATGTTGTTGATTATCGACACAGTCGTGTTTTCTGTGACGTTGGTCATGTCGCTCAGATATTTCTGGGTGACGCCGTCGCGGATCCACAGCACACGAAGGTAATACCAGAAGCCCGTCTTTAGATCGTGCTTCGCCAGCATCGCATTGAGCAGGCGATCGAACCGCCGATGGCAGCGCCGGACCTGATAACCAAGGCTCCATTCCGGATTGAGCTGGGCGGGCCTGTTGGACAAATGCACTCTCCCTGGGGCGTGTCGCCATGTTCGCCCTCCCAATGAGGCAGGGGCAACGGCTTTGATGGTGCACCTGCCCGCCAACGTCCAGTTGGATACTGACGGCAGACTGGGCCTTGCCACGCTCTGCATCGGCGTCGGCATGGGCCTTGCGCTCGCGGTCGAACGGGTCTGAATCGTGCTTCGGTGACACCCTATCTATTCCACGCGGATTGAGCGTGGGTTCTCCGGCCCTTTGAATCCCGCCCGAACTAGGGTGGCCCTCGTGCCCTTACGTCGGTTGAATATATGGCAGTCACGACCATCAAGGCCGCCGAACGAACGCCGGAATCTCGCCCTCGACCCGGATGAGAAACCGCGGGACCGTCAAGTCATAATCCATTAACAAGTCAACCGACCCACGCGGCTGGGGCGGTTGCCAAGAAGGAATGCACGCTGGTTTCGACATTCAACAGGCCCGATGGTTCGGGTCATGCAGGGCCGATTTCGATGAGCGGAGATAGCGGGGAAATCAACCTGCCGTTCGACCTGAGTATCGGATATCAAATCCGACTCACGCATCGACTTATGCAAAAGCTGCTACAGCTGAAGATCGAGCAGTTCGGCGTCACCCTGGGCATGTGGTACTTCTTGCGCGTCCTGTGGGACCAGGACGGCTTAACCCAGAAGGAACTGTCCGACCTTGTTGGAACGATGGAGCTGACCACGCTTTCGGCGATCGCTTCCATGGAGCAACGGGGAATCGTTGCCCGGGTCCGCAACGCGGCGGACAAGCGGAAGATCAACATCTTCCTCACCCCTTACGGTCACGAGCTGAAAAGGAAGCTTCTGCCCATTGGCATCGAAGTTGGGGATATCGCTAAGACCGGCATTTCGCGCCGCGAAGCGGATCTCCAGATCGCCCTATTGGGCGAGCTGCAGACCAATCTAGAAGCTGCGATTCGGAGCCTCTCCCCCGAGGAGCCCGACGCGAAGCCGGGTCGGCGGCGCCGAGAGGACCGAGGGGTCGCCGGCATCACTCATGAGGCAGGCGACTGATGCGATAGTGGGTGTCCTCGCCACCATGGATGCCCCACATCAATGTTGCGCGCCGATACTTACATCACTAATGGTTAGATAACTAAGGAACTGCACGGTGGCGGTCTGCGACGTGAAGGTTGCGTGGAGAGGTGTGCTGATGGTCAGGCCTTGCCTCCGACCGAATCGTCGTCGCTCTCCACCGCGCGGTTGATGACTGCAATCGCTTAGGTGCGGGCCGCGTCCGGTCTGCGAGAGTATCGGGAGAGTTTGAACTTATGAGTTCATCAGCCTTTAAAGGCGCGGATGTGTCCGATCGCCTGGATCGCGCGATAGACAATGCTCTCGCCGACAATCGTTTGGTGGGAACGGTCGTGATCGTCGCCCGGGGCGGCAAGATCGCCTATCGCCGCGCGGCGGGATTTGCAGACCGTGAATCGCAAAAGCCGATGCAAACGGATAGCATTTTCCGATTTGCATCGGTGACCAAACCCTTTGTCACCGCCGCCGTGATGCGCCTGATCGAGGATGGTGTTGTGAGGCTGGACGATCCAGTGACGCGCTTCCTGCCCGACTTTCAGCCGCGCCTGTCCGATGGATCGGTTCCGGTCATCTCGATCCGCCATCTGCTCACGCACACATCGGGGCTCGGCTATCCGTTTCAGGAAGGGAGCGATGGCCATTATCGTCGCCTCGACGTCTCCGACGGGTTGGATCAACCGGGATTGTCGCTATCCGAGAATCTTCGGCGCCTGGCTGCCGCCCCGCTTACCGCCGCACCGGGGTCGGGTTTTCGCTATTCCCTTGGCATGGATGTGATGGGAGGGGTGGTTGAGAGCGTTACCGGTGGTTCGCTACGCGATGCTGTGCGCAAACTGGTCACGGATCCGCTGGGTATCGTCGATACCGGCTTTGCCGTTGCGGATGTTGAGCGGCTCGCGACGAATTACTTCAACAGCGAATCCGTTCCCGTCCGCATCACGGACGGCATGGTAGTGCCTCTGGATGCCTTCAACGGGTCGCTAACGTTCGCGCCGAGCCGTATCCTGGATCCAAACTCCTATCCGTCAGGCGGGGGTGGGATGGTGGGGACTGCGGGCGACGTCCTGCACTTTCTGGAAACCATCCGGCTCGGGGGTGGTCCGATCCTGAAGCCTGAAACAGTCGAGATGATGGCGACCGATCAGCTCGGACCTCAGGCTGCGGCCTGCGGGCCGGGTTGGGGCTTCGGCTTCGGCTGGGCAGTGCTTGCAGATCCGCACGCCGTCCCGTCGCCGCAGTCTCCCGGAACGCTTCACTGGGCCGGCGGATACGGCAATAGCTGGTTCATCGATCGTGCAAACGCGCTGACGGTCGTGGCCATGACCAACACGGCCTTTGAGGGTATGTCGGGGAAGTTCGTGTCCGACATCCGGGACGCCGTCTACAACTGATCCCCGCAAGGAATCCGCGACCGGCCGGCGTAAGCCGGCCGCGCCGCAGCGAAAATGCGGAGGCGCCGCGTCGATCGCGGCGGCCAGATCACAAATCGTTGCGGTGGCTCCAGTCGATGATCCCGTCGATACAAGCGCTGACATGTTCGGGCTGGCCCTGGTAGAAATGGGTCGCGCCCTTGATGCTCACAAATTCCTTGTTCGCAACGGTGAGCGCGTTGTGAATGATCGGATTATGGCTCGCGGGAACCGCGTCGTCCGCTTCATTCTCGATCTGCAGCACAGGGGTCCGATGGATCTTTGTCGCGTTAACGGCAGCCTTGGAGTTGGATAGGTCGTAGGACCATTGCGACAGCCACGAGCGCAGGGTTGAGAATCGCGCCAAACCAGCGGGTCCCACGTTCACCGTGCGTGGATTGCCAAGATAGGATGCCCCCGGCGCGCGTCCATTGGGGTCGATCGTCGGATCAATCCAGCGCACGTCGCACATCGTGCGGTGCGTGACGAAGGCGCGTTCGGTTTCGCCGTCGTTGCGACGACGGAGCGTGGCAAGCATTTCCTCGGCCCAGGCGGTAATTCTGCGATTGCGGGCCCGCTGCCTCTCGCGGAAGGCGGCGATGAAGTCAGCGGTGAATGGTGGTTTGTTCGGGCAGTCCGGACTATAGATATCGAATTCGAGATCGCGCGTGTCCGGGTCGAATTCGTCGATGACGGAGGGGTCAAGCCATTCGGTCAGCACTTCCGCCCGGCTGAGGTGGGCGGCGATGAGGACTATTCCGTCAACCCGCTGCAGCCGCGCTGCTGTCAGGTCATAAAGGTCGCCGGCGGGCGTGTGGGTGATTGTCGGATGTTCAGACTGGGCCGCATAAAACAGCGATAGCGAGCCGCCGCCCGACCATCCCACCAGGATCACCTTTTCATAACCCAGCGACTCGCGCGCGTGGCGCACCCACTGGCCCATGTCGTAGGCGACCTTTTCCATAATCAGCGCACTATCGTTTCTCGGGTAGCGACTCGACGCGCAAAGTACGTGCAACCCCGCATCGGCAAGCGCCTCAGGCATTGGGAGCAGCTGGGCCGTGGCTGTGGGGTGCATGAACAAATAGACCGCCTTAGATGGCCGCGCTCTCTGCCGGAACAGCTGGCCTTCCAGCTCGGTCGTGCCCTCGGCGCCCGCAAAACTGTAGGTCTCCGTCATCCCCGGTTGATCGCGGAAGCGAACGATTTCGGGAAGGCGATCCCATAGCGCCTTTGTCGGCAATCCTCTCTCCATGGCCATATCCTTAGTTATCTAACTATAATTGCGTATTACCGTACTCCAGTCAAGGGAAGGGCTTCCCATGCGAAGGGGCGCGCACTGAGCAACCATCCCCTCCCCTGTTTGCCCAAATAGGTAGCGGTTTTCCGTTGTCCTCGGTCACGATAGGTACGTTTTTAGGGCGGTACAGCCTATAGAGGGTCGTGCGGCTGAGCGGAACAGGAAAGTGTCGTAAGGGGCATTATTTCCTTTCAAAAGTCCCATTCGGAATTAGGTTGGCGTAGCGGTCTGAGGCCGCCGTTTGCGACGGCGTCAGGCACGGAGAAGTCGTAGCGGCCGAGGAAATTGATGTGACGCCAAGATATCGGCGAGAGCCGAGCGATATCGGCGGGCAGCGGCGGCGTCCCGGCCTCGCTGAGTTGGCGCACGGTTTCCTGCATGTAGACAGCGTTCCAGTGGACGATGGAGTTGAGGGCCAGACCGAGGACCCCAAGCTGCTCCTCTTGGCCCTGACGCAGAGGGCTTCTGATTTCGCCCCGATCGCCGTGATGGACGCGCCGACCGAGCTTGTGGCGCAATTCCTGCCGGTTGAGCTGAAACAATATTCGTCGCCGGAACGGCCGGTCATCGATGTATCGCAGGATATGCAGCGTCTTGATGATGCGGCCGAGTTCAGACAGGGCCTTGGCCAGCGTTGTTGGGCGGTCTTTGACCTGCAGCATTCGCATGACGCCTGCGGCCTTGAGGTGGCCGAGCTTGAGCGATCCGGCCAAGCGGATAAGGTCGGACCAGTTTTCCCGGATCAGATTGATTTTAACCCTGCCCCAGGCGGTCTGATCGAACGGCCCATAGCTCGCCTGGCGGTCGATACGCCAGAGTTTGGCGTCGCCGATGTCCGCCAGACGGGGGCTGAACCGGTAGCCCAAGAGCCAGAACAGACCGAAAATGGCGTCGGAATAGGCGGCGGTGTCGGTCATGATCTCCAGAGGATCGAGCTCGGTTTCCTGCTCCAGCAGGAGAGCCAGGACGACCAGGCTGTCGCGCAACGTGCCGGGGATGACCGCTCCGGTCAGACCGCTGAACTGATTGGAAATCATGTTGTACCAAGTGACGCCGCGCTCCTGGCCGTAATATTTGGGGTTGGGCCCGGCGTGTATGGCGCTCGACGGAGCGACAAAACGCATGCCGTCGGCGCTGGCCACCTCGCCTGCGCCCCAATGTTGGACGATATCCAGACGACTGTGAGCGGAAACGATCGCGGCGTTGGCCGCGGCGATGGTCTCGGGCCGAATGAAATTCTGACCGACCCAAGAAAGACGGTCGCGACGCAGAGCCGCAAATTCCGGGCGCACGATCGGCTCAAGACCGATGTTGCAGGCGCCGCCGACCAGGGTCGCGCACAGGCTTATCTCGAAGTGCTCGACGGTGGCCTGACGCTCGCTCAGATGCGTAAAGGACTTGGCAAATCCGGTTCGCGCCATGACTTCAAGAAAGATGTCGGGCATTCCGGCCTTCGGCATGCGCGTTTGGACGGCGGCGCGAAGTGCTCGAAGGCTCTCGGGTTCATCAAGCTTGTCGAGGGGCGTGACCACAATCCCCATCTTGTCGGCGACCGTCTCAAAACGCAGGTCCGGATTGTCGCCGGCGCGCGCAACGACATGTCGATATGCCTCGTCGAGAAGGCGGGAGAGACCGTCAATCTCAATGTCGGCTTCCAGAGATCGGCCCAGGGCGCGTGCTACCATCAACCTGGAATTGTGCCAGGACTCGCCCTCGAGCATCCCGCGCCGGGGATCCCCGTATCGGATGCCGGGCTTGGCGAACACATCGCGACGCTTGATCGCCAGACGCCACGCATCGATGATCGCGAAGACATAGGCCTTCGGGTCGCGCATCCTGCCATCGTCATCCAGGACATGTTGCCTCCACGCCTTCGAGACCGCAGCGATCGGTGCGCCGCGCATCTTGACGAGAGAGGACCAGTCGTCCACGCCCTTGAGGTAGCTGATCGCGGCCTTGACGTTTTTGCCACCTGGGGCAGCGTCGGTCTCGATGCGGGTAGCGATTTCAAAGAACAATCGCCGGGCGCTCCGCCATTTTGTTCGCAGTTGATCATAGGGCTTGGTCTCCGCGGGCTTGGCGATCGCCTCCACCTTGGACATGGCGGCCTCGATGTCGGGACGGGGCAACCGCTCGAAGAGCACATCTCGCCATTCATTGAGGGGCAGGGCGTCGTCGGTCAAAACCAACAGACCCATTGCGTGGAGCAGCATCGCGGCGCCATCGAGATCGCGCAGACTGCGCAGGCGGGCCTGTTTGTCGGCGGCTTCAGCCCCTTTCACCAAGTCGGCGAGCAGAGCCTCGGCCAGCTCGGCGGCGTCGTCCTGGGCCGCCGCTTCGAGCGTATGGAAGAGCGCGGCTACGGTCGCGGTTCGACGAGGCTCCTGAAGGGCGGCGATGGCCGAGGGCTTGCCGACGCGCGCTACCCGCGCGAGCCGCTCAAGGGTTGTGGCGGGAACGCCCCGCGGTGGCGCCGGCCGCAGATTGAACGCCCGGACCGCATCGAGCCGATCAAGGTGTCGGAAGAGTTCGGTCGGCATGCGCTTGGAGGGAACGGTCCGGAGCGCGTCCAGGGCGGCGAACGTGGATGTGTCGCCATCGTCAAACAGCGCGGCGATGCGCACGCGCTGGTCATCGCTCAAGCTGGCGACCAGATGGCGCCAAAGCCTGGTCCGCGCACGATCGCGGATCCTGCCAACCAGGCGCTCGACGACCGTGACGCCCGGCAGCAGCACCTTGTTGGCGATCAGCCAGGCCGCAGCTCGATCAATCAGGGGGCCGGGCCGATCGTCGCCGCTCCAGCAAAGGGCGTAGAGCCATCGGGTCAGCCGGAAACGTGCCACCGCGTTGTCGCCAAAGTCCGTGAAGCCGCAGTGCGTCCGGATGAGCGCGAGGTGCCGGATGCGTCGGCTTCCCGCAAAATAGGCGTCCACGTCCGTGCCGGGTTCAAGAGCGAGTTGTTCGATCACGGCCGCCAGGACCGACGCTGGGATCTCGGCGGGCGAGACTGGAAATGCGCCCAGAAACCGGGCGCTCGTCAGCATCACGGCAAAGCCGAGCCGATTGTGGTCGCCGCGCAGAGTTCCAATGAGGTCGCGATCAGTTTGGTCCAGATGGAAATATCGCGCGAGTTGATCGGCCGACGGTTCGCCATCAAAGCGGGCAAAGCCCTGACGCTGGGCGTCAGTGAGGTGACGGGTGGGCATACCGTGCGAAACTTTCAACTTTTGCGAAGGGGACGGCCCATGCCGATAAACAAGGCGAATTTCTTCGCAAAACATATGTGCGAAACAAAATTGTTTTGCAGTAACTTTCGCACAATATCTGGAGCAGTCGCATGAAGCTCGGCTACGCGCGCGTTTCCACCGAGGATCAGAACTTGGAAATCCAGCGCGGTCGGCTCTCGGAGGCGGGCTGTGAAATGATGTTCGAAGAGAAAATATCGGGGGCCGCTCGTGGCCGGCCCGAGCTTGAAAAGCTGATGGGTCACCTGCGCAAAGACGATGTTCTCGTCGTCGCCCGCCTCGATCGTTTGGCGCGATCCACCATCGAACTCCTGCACATCGCGGAACGCATCAAGGAAAAGCAGGCAGGATTACAATCGCTTGATGAACCTTGGGCCGATACCACGTCCCCGTCTGGCGTGATGATCATGACCGTATTCGCTGGGATCGCCCAGTTCGAGCGGACTCTCATATTGAGCCGAACCGAGGAGGGGCGAAAGGCGGCGATGGCGCGCGGTGTGAGCTTCGGACGCCCAAAGAAAATGCGCCCAGATCAGGCGGAGCTCGCTCGCCAACTCGTTCTCGAGGGTAAGTCCATTAGCGCCGTCGCAAGGACCTTCAACGTTCACCCGGCCACCATCTATCGCTGTATCGAGCCAAACAGTGCCTTATGACACTTTCCTGTTCCGCTCAGCCGCACGACCCGATTGCGGCGTTGCAATCCGGCAAGCTCGGCGGCGCCGGGCTCGACGTTTTTGTCGGCGAGCCCGATATTCGCCGCGATCTTGTAGAGGCACCTAACACCTTCCTCCTGCCGCATCTCGGAAGTGCGACGAGACGCGCAAGGGAAGGTATGGGCTTAAGCTTGGCGCGCGATATCGCCGCTTTCTTTGCCGGCCGGCCGGTCGAAAATGGCGTAGGTGTCTCGAAATGAGCGCGCTCGTTGATCTCGAGGCGAGGCAAAGGGTACAGCTTGATGCTCTCCTGTCGACAGCATTGAACGCTGCCGGCGTCGAAGGCAAGCTTGAGCGCTTTCTCCCCTCAGTTCCTCTCGGTCGAACCGTCGTCATCGGAGGGGGCAAGGCCGCGGCAGCGATGGCGAATGAGCTTGCCAGACTTTGGCCGGCCCCGCTTTCCGGCGCCGTCGTTGTGCCTTACGGCCATCAATCGCCTTCCTATTCCGGTCCAATTCAGATTTTGGAGGCTGGTCACCCGGTTCCCGACGGGAACAGCGTGGTGGCTGCGGACCGCATGATGGAGTTGGTCAAAGATCTTTCTCACGATGATCTCGTCATCGCGCTGATGTCTGGCGGGGCTTCGGCGCTTCTTGTCGGCTTGCCCGAAGGCGTCAGCCTTGAAGATAAGCAAGGACTGAACAAGGCCTTGCTGAAAAGCGGGGCAACAATTTCCGAAATCAATGCGGTGCGCAAGCAGATTTCCACGGTGAAGGGCGGCCGACTGGCGCATGCGGTAGGTAAGGCGCGCCTGCTCACTCTTGCCGTCTCAGACATACCGGGAGACGACATTCGCAAGATCGGGTCTGGTCCGACGATTGCCAATGCGGCGGAAGCCGTTGCGGCGACACCGATTCTCGAGCGATATGGCATAGATGTTCCGGAATCCATCAACCGGCACCTGCGGAAGGGTTTGGATAATCCCTCACCTGACGATCGATCAAGACGGGCAGGTGATAGTGCGTTCCTGATCGTCAAGCCGGGCGATATTCTCATTGCAGCAGCCCGGTGCGCCGAAAGCGTCGGCTACAAGCCGATCATTCTGGGGGATGACCTGGAGGGGGAGGCGCGTGAATTGGGTTCCGCGCATGCAAAGCTGGCGCTCGAAACGCTTCGAGCGGGGCGTAGGGCATGCATTCTGTCCGGCGGAGAGACGAGCGTGACCGTCTCCGGCCGAGGCAGAGGAGGCAGGAACAGCGAATATCTTCTGGGCTTTGTGCTGGCGACAGCGGGGCAGGAAGGGATTGCGGCGCTGGCAGTCGATACCGATGGCCTGGATGGCGCCGGCGACAATGCGGGAGCTGTTGCGTTCGCGTCGACCTTGACGCGCGCTGCCGGGAAGAAACTGGATGCTGCGGCCTATTTGCGCCGCAACGATTCCTATAGCTTCTTCGCTGCGCTGGACGATCTCGTCGTAACAGGACCCACATGCACGAACGTCAACGATTTCCGGGCCATTCTCATCGATCCGGTGATTGATCGCTAAGCTTGGTCGGTAGTCTGGTTAAACCATCGTGCCTCTGATTCCATTGACTTTGTGCGGCCGCCAACGCTGCCGGTGTGTCCAGGTCAAAGTGAATACCGGGATCGTCAATATGGATGGGAACGACAGACGCGCGATATTTTTCGAGAAGTGAGCGTGCGCCAGTATCACCTGAGAGATTCAGCAGCGCGGGGAAAAAATCAGAACCCCATGTGATCGGATTCCCCCTTCGCCCATCGCTTATAGGAACCAAAATCGTCGATGGGGTCGCTTGCTGAGCCATCCTTTGCAAGAGGCTTGCCGGGACAAATGGCGTATCCATCCGGTGAAGGCCGCACCCGTTTCAGTTAGCGGTCACTGGGTTTGA
>NZ_LSJS01000292.1 GCF_001557325.1 Erythrobacter donghaensis
GCCGCCGCCGCTCCGCGCCCCGGCTTCCGCCCCGCCGCCGCCGCGACCCCGCGCAGCACCATCGTCGTGGTGCCCGAGGTAATGGCGCCCGCCGGGCTCTCCGGGGTGATCGGCGCGCCTGCCGCTGCGCTCACCTCCCGCTTCGGCAGCCCCCGGATCGACCTCGCCGAGGGCGACGCGAGGAAGCTCCAGTTCGCCGGCCCGACCTGCGTGCTCGACATCTACCTCTACCCGGTCGCCGCCGCGGCCGAGCCGACGGCGACCCACGTCGCTGCGCGCCTCCGGCAAGGCGGCGCGCCCGCCGATCCGGGCGCCTGCCTGCGCGAGATAGAGCAGAGGTAACCCGGTCTTAAGCCTGTCCGTGGCATGACCGGCCCCGAAGACCACAGGGGACGTAACCACCGTGACCACCCAATTCCTCCAAGTCGCGCGGGCGGCTGCCGCCGATGGCCAGATCACCGCCGACGAGCTCCTCGCCCTGCGCCGCGAAGGCTGGGGTGACGGCATCATCACCCGCGAGGAAGCCGAGGCGCTGTTCACGCTCAATCAGGCGCTGCACCACCGCAGCCCCGAATGGGTCGACTTCTTCGTCGAGGCGATCGGCGAGCACGTCCTCAACGGCACCCCGCCGCGCCTCCAGTGCAACCTCGAGGAAGCCGAGTGGCTGATCGCGCAGGTCGATGCCGATGGCAAGGTCGACAGCATGGCCGAGCTCGAGGCGCTGGTGCGCATCCTCGAGCGCGCCGAGAACACCCCCGACCGGCTCAAGGACTATGTGCTCGCCAAGGTCGAGCATGCGGTGCTCCACGGCGAAGGGCCGACCCGCCACGGGGGCGACCTCAGCGCCACCCACATCACCGCCGCCGAATGCCGCATCCTGCGCCGCGTGATCTTCGCGAGCGGCGGCCATGGCCCCGCCGCGGTCACCCGCCACGATGCCGAGATGCTGTTCCGCATCAAGGACGCGACCCTTGCCGACGAGAACGCGGCCGAGTGGGACGACCTGTTCCTCGACGGCGTCGCCAATTTCATGAAGGGCTTCGCGCTCCCCAGCGCGCAGCTCAGCCACGAGCGCAAGCGCGAGCTGGAAGCGTTTGTCGCCGACAACCAGGTCAATCTCGGCCGCTTCATGGGCCGCGTCGCGCGCGAGGTGCCCAATGTCGCTAACCACTTCGGCCTGGTGTTCGGCAAGAAGAAGCCGGCCGGCCCCGATTACGACGCGCTGGCTGCCGAGGGCGAGAAGGTCACCACCTATGAAAGCGAGTGGCTGGACCGCATGATCGAGGCCGACGGCGAGGTCGACGAGCTCGAAACCCGTCTGATCGCGCGGCTCGCGCAAGCGGACTAACCGCCGCCGTAGTGCCCGCCGCGCAGCTCGCTGAGCGCCAGCGCGAGGTGGATAATCTCGGTCTCGATCCGGGGCTGATCGTCTGGAGCGACCCCGGCGGCCAGCTGTGCCTCGAGCGCGGCACGCTCGCCCTCCATCCGCGCGATGATCGCCTGCACCTCGCGCCCGCGCTGCGCGTGCATTTCGGCGAGCCGCTCAGGCGGAAGACCTGTCCCGGATCCGGCCATTCGGGGGCAATATCAACCGGCGGAGATGCGGGCGGCGGTCACTCGCCCGGCGCGTCCAGAGCAGCAGCGGCACCGCCCAGCAGGGGAGCTGGCCCGCGCGGCGGGACCGCAGGCGCCGGGAGGCCCGCCTCCGGCGGTTTGCGGCGAGGCCGCGGCGTGCTGCGCATGATGTCGGCAAGCGATCCGGCACCGGGCCGGTCGTCGGCTCGTGGGCCACGACGGCGCGATGCAAATGTCTCGCGGGCCGCCAAGGCAACCATTCCGACCCCGACAATGATGCCTGCGAGAGCGTCGAGGATGTCGCGCGGTCCTGAATCCTTGGTGGGCATGGCCCCGATTATACCATGAAACTTTCGCCGCAGCCACAGGCGCCCTTGGCGTTGGGGTTTTCGAACACGAAGCCCGCAGTGAAATCGTCCTCGCGCCAGTCCATCACGCTGCCGACAAGGTAGAGCACGGAGGCGCCGTCGATGTAGAACACGCCGCCGGGGGTGACGATCTTCTCGTCGAATTTTGCCTCGGTGGTGACGTAGTCGACCGAATAGGCGAGGCCCGAACAGCCGCGGCGCGGGGTCGAAAGCTTGACGCCGATGGCGTCCGCCGGGGCCTTGCTCATCAGCTCGGCGATGCGCGCCTCGGCGCTCGGCGTCAGGGTGACGGCGGCCTTCGGGGCGGGGCGAGGCGTCGTGGTGGTGTCGGTCATGTCAGCCTCTTCTGCCAGAACAGCGCGTGCCCGGTGGCGGGATCGAGCTGGTAGTCGCCATAGCCTTCGCGGGCGTAGAGCTGCCGCGCCGGATTGCCGCTCAGCACTTCCAATGTGATCTTGCAGGCCCCGCGCTTCAAGGCCTCGGCCTCGACAGCTTGCAGGAGCGCCTTGCCGATCCCGCGCCCGCGCGCCTCCGGGAGCACGGCGAGATCGTGGAGATTGACCAGCGGCGCGGCGGCGAAGGTCGAATAGCCCATGAAGCAATTGGCGAGCCCGACCGCCTTGTCCTCAAGCCGCGCCAGCAGCGAGAAGGCCTGCGGGTTCGCCGCCAGATCATCGGTCAGCCGCGCCTTGACGCCATCGCGCAGCGGTTCACCCCCGCCCATCGGGTCGCGCGCATAGGCATCGAGCAGCGCCACGACGTCGGCCGCATCCCGGGGATGGCGGTAATCCGCGAGGGTAATCGAGAGGGTCGCGGTGTCGCTCACAGCATCCCCAGTTCGAGCCGCGCCTCGTCGCTCATCTTGTGCGGGCCCCAGGGCGGGTCCCAGACGAGATTGACCTCGGCATCGCGGATTCCCGGCACGCTCGAGACGCGCAGCTCGACCTCGCCCGGCATCGATTCCGCGACCGGGCAATGCGGGGTGGTGAGCGTCATGGTGACGGTGGCGTCGGCATTGTCGTCGACCTCGACCCCGTAGATCAGGCCGAGATCGTAGATGTTGACCGGAATTTCCGGGTCGAAGATCTCGCGTAGCGCCTCGATCACCGCGGCCTGCAGGTCGCTGCCTTCTCCGCCGACCGCATCGGGCGCGGGCTTGGCGGCGAGGAAGCCGTCGAGATAGTCGCGGGTGCGAGGGCCTTCGGTGTCGATCGCATCCTCGACACGGGCGCGGGGGGGCTTTTCGGCTGAGCTGTCCATCGCTCTCATCCTCTTCCAAAAATCTTGCGGGTGCGGGCGATCCCGGCGAGCAGCGCGTCGACATCGGCCTCGGTCGAATAGAGGCCGAAGCTGGCGCGGGCGGTGGCGGGGACGCCGAGGTAGTCCATCAGCGGCTGGGCGCAGTGGTGCCCGGCGCGGATCGCGACATTGCTCTCGTCGAGGATCGTGCCGAGGTCGTGGGGGTGGATATCGTCAAGCGCGAAGCTGACGATCCCGGCGCTGTCGGCGGGGCCGAACAGCGTGACGTCATTCATCGCGCCGAGTTCGCGGCGCAAGCGGGCGACCAGCGCCTGCTCGTGCGCGTGAATGCGCTCCGGACCGATTGCGGCGACGTAATCGGCGGCGGCGGCGAAGGCGATTGCCTCGGTGATCGCGGGGGTTCCGGCCTCGAAGCGCTGCGGCCCGCTGGCGTAGGTGGTCTTCGCGAAGGTCACCCGGTCGATCATCGCCCCGCCGCCCTGATAGGGGGGCATTTCGGCGAGCAGTTCCCTGCGCGCCCACAGCGCCCCGATCCCGGTCGGACCGTAGAGCTTGTGCGCGGAGAAGACGTAGAAGTCGCAGCCCAGTGCGGCGACATCGACCCCCATGTGCGGCGCGCTCTGGCATCCGTCGAGCAGCAGCTTCGCACCGACCTTGTGCGCCATGGCGGCAGCGCGCGGGGCATCGAGCAGCGCGCCGGTGACGTTCGAGACATGGCCGAAGGCGGCCAGCTTGTGCTGTTCCGTCAGCATCGCCTCGGCGGCATCGAGGTCGATGCGGTGATCGTCCGTCAGCGGGCAGACGTCAATGATCGCGCCCGCCTCTTCCGCCACCATCTGCCAGGGCACTATGTTCGAGTGATGCTCGGCCTGCGAGAGGAGGATGCGGTCGCCTGCATTGAGGTTCGCGCGGCCCCAGGTCTGGGCGATCAGGTTGATTGCTTCCGTGGCGCCGCGGGTAAAGACCAGCTCTTCCTCGTGCCCGCCGATGAAGCGCGCCACGGTGCGCCGCGCGGCTTCGTAAGCGAGCGTCATCTCGGCCGAGCGAGTGTAGACCCCGCGGTGGACGGTCGCGTAATCCTCGCCCAAAGCGCGCGCCATGGCGTCGATCACCGCGCGCGGCTTCTGCGCTGTGGCGGCGGTGTCGAGGTAGTGCCACGGCTTGCCGTCCGCCGTGACCATGCCGGGGAAATCGGCGCGGAGGTCTGCCAGAGGGGGGAGGGTGGAAACGTCGCTCACAGCTTGGCCCCCTCCAGCGCGGCGAGCGCCGCTTCGAGCAACCGCTCGCGCTCGCCCTCGTCCTCCAGCGCGACGAAGGCGTCACCGATGAAGGCCTGCACCAGTAGCCGCTGTGCTGTGGCCGGATCGACCCCGCGCGCCATCATGTAGTAGCGTGCGGCCTCGTCCAGTGCACCCACCGTGGCACCGTGGGCGCACTTGACGTCATCGGCGAAGATTTCGAGCTGCGGGACGGCATTGGCGCTCGCCCCGGCTTCGAGCAGCAGGCCCTTGAAGTCCTGCGCGGCGTCGGTCTTCTGCGCATGGCGCGCGACCTTGATCTCGCCGAGGAAATTGCCCGTCGCCCCGGACCAGTGGACTGCGCGGATGGTCTGGTTGGAGGTTGCCTCGGGCTCGGCATGGACGACCTGCGTCACGAATTCGCGGGTGACGCCAGCACCGCCGATGGTGACGCCGCCGAATTCGAAATGGGCGCCTCGCGCTAGATGCACCTCGATCTCGACCCGGGTGTAATCGCCGCCTGCATTGGTCACGAAGAACGCGGCGCGCGCGCCCTCGCCCAGCGTCACGCGGAAGCGGTGGAGTTCGGGCGCGTCGGAGCCGACGACGAGACAGCGCGTCAGGCTCTCTCCGGCGGCGACGTCGACCCCCTGCCACTGGTCGAGCGCCGCAACGCCAAGCCGCGCCACGCCGTCCATGTCGGCATAGCGCCAGGCCTCGTCACGCCGCGTCGGCAGACGGGAGGTGGGGAGGGTCGCTACTGTCACGCCATCACCGCGTCATAGCCCTCGGCCTCGAGCCGCAGCGCGAGTTCCGGCCCGCCGGTCTCGACGATGCGGCCACCGGCGAGGATGCTCACCTTGTCGGGCTTCACGACGTCGAGCAGGCGCTGGTAGTGGGTGATGAGGAGCACGGCCTTGTCGGGCGCGCGCATGATCGCGTTGATCCCCGCGCCGACGATCCTGAGCGCGTCGATATCGAGGCCCGAGTCCGTCTCGTCCAGCACCGCGAAGGCGGGGTCGAGGATGCCCATCTGCACCATCTCGGCGCGCTTCTTCTCGCCGCCCGAGAAGCCGACATTGACCTGCCTTTTCAGCATTTCCATGTCCATCCTGAGCAGGCCCGCCTTGTCCTTGGCGAGCTTCAGGAACTCGCCGCCGCTGAGGGGCTCCTCCCCGCGCGCCTTGCGCTGGGCGTTCAGCGCCTCGCGCAGGAACTGGACGTTGGAGACGCCGGGGATCTCGACCGGATACTGGAAGCCGAGGAACAGGCCCTTGGCGGCACGTTCGTGAGGCTCCAGCGCCAGCAGGTCCTCGCCGCGGAAGGTCACGCTGCCCTCGGTCACCTCGTAGCCGGGTTTGCCGCCGAGCACGTTCGACAGGGTCGATTTGCCCGCGCCGTTGGGCCCCATGATCGCATGGATCTCGCCCGCGGGGACGGAGAGGGTGAGGCCCTTGAGGATCGGCTTGTCGCCGACGGAGGCGTGGAGGTTGGTGATTTCGAGCATGCTTACCTCAGGATCAGAACGGCGAGGATGACGGTGATCACGCCGAGAGCGAATGCGATGGCGGCATTGCGCTGATTGGGGGTCATCGGGGTTGCCTTTCCGTGCGCGGCTTGGGGCGCGAATAGGTCTGCTTGGGGTTGGCCGCTTTGTGCGCGCGGGCGGCTTCCTTCTTCTCGGCGATGCGTTCACGCATGGCGATGGTGAGGCGCTGGAGCACGGCGTCAATGTCTTCGAGGATGTCCTTGGCGGCGATGCGCATCACCCGGATGCCGACCGCCTCGAGGCTCTTGTCGCGGCGCTTGGCGAGGGTGTCGTTCTGCCCCTCCTCGTCGATCGCCAGCGCGAGGCCGAGGTTGTGGCAGTTGAAATCGACGATCGCGCTGCCGACCACGGCGTGGCGCTTGAAGGTGTAGCGGCCCATGTCGGCGGCAGCGAACTTGGCGGCGAGCGCCTTGTGCGCCTCGGACGAATGGCGGCGGAGTTCACGCGCCTGTTCGTGCAGCGCATCGAGCCGCTTCTCCGAAATCTCCCACCCGCGCCCCTTCTTCTTGAGCGCGGGGGCTTCGGCGGAGGAGGCAGCCTCGGGGTTGAGGGCGAGGGTCTTACGGGTGGTCAATTCATTCTTCCACGATGCGAGCGTTCGGGCCGATGGGCTTTCCATCCTCATCGAGTTCAACGGGTATGAGCATCACGCTCTCGACGTCCTCCAAAGTCTGAAACACTGTTTCCATGCGCGCGGCGACGTCACCTTCGCCCTTCTGAGCGAGAGCGGTTGCAGCCAGAAAAATTGCCTCGTCCCGTTGAAAGAAGCAGGCTCCTTTCACCTCCGCTGTAAGCGAGGGGTCCCCCATGCCTCGCAATAGTGTTTGGCGACCCATCAATTCTGCTGAGAGACAGCGAACATAGGGCACGATGGCAAAGGCGAACTCGCTCGGTATTGTAAGTGAGTTCCCAATAACCGGACCCTCACTGACAATAACGGGCGACTTACCCTCCTCGGCATCATCTATCTGGGGCTGGCCAGAAAGCATGGCCACGGCGCTGAAAGCAATCCAATTCATCCCACACTCCCCTCAAGCGAAATCGCCAGCAGCTTCTGCGCTTCGACCGCGAACTCCATCGGCAGCTCTTTCAGCACGTCCTTGGCAAAGCCGTTGACGATCAGCGCCACGGCTTCCTCTTCGCCGAGGCCGCGCTGCATCGCGTAGAACAGCTGTTCGTCGCTGATCTTGGAGGTGGTCGCCTCGTGCTCGATCTGCGCGCTGGGGTTCTTGACCTCGATATAGGGCACGGTGTGCGCGCCGCATTGATCGCCGAGCAGGAGGCTGTCGCACTGGGTGAAGTTGCGCACGCCGCTCGCGGTCGGGCCCACGCGCACCAAGCCGCGATAGGTGTTGTTCGACTTGCCTGCCGAAATCCCCTTGGAGATGATCGTCGAGCGGCTGTTCTTGCCGTTGTGGATCATCTTGGTGCCGGTGTCGGCCTGCTGGTAATTGTTGGTGACCGCGACCGAGTAGAACTCGCCGACGCTATCCTCGCCGTTGAGCACGCAGGAGGGGTACTTCCACGTCACCGCAGAGCCGGTTTCGACCTGCGTCCAGCTGACCTTGGAGCGGTCCCCCTGGCACAGCGCGCGCTTGGTGACGAAGTTGTAGATGCCGCCCACGCCCTCGGCATTGCCGGGATACCAGTTCTGGACGGTCGAATACTTGATCTCGGCATCGTCGAGCGCAACCAGTTCCACCACCGCGGCATGGAGCTGGTTCTCGTCACGCATCGGCGCGGTGCAGCCTTCGAGGTAGCTGACATAGGCGCCCTTGTCGGCGATGATCAGCGTGCGTTCGAACTGGCCGGTGTTCTCGGCATTGATGCGGAAATAGGTCGAAAGCTCCATCGGGCAGCGCACGCCTTCGGGCACATAGACGAAGGTGCCGTCGGAGAAGACCGCCGAATTGAGGCAGGCGAAGTAGTTGTCGCGGGTGGGGACGACGCGGCCCAGCCACTGCTTCACGAGTTCGGGATATTCGCGGATCGCCTCGGAGATCGAGAGGAAGATCACCCCTGCGCGCAGCAGCTCCTCGCGGAAGCTGGTGGCGACGCTGACCGAATCGAACACCGCGTCCACCGCGACCTTCTTGGCGCCCTTCACCCCGGCGAGCACTTCCTGCTCGCCCAGCGGAATGCCGAGCTTGTCGTAGACACGCTTGATCTCGGGATCGAGCTCGTCGAGGCTGCCCAGCTCGATCTTCTTCTTGGGCGCGGCGTAGTAATAGGCGTCCTGATAGTCGATCTTGGGATAGCCGACCTTGGCCCAGTCGGGCTCCTCCATGGTCTGCCACAGGCGGAAGGCCTTGAGGCGCCAGTCGAGCATCCACTGGGGCTCGTTCTTCTTGGCGCTGATGAAGCGGACGGTGTCCTCGTTGAGGCCCTTGGGCGCGAACTCGGTGTCGATTTCGGCCGACCAGCCATGCTCGTAATCGGCGACCTTGGCCGCCGCCTCGCGCGCCTCGCGGTCCTGCACTTCGATATTGTCGGTCATGCCAGATGATCCTCGGTGATGGGGGTCGGCGCCGGTGCGACCGGGCCGCGCAGCTGGGCAAGGGTGATGCCGGCCAGCGCGCCGCGCAGCGCGTTGTTGATGATCGGCCAGTGCGGCTTCATGTTGCAGCCGCTCTCGAAATCGCAGGGGCTGTGGTCGATGCAGGCGGTGAGCGCGATGCGCCCCTCGATCGCCTCGACGATGTCCGCGACAGTGATCGCCGCCGCGGGCCGTCCGAGCTGGAGGCCGCCATGGGCCCCGCGCACCGAGCGCAGCAGGCCCGCGGCGGTGAGCTTCGAGACGAGCTTCTGCACCGTCGGCACCGGCAGCCCGGTCTCGGTCGCAAGCTCCGCGGCGCTCACCCGCCCGTTGCCGCAATGGAGCGCGGCCTGGCACATCGTGATGACGGCATAATCGGCAAGGTTCGACAGGCGCATTGCGAGCGGTTCTCAATTCCGACGGAATCAGTCCGAATTGGAATTAGGAGCACTTCGTTCGCATTACAAGCCGCCAATGCGGCGGGCAGCGTCTCATTCGGCGGCGGACTTGAGCGGCACGCCCGCATCGCCATGCGCGGCCGGATCGAGCAATTCGTCCGCCAGCGTCTCGCGCCGGAACTGCGAGGGCGTGCGCCCGGTGTAGCGGCGGATGTCGCGGATCAGATGCGCCTGATCGAAGAAGGTCGCCATCAGCTGGTCGTGCGTCTCCCGGCTGAACCCCGGCTGCGACAGCAGCATCGCCGCCCGCAAGGCGCGGAAGCGCTTGAGCACCTGCGCCGGGGCCACGCCGAAGAAGCGCCGGCAGATGCGCTGGACCTGGCGCGGCGAGATGCTGAGGCTGGCATAGAGATCGGCGAGCGCCGGGTCGAAACCGCTCGCCAGCCAGCGCCCGATCGCCTCGACCACCGCTTCGTGATCGGGCCTGAGGCTGTGGGGCGCGGCCGCGATCACCTCGGTCAGAACGGCACATACAGCTTCGGGCGCGATCCGCCCCTCGCGGCAATCGGCAGCGGCGGCTTCGAGCGCGGCGATCTGTTCGGGCGTGAGCACCGCCTCGGCCGGGAGCAGCCGGTCGTGGACCTCGTCGGCCGGAAGCCCGGCGAGTCGCTGCCACGCCATGTGGGTGAGCGACGCGCCGATCTGCAAGACGGGGCCTTCGAGCACCGCGCGGGCGCTGCGCAACTGGGGTGCGTTGATGAAGACGGGCGCGGAGGTGCCGGTGGTGCCGTCGGCGAAAGTGAAGTGCACCCGGCCGCGCACCATCACCAGCAGCTGCGCCGAATAGGCCGGGATCGCCTCCTCGATCTCGCCGGCTTCGGTCGCGATGGTGTAGAAGGTGTGCACCAGCGCCTCAGCCTCGGTCGCAGGTGCGATCATTTTCGTGCGAGACGGCAACCCACAACACCCCCGGCAGCCGGGAGCCCCCCTGATCTGGTTTCGCGCGACCCCGCGGGGTTGCTGGCCCCGAGGCAGTCCTGATGCGCAACCGCTGGCCGCTTGTCCAGTCGCAAGAGTGTCACAATCAGCGCCGCTCGGCCGTGCGGTCTCCGATTGTCCCGACCCGGCAGGGCGCACAAGCATCGCCGCGCCACGCCGGGGAGCGGCAGGCGAACGGCCGGATCGAAAAAAGGGCGACCCTCCGCGATCGGAAGGCCGCCCATTGAGTTGAGGAACTCTTTGCATTGCTGCTCCGAGCCCTTCGGGTCGCGAGGGGGGAAATAGCCACGGATTCGGCGGGGGGATTGTATGCAAGCGACACACAGCGGTGCCGGACGGCCCGGAGACTTGTAAGTCTGCGTCAATCTGCATCGGGCGGCGGGCAGCAGGCAGGCTCGACACGCGCGCCGGCCTCGCATAGGCGATCGGCCATGCTGTTCCGCCTGATCCGACCCGCGATCTTCGCGCTCGATTCCGAAACCGGGCACCGCCTCGCGCTGCGGGCGCTGGCGGCGCTGCCGGCCCCCGCCCGGGCGCCTGCCCCTGCGCTCTCCGGACCGCTCGCAGTGGAGGTGGCGGGGCTCGCCTTTCCCAATCCGGTGGGCGTGGCCGCCGGGTTCGACAAGGATGCCGAGGTGCCCGATGCGCTGCTCGGATTGGGCTTCGGCTTCACCGAAGTGGGCTCGATCACGCCGCTGCCGCAGGCGGGCAACCCGAAGCCGCGCTTGTTCCGGCTGGTCGAGGATCAGGCGGTGATCAACCGCATGGGCTTCAACAATGGCGGGGGCGAGGCGGCGCTGGCGCGGCTGCGCGCGCGTGCGGGGCGGCCGGGGATCCTCGGGGTCAATATCGGGGCCAACAAGGACTCCGCCGACCGCATCGCCGACTATGCGGTTATGGCGCGGATGATGGCCCCGGTTGCCAGCTATCTGTGCGTCAACATCTCCAGCCCCAACACCCCCGGCCTGCGCGCGCTGCAGGACGAGAGCGCGCTGACCGGCCTCATCGATGCGGTGATCACGGCGCGCGCAGAGACGGGCAGCACGCCTCCGATCTTCCTCAAGGTCGCCCCCGATCTTGAGCCTGCCGATATCGACGCGATCGCGCGCATCGCCATCGACAAACAGCTCGGCGCTTTGGTGGTGTCGAACACCACGATCAGCCGCCCCGCCCTGCGTTCGCATCACGCGGGCGAGACCGGCGGGCTGTCGGGCGCGCCCCTGCGGAGCCTCGCCACCCAGCGCCTGCGCGACTTCCGCAAGGCGACCGGCGGCGCAATTCCGCTGGTCGGCGTCGGCGGCATCGCCACCGCCGAACACGCCTGGGAGCGCATCCGCGCGGGCGCCAGCCTGGTGCAGCTCTATTCGGCGATGGTCTACGAAGGCCCCGGCCTCGGCGCGCGGATCGCGCGGGGGCTGGAGGGCCTGATGCGGCGCGACGGCTTCGCCAGCATTGCCGAAGCGGTGGGAAGCGAATAGCACGGGGCCATGCGCATTTTCCTCAGCCTCGCCGCCCCCTTCGCCCTTGTTCTGAGCGGTTGTGCCACGACCGGGGCCGACGAGAACCCGGCGGCCTCGGAAACGCCGTTCCAGCCCGCCGCAGTCAGCAGCGCCGATCCGCGCGCCACGGTGGCTGGCGAGATGATCCTTGCGCAGGGCGGATCGGCGGTCGATGCGGCCATCGCAGTGATGCTGGCGCTGACCGTGGTCGAGCCGCAGAGCTCCGGCATCGGCGGGGGCGGCTTCATGGTGCGCGCCGATGCGGAAAGCGGCGCGCTCGTCACCTATGACGGGCGCGAGACTGCGCCGGCCGCCGCCACGCCTGCCCGCTTCCTCGATGCTTCGGGCAAGCTCCTCCCGCGCGATGCCCGCGTCTTCTCGGGCCTCAGCGTCGGGGTGCCGGGCAACATCGCGCTCGCCGCCAAGGCGCACGCGGCGCACGGCAAGCTGCCCTGGGCCAAGCTGTTCGAGCCCGCGATCGCGCTCGCCGAGAACGGCTTCGTGATGAACCGGCGGCTTTACGAATCGCTCAAGGGCAACAAGGGCCGCGCCGACAAGTCGGACTATGCGCGCTCTGTGTTCTTCGGCACCAATGGCGAGCCGCTGCCGGTTGGCAGCACTGTGCGCGTGCCCGCGCTGGCCGAAACCTTCCGCACGCTCGCCGCCAAGGGCCCCGCGGCGTTCTACGGCCCCGCGCCCGCCGCCGCGCTTGCCGAGCACGTCGCTGCCGCGACCCCGCAGGACGGCAAGATGACCGCCGCCGATGTCACCGGCTACACCGCCAAGGCGCGCCCGCCCGTCTGCACGGTCTACCGCGTCTACAAGATCTGCGGCATGGGGCCGCCGTCCTCGGGCGGGATCGCGGTGGCGCAGATGCTCGGCCAGCTCGAGCGCTTCGATCTCGCCGCGCTCGGCCCCGAGAGCCCGGTCTTCTGGCACCTCTTCATCGAGAGCCAGCGCCTCGCCTATGCCGACCGCGAGCTCTATTCGGGCGACAGCGATTTCGTTGATGTGCCGACCGAGGGTCTCGTCGACCGCGCCTATATCGCGACCCGCTCGGCGCTGATCGATCCGGCCACGACCATCGCGAGGCCCGAGGCCGGGATGCCCCCCGGCGCGCCGCTCGCCCGCGGGGACGGGCCCGAGGAGCCCGAGAACGGCACCACCCACTTCGCCGTGGTCGATGCCGAGGGCAACGCGGTCAGCTACACCTCGACCATCGAGGGCGCCTTCGGATCGGGGCTGCATTTCAACGGCTTCTACCTCAACAACGAACTCACCGACTTCACCCTCACCCCCGAGGCCGATGGCAAGCCGGTCGCCAACCGGGTCGAGGGCGGCAAGCGCCCGCGCTCGTCGATGGCGCCGACCATCGTCTATGACGAGCGGGGCGAGGTGGTGCTGGTGATCGGCGCGGCCGGCGGGCCGACGATCCCGGTCAGCGTCGCGCGCGGCATCATCGGCGTGCTCGACTTCAAGCTCGGGGCGCAGGACGCGCTCGCGCTGCCCTTCGCGATGGCCTTCGGCGATACCCTGCTGATCGAGGAGGGCACCGCGCTCGTCGCCATGCAGGAGCAGCTCGCCGCGCTCGGCCACAAGGGAATCCGCATTGCGCCCGCGCCCATCAAGGCCAACGCGCTGGGCCGCCGCGCCGACGGCAACTGGGAAGTGGCGACCGAGCCGCGCCTCGTCAGCGTGGTTACACCCTGACAAGCCCGCCGCAGGTGCTTGCCGCTACGGCTCACACCCTCTAATCAGGGCCCCAAGCGGGGTCGCGCCTGAACCCCGGACAATGTCTCGAAGGGATCAGGAGCCTTTGCCAGTGCATTCCCCCACGCTGCCCCATTCTGCCCGCGCGGTTGCCAACCCTGCGGACCCGCAGGTCTTGCAGGATATCGACAACGCGCAGAACCTCGTGGAGTTGTTTCTGAAGCGCGCGGACGAGAAGGGCGACGCGCCCTTCCTCGGCCACAAGAGCGGCGGGCAGTGGGTGACGCAGACCTGGCGCTCGGCGGCCGAGCAGGTGTGCCTGATGGCCGAAGCGCTGCGGGCGATGGGCCTCGAGGATGGTGACCGCGTCGCGCTGGTCTCCGAGAACCGGCCCGAGTGGTGCATCGCCGATCTCGCGGTGATGGCGGCGGGGTGCATCACCGTGCCGACCTACACCACCAACACCCGCCGCGATCATGCCCACATCCTCGACAATTCGGGCGCGCGGGCGGTGTTCGTCTCGAACGAGAAGCTGCTCGCCCCACTGGTGGGCGCGATCAGCCAAACCGGCCTCGTCGAGCACGTGATCGGCTTCGAGAACCTGAAGCGCCAGCAATCGGGCAGCTTCGAATATCACGATTGGGCCGCGCTCCTCACCGGAGACGCTGCCGCCGCGCGCGCCGCGGTCGATGCGCGCATCGCCGGGATCGCGCGCGAGGAAACCGCCTGCCTCATCTACACCAGCGGCACCGGCGGCGCCCCGCGCGGCGTGATGCAGCACCACGGCGCGATCCTGTGCAACGTCGCGGGCGCGGCCGAGGTGCTGCTCACCGACTTCGGGATCAAGGACGAGCGCTTCCTCTCCTTCCTGCCACTCTCCCACGCCTACGAGCATACCGGCGGGCAATATCTCCCGATCGGGGTGGGCGCGGAGATCTTCTATTCCGAGGGGCTCGAGAAGCTCGCCAGCAACATCGAGGAGACGCGCCCGACGATCATGGTCGTCGTCCCGCGCCTGTTCGAAGTGCTGCGCAGCCGGATCATGAAGCAGGTCGAGAAGCAGGGCAAGCTCGCGGGCTTCATGATGGACAACGCACTCAAGATCGCGGGCAACAGCCGCGACGGCAAGAAGCGCCTGCGCGACCGGCCGATGGACTTCCTCGTCGAGAAGACGCTGCGGCCCAAGATCCGGCAGAAATTCGGCGGGCGGATCAAGGCGATGGTCTCCGGCGGCGCGCCGCTCAATCCCGAGGTCGGCAATTTCTTCGAGGCGATGGGCCTCACCATGCTCCAGGGCTACGGCCAAACCGAGGCCGGGCCGGTGATCAGCTGCAACCGGCCGAGCGTGGGCCTCAAGATGGACACCGTCGGCCCGCCGATGCGCGGGGTCGAGGTCAGGATCGCCGAGGATGGCGAGATCCTGGTGCGCGGCGAGCTCGTCATGCACGGCTACTGGCGCAACGACGCCGAGACCGCGCGCACATTGAAGGACGGCTGGCTCCACACCGGCGACATCGGGCACCTCGACCACAAGGGCCGGATCGTCATCACCGACCGCAAGAAGGACATGATCGTCAACGACAAGGGCGACAACATCGCCCCGCAGAAGGTCGAGGGCATGCTGACCCTGCAGCCCGAGATCGCGCAGGCGATGGTGAGCGGCGACAAGCGGCCCTACGTGGTCGGCCTGGTCGTTCCCGATGCGGAATGGGCGCTCGAATGGGCGCGCGAGAACGGCGAGAAGTTCGATCTCGCCGCGCTCCAGCAGCTCCCCGCCTTCAAGAACGCGGTGCGCGCGGCGGTCGACCGCACCAACGCCGATCTCTCGGTGATCGAGAAGGTCCGCCAGTTCGCCTTCGCCGACGAGGCCTTCACCATCGAGAACGAGGAAATGACACCCTCGATGAAGATCCGCCGCCACAAGATCCGCGAGCGGTATCAGGAGCGGATCGACGGGCTTTATCGGGGCTAGGACAGCAACGATCCGTCATAAGGCGGAATGGGGTCCGCGGCGCCTGAGCGCAGCCAGCCCGAACGCCAGTGCGAGCCCGATGACGAGGATCGCCCCGGAACTGCCGACGATGAACAGATCGCTCGCAGCGCGCCAGTTGACCCGTCCCTGCAGCAGTGACGGCACGATGATCAGGCCGCGCAACACGAAGATAACGGTGAAGAGAAGCAGGATTGCGCGGGCGAAAGGTAGGCGGCGGATCAGCCCTCCGGCCGACAGGGCATAGAGCGCAAGTCCCGTCAGCAGCAGGGCAATGGCGAGCGTGCTGACCGGAGCCAGGCAGGTCCCAGCACGCGCCGAGGCGACGACTTCGGGCGGAGCACCTACAAAGGCAATCCAGTCCGGCCCCGCGATCAGCACAGCGACATGGAGGAGCGCTCCCGCGGCCAGCAATACAGCGGCGAGCAAAAACGATTCGGTTATCTGCATCTGCATCTACACTTACCCTCGGCGGTTCGGCCACGGGTGGCCGCGCCGGGGCCACCGGTCCAGCACTCAGGCGGATCAATAGGGCGGCTTCGCCTTTTTCCGCTGCGCCTTCGCCGCCGCAGTCCACCACGCCAGATCATCGGCGAAGCGCGGGAACTGGCGTTCGAGCGCCGGGCCACCGCTGCCGGTCGGCTGGCCTGCCTCGTCCAAGGTATCGACCACCGGCCCCACCGCGATCGTGCTGGAGACCACCACCATCCCCATCTCGCCCAGAATGTCGCGCCACGCCAGCGCCGCGCGCACCCCGCCGAAGCGTCCGGCGGAGTAGCTGGCGATGGCGGCGGGGCGCCAGAACCATTCCTCGAGAAAGTGGTCGGTGAGGTTCTTCAGCCCCGGCTGCACGCTCCAATTGTATTCACCGACCACGAACAGGAAGGCGTCGGCGCTGCGGATCTTCCCCGCCAGCGTTTCCAGACCCTCGGGCGCCTCGCCCTTGGGGTATTCCTTGTACATGCGGTCGAGCATCGGCAGGCCTGTCGCAGCCGCGTCGATAAGCTCGACATCCGCCCCGCGCGCGCGCAGCTGCCGCACACAGTAGTCGGCGAGGCGGATCCCCTGCCGGTCGCGGCGGTAGGAGCCGTAGAACACGAGGATGCGGTCGGCCATGGCAAGTCTCCGTCAGCGCGGCAGGCTAGCGGGGTGGCGACGCGCTGGCTTGTCGATTCTGGTTGGTCCGTGCGGTGCGCGCGGCCCTATGAAATAATTCGGGGTGGCCGCGTGCGGGGGCGCTATTCGGCCTCTGCCGCCTCGGCCTCCGGGTTCGGGTCGGCCAGCGGGTCGGCCGCGTCCGCCTCCGCCTCGGCTTCCGCCTGCTGCCGCTCCCATTCGGCACGGGACAGGCGGGTGACGGTGGTGCGGGCGCGGGTGATGCCGTCGCGGAAGCGGCTGCCGGTCATGGTGTATTCCGACGCGTCCTCGCGCCGCCACAGCAAGCCCGCCGCATCGACCTCGAAGGTGACCGAGACGGTGCCGGTGGCGGTGATCGCGGCAGAGGCGGCGGTGGCCTCCTCGGGGGTCAGCGCCTCGCGGCTGATCTCGGCGACCACCAGCGCGGCGCGGGCATCCTCTTCGCGCAGGAAGCCGACGTCGACCGGGCCGGAGCCGGTGAGGATGACCCGCCCCTCCCGCTCGCCCGTGCGCGCCAGCACCACAGGCCCGAGCGCGCCCTTGAGCGCGAAGGCCTGCCCCTCGGCGATCCGGCCCGGCTGCATGCCGAAACCTTCCACCGCCTCGATCGCCGCCTCGGGGTCGCAGCGGACCTGAAATGCTGTCCAGGTAAAGCCCCAGCGCGAGCATACCTCGGTCGTCCATTCCGCCTCGGCTAGCCATGCAGTGTTGCGGGCGGCGAGTTCGTCGGCGTTGAGCAGGGTCATGCGCCCGTCCGCCGCGACCCGCATCCGGGCTGGGAACATCCAGCGCTCGTTGCCGCGAATCTCCTCGGGATCGAAGGGGAGGGCATATTCGAACTCGTTGCCCTCGGGCCTCGCCGCGATCACCCGCTCGGCGATTGCCTGCCTCCCGCTGGACGAACTGCTGCTGTCGTATTCGCCGCCCTCGGTGCTGGTTTCGTAGGTCATCGCCAGCACATAGTCCTGCGCGGCGGCGGGCATCGCGAAGACCAGCGCGGCAGCGGCGAGGGCGTGAGCGAGGCGCATCACCCGGCGTGCCCTGCCGCGCGCCATTGGCGCACCAGCCGGGAGCCGATCCCGAATTCCGCCATCGCAAGGAACAGCGTCATCAGCAGGGCCCAGCTCTCCGGCGCGGCCAGCCCCGCCGCGCCGCCCGCGATGAACGCCGCGCCCAGCCCGTGGAACACCCGGCCCCCATACATCACCGGAAACACGAGGTAGCGCAGCCCCACTCCGATGGCGACGATCGGGATGGCGGCAAAGGGCTCCGCTTCGAGGCGCAGCCAGCCGACATAGAACCCCGCGAGCAGCACCGGCACGGTCGCGGCTCCGATCCATTCGAGCCGCTTGCCGGGGCCTGCTGCGGGCGCCTTGAAGCCGTATTTCGTCACCAGCTGCGCCACCGGCGCGATCGCGAGGCCGCACACGAACAGGGTGAAGAAGGCGGTCTTGGGGCCTGCAGTGAGGAATGCGAACGTGGCGGCGAGCCACGCAATGCCTGAGACCAGCACCCCCGCGCCGCCGTTCTCGCTGGTGAGGAACGCCACCCCGCGGGCGATTTCCTCCGCCATGCCGAGGCGGCCGACGGGGATTTTCGCGACGATCTTTTCGAGCACCGGCGCGGGCACCGCGGCGACCATGTCGGTGTCGATATAGCCCGGCGCGATGGCGTTCACCGTCACCCCGAACTTCGCGCCTTCCTGCGCCAAGGCCTTGGTAAAGCCGTGAATTCCGCTCTTCGCGGCGGCATAGTTGACCTGGCCGTATTGCCCGGCCTGCCCGTTGATCGAGCCGATATTGACGATCCGCCCCCACCCGCGCTCGCGCATGCCGGGGAAGGTCGCCTTGGCCATGTTGAAGCACCCGCCGAGGTTGATGCGCAGCACCTCGTTCCAGTCGTCGAAGCTCATCTTGTGGAGCGTGCCGTCGCGGGTGATCCCGGCGTTGTTGATCACGATGTCGACGGGGCCGTGCTCCGCCTCGACCTGCGCCACGCCGCTCATCGTTGCATGATGATCGCCCACGTCCCACTTGTAGGCGGGGATGCCGGTTTGCGCGGTGAACAGCCGGGCCTTCTCCTCGTTGCCGGCATAGTTGGCGATGACGGTGTGGCCCTGGCGCTGGAGCCGCTTGCAGATCGCCTCCCCGATCCCGCGCGTTCCCCCGGTGACGATGGCTACACGGCCCATGGCATTCTCCCCTTGGCGTTATGCTTGCGAGGATAGCCTAGCGGGCGCATTCCCTTAGGGAAAGCGGGGAATAGCTATGCGTATGGCGCGGATATGAGGGCGCAATAACCGCGCAATAACCGGGCAATGATGTGATGCGGTTCGGCGGCCTGCTGCCACCCGTGGAAGGCGAATCAGAACTTGATCTGCGTGCCCACGTAAACCGCCTGGCTGTCCTGCACCGAATTGGTCAGCGGATCGAGCCGTTCGCGCTCCTGCGAGTAGCGCACGCCTGCGGTCACGTTGAGGTTGGGCGAGAGGCGGAAGCTGCCGCCCACGCCCACGGTCTGCGCTGCGGTCGAATCGAGGGTGTTGGGCGAGCGGCCCGCGATCTGGCGATCCTCGAGCTCGATCCGCGGCTGGAGGCGCGAGGGCTTGTCCGCGGCCTTGGGGCGCGAGGGTTCGAACTGCGCGAGATCGGGCAGGGCGAGCTTCTGGACGTTGGCCGACAGGTCGACCGTGCGCGCGAAGCTCTTGTAGCCGCGCGCCGCGCCGAGCTGGAACTTGCTGGCATCGAGCCCGGCGAGCGCGGAGCTGCCGCGGCCCGGAACGGCATCGAGCGTCTGCCGCACCGAGATCGCGCGGACCGTGTCGTCATCGACCCGCACCGCGACCGTCACCGTGCGCTTGCCGCTGATCGGCGGGGCACTGGCGGGGGTGAAATGCACGCCGCGCGCCCGGGCCTTGCCGGCGACGCGGGCAGCGAGTTCGGGATCGACCGAGGCGGGGGTGAAGCTCCCCAGGCTCAGCGCATCGCGCCCGGCACCGGTGATCGCGGCCGAGATTGCGGCTGCCTGCACCGGGGCGAACTGCCCGGCCAGCGCGAGTCCGGCGCTGGGCACGGCCAGCGCAAGCGCGCCGCAGAGCGCGACGAGCGTCCGCGAGCGCCGTGCCCGCATCCCCTCCTTCGCCATCCTGTTCGCCTTGCGTGCCATTCCGCCTTCGTTCCTGTTCCCATGCGCGGGCCCTTCGCGATTAAGAGCCCAAGCGGACACGACATTAACACGTGATGAGTCGCGCGCCTTTCCACAAATATGTGGAGTGACCGGCAAGGGCTTGCAACGATCTTGCCGCAAGCAGCCCGGTTTCCCCGCTCACCTGTGGCACCATGCACACAGAAAGCCTTGCATCCCCGTGCAATTCAGCCCCGGTAAAGCACGTGCGGCGCTCTTGCCGAAGGGCGGTCGTGCCCCGGGCGAAAGCGCCTTCGTGCTTGCCGCAAGGGGGCTTGCCACTATAGAGCGGGCCCGAGACGTTTGCTCTAGACTTTTGCTCAAGGATGATCCGGCAGTGACACGCGCCCCTTCCGCCCTTCTTCGCCGCACCTTGGGCTATGCCCTGCTCGGCACCGCGCTGGTCGGCCTTGCGGCCTGCGGCGGGCGTGACCGTCCGCGCACCGAACTGGCCGCGGCGCAGCTCAACACGATCGGCGTCAACGCCTATCTGTGGCGCGCCGCGCTCGAGACGGTGAGCTTCGCGCCGCTGCTCCAGACCGACAGCGCGGGCGGGGTGATCGTGACCGACTGGTATGCCAACCCGGCCAACCCCGGCGAGCGGGTGAAGCTGACCATCACGATCCTCGACCAGGACCTGCGCGCCGATGCGCTGCGGGTCGCGGCGAGCCGCCAGGTCAACGAGGGCGGCAACTGGGTCGAAGCCCCGGTGCAGGCGGCGACGGTGCAGAAGCTCGAGGACATCATCCTCACCAAGGCCCGCGACCTGCGTCGCCAGGCCCTCGCTTCGTAATACTGCTCCACCGGACCGACCTACATGAGTGACTCCCGCTTCGACCCTTCGGTCGCCGATGAACGCTGGCAGCGTGCCTGGACGGACGCGGGCACCTTCACTGCGGATTCGGCCAGCCCCAAGCCCAAGAGCTACATCCTCGAGATGTTCCCCTATCCTTCGGGGCGCATCCACATGGGGCATGTGCGCAACTACACGATGGGCGACGTGCTGGCGCGCTATCAGAAGATGCGCGGGTTCGAGGTGCTCCACCCGATGGGCTGGGACGCCTTCGGGATGCCGGCCGAAAACGCCGCGATGGAAAAGGGCGTGCACCCCGGCGGCTGGACGCGCCAGAACATCGCGCAGATGAAGGCGCAGTTGCAGCGCATCGGCTTCGCGCTCGACTGGACGCGCGAATTCGCCACCTGCGATCCTGAGTATTACGGCCACGAACAGGCGCTGTTCCTCGACCTCTACGAGGCGGGGCTGGTCTATCGCAAGGAGAGCACGGTCAACTGGGACCCGGTCGACATGACGGTTCTGGCGAACGAGCAGGTGATCGACGGCAAGGGCTGGCGTTCTGGCGCGGAGGTCGAGAAGCGCAAGCTGAACCAGTGGTTCCTCAAGATCACCGAATTTGCCGATGATCTGCTGGAAGGCCTCGGGAGCCTCGAGGACTGGCCCGAGAAGGTTCGCCTGATGCAGGAGAACTGGATCGGGAAGTCGCAGGGGTTGGAATTCAGCTTCGACCTTTCCGAGCCCCTTCCCTTGAGGGAAGGGGTTGGGGATGGGTGTGCGACGCCCGCGGATGCCGTACCCCCACCCCCAACCCCTCCCCAAGGGGAGGGGAGCCTTCAGCGCTTGCCCGTCTACACCACCCGCCCGGACACGATCTTCGGCGCGAGCTTCGTTGCCGTGGCGGCAGACCATCCGATTGCGCAGTCGCTGGCGGGCGATCCGGAGGTCGCCGCGTTCATCGAGGCGTGCAAGCGCGGCGGGACCAAGGCGGCGGAAGTCGAAACCGCCGAAAAGCTGGGCTACCGCACGGCGATCACCGCGCGCCATCCCTTCACCGGCGAGCCGCTCCCGGTCTTCATCGCCAACTTCGTGCTGATGGAATACGGCACCGGCGCCGTCATGGGCGTGCCGGGGCATGACCAGCGCGACTTCGAATTCGCCACCAAGTACGGCCTGCCGATCGCGCGCGTGGTCGCCAGCGATCCGGCGCGCGCCGACGAGCCCTTCATGGGCGAGGCCGAGGCGGGGGACGGGGTGATCGTCAACTCCGATTTCCTCGACGGCATGACGGTGGAGGAGGCCAAGGCCGCCGTCATCGCGCGCGCCGAGGCCGGCGGATGGGGCGAAGGCCGCACCGTGTGGCGCCTGCGCGACTGGGGCGTGTCGCGCCAGCGCTATTGGGGCACGCCGATCCCCTTCATCCACTGCGATGCCTGCGGCGTGGTGCCGGTCCCCAAGGACCAGCTGCCCGTCACGCTGCCCGAGGACGTCAGCTTCGAGATCCCCGGCAACCCGCTCGAACGCCACCCGACCTGGAAGCACGTCGATTGCCCCAAGTGCGGCAAAGCGGCGCGGCGCGAGACCGATACGCTCGACACCTTCGTCGACAGCTCGTGGTATTTCCTGCGCTTCGCCAGCCAGCCCGCCGACCGACCCTTCGACCCCGAGGAGGTCGCCAAGTGGATGCCGGTGCAGCACTATATCGGCGGCATCGAGCACGCGATCCTGCACCTGCTCTACGCCCGCTTCTGGACGCGGGCGCTGGCGCAGATCGGGCAGACCGAGGTGAAGGAGCCCTTCGCGGCGCTGTTCACGCAGGGCATGGTGACGCACGAGACCTATAGCCGGATCGATCCCGCGCGCGGGGTGCCGGTGTTCTTCGGCCCCGAGGAAGTAGACCGCACCTCGGAAGGCGCGACGCTGCTCGCCGACAGCGCCCCGGTCGATGTCGGCCGCGTCATCAAGATGTCGAAGTCGAAGAAGAACGTCGTCGACCCCGATGCGATCATCGCCCGCCACGGCGCGGATGCGGTGCGCTGGTTCATGCTTTCGGACTCCCCGCCCGAGCGCGACCTGCCGTGGTCCGACGCCGGGATCGAGGGCTGCGCGCGCTTCGTCCAGCGCTTGTGGCGGCTGTTCCAGGCCTACGATGCCTCGGCCGAGGGCGAGGACAAGGCGCTCGACCGCAAGACCCACCAGACCATCGCCGCGGTCGCCGCCGACATCGAGGCGCTGGGGTTCAACAAGGCGGTCGCGCGCATCTACGAGCTGACCGGCGCGACCGAGAAAGCGGCCCCCTCGGCTAGCCGCTCAGCCGCAATCCGCGCCCTCGTCCACCTCGCCGCGCCGATGATGCCGCACCTCGCGGAAGAGGCCTGGGCGGCCATGGGCAACACCACCCTCATCGCCGATGCGCCCTGGCCCGAGGTCGACCCCGCGCTGCTGGTCGATGACGAGGTCACCATCGCGATCCAGCACATGGGCAAGCTGCGCGACACCGTCACCGCGCCGAAGGGGGCTTCCAAGGAAGACCTCGAGGCGCTGGCGCTCGCCTCGGCCAACCTGCAACGCTCGATTGATGGCGCGGCGGTGCGCAAGGTCATTGTCGTGCCCGACCGATTGGTGAATATCGTCACCTGATGCGGATGCTCGTCCTCCTCGCGGCCTCGCTGGCCCTTGCCGCCTGCGGCCTCTCGCCGATGTATGCGGGCGGGGCGCAGTCGGCCTCGGCGCAGGGGCTGGCGGCGGTCGAGGTTCCGGCGATCCAGGGCCGCGGCGGCTGGCTGGTCAAGAACGCGCTCGACGCCCGGCTCGGCGTCGCCGGAGAGGCGACGCCGCGCTACCGGCTCGACGTGCGGCTCGACGATTCGCTCGAGGCCCTCGGCGTCCTCAACGACGACACCATCAGCCGCGAACGCCGCGTGCTGCGCGCGCGCTACCAGCTGGTCGACCTGGCGAGCGGGGCGGTGCTGCTCGATGCGACCGCGGGCTCGGACGCGGGGATCGACGTGGTCTCCAGCGAATATGCCACCATCGCCGCCGAGCAGAAGGCGCTCGAGAACCTCGCGCTCGAGGTCGCCGACCGCGTGGCGACGCAGGTCGCGCTGACGCTCAGGGCGCAAGCCTCGCGTCAGCCGTGAAGGCGACCCAGAAGGATTTTCTGCGCGGCGTTCCGGCGGGTTTGACCTCCTGCCGCATCTTCTTCTTCTGCGGCCCCGACGAGGCCGGCGCCAACGCCGCCGCGCAGCGCATCGCTGCGGCGCTCCCCGACCCGGGCGAGCGGATCGAGCTGACGGGCGCCGACCTCAAGCGCGACCCCGCGCTGCTCGGCGACGAGGCGCGCTCGACCTCGCTGTTCGGCGGCAGCCGCCACATCTGGGTGCGCGCCAGCGGCGAGGAGGCGCACGATGCCTTGCAGATCCTGATCGAGACCTCCGAAGCCGGCGCAGGCGCGGCCGCGCCGGTGATCGTCGTCGCGACTTCGGCCACCGACAAGTCGCGCACCGCCAAGCTGCTGGAAAAGCGCAAGGATGCGCTGGTCGCGATGTTCCACCCGCCGGAATTGAAGGATGCTGCGCAGGCGGTGCGGGGGATGGCCGATGCTGCGGGCCTCAGGCTCGGCGGCGACCTCGCCGAACGCATCGCGCGCGCCGCCGGGCTCGACGTGCGCCTCGCCCAGTCCGAGATCGACAAGCTCGCGCTCTACGTGGGCGCCGATCCGCAGGCCCCGCGCCCCGCCACCCCCGAGGATCACGCCGCGATCGGCGCGGCCACGGAAGAGGATGGCTTCGCTCCGCTGGTCAACGCCGTGCTCGGCGGCGAGACCACGAAGATCGCGGGCGAGATCCGGCGCATGCGCGAACTCGGCCTCAACCCGGTGGGCGTGGCACTGGCGCTCGAGCGGCGGGCGGGCCAGCTGGCGCAGATCGCGGCCTTCCTCGGCCCGCGCGGGAGCTTCGAGCAGATCGACAAGGGCGCCGAGATGCGGCTCGGCATCTTCTTCCGCGAAAAGCGCGACATCGCGCAGCAATACAAGCGCTGGACCCAGCCCGCCGCGCGCGGGGGGCGCGAGACGCGGCTTGACCGGCTGATCCCGCGCCTTGTCGCCTTGCATCGCAACCTGATCGCCAACAGCCAGGCTGCCGAGCTGCTGCTGGCGCAGGAACTGGCAGAAATTGGCCGATTTGCTGCGAAGCGGTAGCAAAATGTGCCAAGCTGCCTTCGCAGTCGCACAATCCATCTTTCTATATGTAATAAACCTGATCTAAACCAAGTTCCGCGAGGGTCGCGCCTCAGGGGAAACGGCTTTCATGAACCGCGCTACGCCGAAACTGCTGGATGCGATCCGACACGAGTCGGTCGAGAGCAAGGTTGCCCCTTCGCTCGAGCGGCGGCGGCTTCGCGCCTATGCGATGATGCTGCTGGCCGATGGCGCGCTGTTCCACTTCTGCTTCGCGCTGGCCGCGCTGATCTGGGAAGGGGTGTGGGCCCAGCACCGCGCGATGATCACCGCGCAGGTGATGCTGCCGGTCTATTTCACGATCGCGCTCTACAACGGCACCTATGGCCTCAGGGCACTCGGCAGCTGGACATTCGCCGCACGCAAGGCGCTGATCGCGCTGGCGATCTCGGCAGCGCTGGTCAATTTCGTCGGCTTCTACACCAAATCCAACGACGAGTTCTCGCGAGGGGTGACGACGCTCGGCCTGCTGCTTGTCGCGGTGCTGCTGGTCTCGATCCGCCGGGTGCTGGCGACCCTCATCGCCGCGCGCTGGGGCGGGCGGGTGAGCAACCGGCTGGTGATCGACGACGCGGGCCCGAGCTTTGCCTTCGACGGCGCCGACCGCATTTCGGCCGCCGATTACAACCTCGATCCGGGCAGCCACGATCCCTTCATGCTCGACCGGCTGGGCAAGCTGCTGCGCAATCAGGACCAGGTGGTGGTGAGCTGTCCGCAGGAGCGGCGGCAGGACTGGGCCTTCCTGCTCAAGTGCGCCGGGGTCTATGGCGAGATCGTGAGCGAGCCCGCGCATGTGCTGGGCGCGGTCGGCGTGCACCGCTACGATGCGCTGGATCGCACCACGCTGGTGGTCTCGACCGGCCCGCTCGGCCTGCGCGCGCGCATCCTGAAGCGCGCTTTCGACGTCGTCGTGGCGCTCGGCGGGCTGATCGCGCTTTCCCCGCTGCTGCTGGTGATCGCGCTGCTGATCAAGCTCGAGGACGGCGGTCCGGTGCTGTTCATCCAGCGCCGCCTCGGCCGCGGCAACCAGTTCTTCGACATGTTCAAGTTCCGCTCGATGCGCGAGGAGAAGCTCGATCACGAGGGCGCCCGCTCGGCCTCGCGCGATGATGACCGGATCACCCGCATCGGTGCCTTCATCCGCCGCACCAGCATCGACGAGCTGCCGCAGCTCTTCAACGTGCTGAAGGGCGACATGTCGATCGTCGGCCCGCGCCCGCACGCGCTCGGCAGCCGCGCGAACAACAAGTATTTCTGGGACATCGACCGCCAGTACTGGCAGCGCCACTGCCTCAAGCCGGGCCTCACCGGCCTCGCGCAGGTGCGCGGCCACCGCGGCGCGACCGAGCACGAGAAGGACCTCACCGACCGCTTGCAGTCGGACCTCGAATATATCGCGGCCTGGTCGCTCAGGGGCGACATGGGCATCGTGCTTCGCACCGCGATGGTGCTGCGGCACAAGAACGCGTTCTAGTTCTTCTTGTCGCCGCTCTGCGGCACCGCGAAGGTACCCGTGACGCGGCCCCGGCCCGACGGTGCACCCGGCGTCGTCGCCGCCCCGCCCGCGGCGCTGCCGTCGACGGTCGAGAGGCCGCTGTCGAGGTCGATCACCAGCCGCCCGCCGTTGAGCGTGTCGCTCCCCCGGCGCAGGGCGACATTGCCCGCCATGGTGATGATCCGGCGATTGAAGTCATAGACCGCATTGTCGCCGCTCGCGCGCTCGTCGCCGCGGGTGATGACGACGCCGCCGGTGGCGGTGATGCGCTGGATCTCGAGCTGGCCGCCGGCATCGGTGAAGTTCACCAGCATCCGGTCCGAGCGGACGGTGAGGCCCGCCTGGGTGACGATCACCCCGCCGCTGGCGATCGCCTGGTTGGCGCGATCGTCGAGCAGGAATTTGCCCGCGTCATAGGTCACCGGCGCGCGCGAATCGTGACGGGCGATGCCCTGCGCGGCGAGGTTCATCCCCCCCGCGAGCGCCGCGGTGAGCGCGAAGCCGCCGATCCCCCAGACGAGGGCGAGGCGGCCGAGCGGGGTGCGGGTGTTGTTGGTGTCAGGCATCACGGCATCCTCAGCTGGCCGGGAATCATGGTGAAGCGGGCATTGCCCTCGAGCGTGATCGTGCGCGCGCCCAGATCCGCGCGCATCGTGTTGGCGGAAAAGGTCCCGGCCGGAATCTCGCCCTCCACCCCGGCATCGCCGCGCAGGGTGCGCGATTTGAGATCGACCGACACGCCGCTCGCCGTCATCCGGTAACCGTCGGAGGTGGTCAGGCGGATCGGCCCGTTCACCGCGACGGTTTCTCGGGCAATATTGTAGATGCCGCCGTCGGCACTCAGGCGCGCCGGCCCCTCGGTGAGCAGCAGCTGCGCGACGAGATCCTGCATCCGCACCAGCCCCTCGGCGCTCGAACGCTGCACCGCCTCGCCCGCCAGCACCGAGAACGGCCGCCCCTGGTTGTCGCGCCCGCGATACATGGCGTTGTCGACCGACAGGCGCTCGTCGATCAGCGCGACCTTGTTGCGATCGAGCAGGAAGCTGACCTCGCCGCGGGGCGAGAGGGGCGTGATCACCATCAGCGCGGCGAGCACCCCCACTCCCATCGGCAGCACCCGCGCGAGCATGCGCACCAGCCGGTCGTGCGAGCCGCCGGGCGCGGCAAAATGCTGCCGCCGGCTGCGCAGCGCGCGCGCCTCACTGGTTTCGATCGCTTGCTCGGGGGCCATGGGGGGAGAGTGCCTGAGGCGTCCTTACATGTGGCTGAAGATGTCGTTCTCGGCCCAGCCGGCGATGTCGAGAGCCGCGCGGGTGGGGAGGAAATCGAAGCACGCCTGCGCAAGGCCCGTGCGCCCCTCACGCTCGAGCCGGGTGGCAAGCTCGGCGCGCAGGCGGTGCAAGTAGCGCACGTCGGAGGCGGCGTAATCGCGCTGCGGATCGGTGATCACCGGCCCGCCCCAGTCGCTGGATTGCTGCTGCTTGGAGATCGATTCGCCGAGCAGCTCCTCGACGAGGTTCTTGAGGCCATGCCGGTCGGTATAGGTGCGGGTCAGCTTGCTGGCGATCTTGGTGCAGAACACCGGCCCCGCCGTCACGCCCAGATAATATTGGATCGCAGCGAGATCGAAGCGCGCGAAGTGGTAGATTTTTTCGCGCGACGGATCGCCCAGAACGGCCTTCAGATTGGGCGCGTCGTAGGAACTGCCCGGATTGAAGCGCACCAGATGCTCGTCGCCGCTGCCGTCGGAGATCTGCACCACGCACAAACGGTCGCGGTGGGTGACGAGGCCCATGGTCTCGGTATCGACCGCGAGCGACGCGGTGCCGGTCAGCACGCCTGCGGGCAGGTCTTCTTCGTGGAAATGCACAGCCATGGGCCGTGCCCTACGCGCATTGGGGAAAGAGGGGAAGGGGCGAGTGGCGCGGGAGCAGCGGCTGGCCTAGCCTGCCGCGCATGTCCGAAACCCTCCCCGAAAGCTGGCGGCCCGTGCTGGAGCCGGTGCTGAGCGCCCCCGAGGCGCGGAAGCTCGGCGGGTGGCTCAAGGCGGAGGAAGCCGCGGGCAAGCAGGTCTATCCCCCGCGGGGGCAACGCCTCGCCGCGCTGGCGCTGACCCCGCTCGAGGACGTGCGCTGCGTGATCCTCGGGCAGGATCCCTATCACGGGCCGGGGCAGGCGCATGGGCTGGCCTTCTCGGTGCAGGCGGGCGTGAAGCCACCGCCGAGCCTCGTCAACATCTACAAGGAGCTGGAATCCGACCTCGGCTTGCCGCGCCCTGCGACGGGCGATCTGACCCATTGGGCGCGGCAGGGGGTGCTGCTGCTCAACAACACGCTGACGGTCGAGGCGGGACTGGCGGGGAGCCATGCCGGGCGCGGGTGGGATGCGATCACCGACGCCTGCGTCGCTGCGGTCGCGGCGCGCGAGGCACCGACCGTGTTCATCCTGTGGGGCAGCCACGCCCGCAAGAAGGCGAGCCGCGTCCCCGCCCTCGCGCGCAATTCCCATCATCTGATAGTCGCCTCGGCCCACCCCAGCCCGCTATCGGCCCACAACGGCTTCTTCGGCTCGCGCCCCTTCAGCCAGACCAATGAGTTTTTGGAGGCGAATGGGCGCGGGAGCATCGACTGGAGGATTTGATGAGCGATGACGTCATCCTGATTGAAGTGGACGGCGCGGTGGCGACCGTCACCCTCAACCGCCCGCAGGCGATGAACGCACTGAACCGCGCGCTGCGCAAACGCCTCGCCGAGGTGATGCGCGCGGTCGATGCCGACGCGAACGTGCGCGCGGTGATCCTCACCGGCGCGGGGGAGCGGGCCTTTACGGCGGGTCTCGACCTCAAGGAACTGGGCAGCGAGGAAGGAGCATTGGGGAGCGCCAATGCCACCGACCCCGCCGACAATCCGGTCAAGGCCATCGAGCTGTGCCGCAAGCCGGTGATCGGCGCGATCAACGGGGTGGCGATCACCGGCGGTTTTGAAGTTGCGCTCGCCTGCGACGTGCTGGTCGCCAGCACCAACGCCCGCTTCGCCGACACCCACGCGCGGGTCGGGATCGTGCCGGGCTGGGGTCTGTCGCAGAAGCTCAGCCGCATGATCGGAATCAGCCGCGCGAAGGAACTCGCCTTCACCGGCAATTTCCTCGACGCCGAGACGGCGCGGGCCTGGGGCCTCGTCAATCACGTGGTGGCACCCGACGAACTGCTGCCGCTCGCGCGCAAGCTGGCCGCCGACATGGCGAGCATCGATCCCGCCTTCCTTGCGGGCTACAAGCGCCTGATCGACGATGGCTATGCGGCCAGCTTCGGCGAGGGGCTCGCCATGGAAGCCCGGCGCTCCAGCGCCGCCAACAGCGCGGTCGCCCCCGAGGAAGTCGAAGCCCGCCGCATGGCCGTGCAGGAGCGGGGGCGCGGGCAGGGGTAACGTCTGCTTTCGGGAAGGCCGAATGACCACGCGAATGACTGCAAGTGGGTGGAAACCGGAATGGCGGCTATTGACCGTCGCTCAACGCTCCGTCTTCGTCCCAATAGCGCCATTCGCCAGTCACTTCACCTTGTGCGTATGTGCCCTCGGCAGCGATCTGGCCGTTGTAATGATAGTCACGCCAGAGCCCGTCTTCATGACCATCGACATAATTGCCTTCCGACGCAATCGCACCGCTAGGATGAAACGCTTGGAAAAGCCCATGTCGGACCCATCGCGTCCCGTCAGCTGACAGTTTTCTTGCGTAGCGGAATTGGATGCCGCCGCTTTCGAACGGTATCTCGGCAATGTGCAATTCTTCCATGCCAATAGTTTACGAACGTTCGCCGCTGTCCGCAACGGGGTCGATAGCTGAACGTCAGCTTTAGGCTGGCAGCCAGCCAAAGCGGACATTTCCTACACGCATCCCGGCCGCTATCATCTGCGCCGCTCTTTCCCATCGCTGGCAGGGTGGTCGCAGGACCGCCGGGGCAGATCAAGCCCTCTCCCCCTGTCCGTCCGCTTTGCGCGGAACGGATTAAGTATCTTATATTCTTGAGAAATATCCCATGAAGCAAGGCGGACACTGTGTCCGCTTTGTCCGCTTTTCGCGGCGCTGACCGGTGGCGTGGTCTCACCGCCAATCCCCGCTCCCTTCGCCTTTCCCCCCATTGTCGCCGCAACCCGGCGCAGGCATACAATTCTTCGCCGTTCCAACGGGGTAGCAGGGGACGGCAACAGGGGGTCGCACATGCAGGAAAAGCCGTTCAATCCGTTCATCGCCGCCATCTGGCGCAGGCTCGCCGAGACCATGCTGGTCGAGCCGTCGCGCATGGCGATCACGCCGCAGCAGGTGGTCGACAATCTGCAGGCGATGTTCGGCAATATCCGCGGCAAGACCCCGTTCAACACCGGGCTTTCGGTGTTCGCGGCATGGGTGGTGCTCGGCGGGCCGGTCTGGCACCTCGCGCCGCGCAGCTTCCGGGTGTGGCGCGTGAAGCGGCGGCTCAAGAACAGCCGCGTCGACCTGTTTCAGGACATGGCCCGCATCCGCGGCATCGTCTACGCGGGTTACTACGGCCACTGGCTGCCCGCCCCCGGCCCGAACCCCGATCAGCAGGCCGAGGAAGACGCCAACCGCGACAACCCGGTGCTCAGCGCGATCGGCTACACGCTCCCGCATCACCGGACCCGCGCGGGCACGCCCGACGATCCGGCGATCGCCGAATTCACCGGCAACGACCTTCCGGCCTCCGCCTTCGTCCACCCCGATGCCATCCCCGATGAAGTCGAGGTGGTGGTGATCGGATCGGGCGCAGGCGGAGCGGTCGCGGCGGCGAACCTCGCGGCGCAGGGCTACGAAGTGCTGGTGGTGGAGGCCGGGCCCTATCTCTCGAGCTCGCAGATCACCACGCACGAGAAATGGATGTCCTCGAGCCTGTTCAAGGACGGCGCGATCCAGACCACGCGCGACCGCGACATCATCGTCTTCCAGGGGCGGACGGTGGGCGGATCGACCGTCATCAACAACGGCATCTGCCTGCGCCTCGCGGCCGAGGGCGAGACGCATCCGGACGCCAATGACGTGCTCGCCACCTGGTCCGCGCTCGGCGCGCCGATCGCCGAGGACGCGCTGGAGCACGCCTACGAGCGGGTCGAGGCGGTGCTCGGCGTGCACGAGATCGACCGGCGGCTGGGGCGCAACAACGGGACGCGGCTGCTGGCGGGGTGGGACGCCTACAAGGTGGGCTCCACCGAGCCGCTCGACCAGCGCGCCGTCGCCGGGTGGTTTCGCAAGAACTGGGGATCGAAAACCGAGCCCAACGCCTGCATCTCCTGCGGCTATTGCAACACCGGCTGCCCCTATGGCCGCAAGCGCGCGATGCCCGAAAGCTTCCTCCACCGCGCCGTCACCGCCCCGCGCCCGGCGCGCATCCTCGCCGAGGCCGAGGTGTCAGAGATCGGCTGGGGCCCGCGCGACGGCGACGGGCGGCGGGTGGCGAACGCGGTCAAGCTGGTGCTGCCCGATCACCGCGGCAAGACGGTGCGGGTGACCAAGGGCGTGGTGGTCGCGGCAGGCACCATCGCCTCGAGCAATATCCTGTCCGCGAGCGGGATCCGGGGCACGGGCAAGAACATCTCGCTCAACATCGCCTGCCCCGTGCCGGCGCTGATGCCGGGCGATGTCATCGCCTGGGACGAGGACCAGATGGCGACCTTCATCGACCGCGGCGACTTCCTGATCGAGAGCCATTTCCAGCCGCCGATGAGCATGTCCTCGCTGGTGCCGGGCTGGTTCGACGAGCATTTCCGGCGAATGCACCACTACAACCGCCTCGCCTCGGCGGGGGTGCTGTTCCCGGCGGACCGGCGGGGCGAGATCAAGGGCGGCCAGCTCTCTTTCAAATTGAAGGAGGCCGACCTTGCCGTGCTGCGCCGCGCGCTGGCGCTGCTGACCAAGATCCACTTCGCAGGCGGCGCCGAGGAGGCCTATCCCGCGCTGCTCAAGGGCGAGACGCTCCATGCGGGCATGAGCCACGGCGAGATCGATGCCTATTTCGAGCGCGCGATCCGCGAGCCCGACGATGTGGTGCTGTCATCGAGCCACCCGCACGGCGGCAACGCGATCAACGCCGATCCGGCCAAGGGCGTGGTCGATCTCGACCAGCGCGTCCACGGCACCGCCAACGTGCTGGTGTGCGACGCGAGCGTGATGCCGAGCTGCATCCGGGTGAACGCGCAGCTGACGACGATGGCGATGGCTGACCGCGTGACCTACGGGCGGCGGGTATTCGGCTAGGCCTCAGTCCCCGGTGCGCGGGGCACGGGTCTGGTCCCCGCCCTGATCGAGTGTCACCGCCGGGGCCGGGCCCTCGCCGCCCTCGAAGGTCAAGGTCGCGTCGATCCCCTGGGTGCGGAAGGTCGCCGGGCCGGTCGCGGTCAGCGGGATCACCGGCTGCCCGGTCGCCTGCGCGGTCAGCGTGCCGGCATCGGTGAGCGCGATCGTCAGCACCGCCGGGCCCAGCGCATAGCGTCCGACATAGCGCTCGAGCACTTCGCGCGGCACCGTAACGGCGGCCGCCTCGGGCGGGATCGGGCCGGTGCGCAGGGTGATCTGCGGCGGAGTCTCGCCGTTGGCGGCGAATTCCATCACCGGCGTGCTGTCGGCATTGCGGGTGAGGGCGAACCAGCTCAGCGTCTCGGGCCCGTAGAAGAAGCGGTTGTCGCCGCCCGCGAAAACCTCGAGCGTGGCTCCGCCCGAGCGCTGGGTGTAGAGTTTGCCGTCCTTCGCAAAGAACCGCCGCTCGCCGCCGCCGGGGATCGCGTAGACGCCGAAGAAGGGCTCGAGCGCGGCCATGTCGGCGGCGGCGCGGGTGAAGGCGGGGTAGGGATCGCCCACCGCGGCGGCGGCGATGCGGCGCATCACCACGCCGGGCGAGGTCTGCGGGCTGTCGCTGTTGGCCAGCACCGCGACGAACAGATCGGCCTCGGGGATGTAGATGCTGTCGGTGTTGAACCCGAAGATCCCCCCGCTGTGCCCGATCGCCGGATGGCCGCGCAGCGGATCGAGCCCCAGCCCGAAGCCATAGGGCTGGGTAGAGCCGTCGGGCATCGTCGTCGGCGCGATCATCAGCGCATAGTGCGCGGCATCGACCACCTTGCCGTGATGCAGCGCCTGCCCCCATTTCGCCAGATCGCCGACCGTCCCGATCAGCGCGCCCGCCGCATGGGGAAAGCCCATGTGGATGTATTGCGACTGCATGGCGGCGGCGGTGGCCTCGCCGGTATAGCCGCGGGCCATGGCCGGCGTGTCCTCGCCGCCCACGCCGTAGCGGATCGTGGCGAGCCCGAGCGGGCGGGAGATCCGCGCCTCGACCGCCTGGTGCCACGGCATGCCGGTCACTGTCTCGATAATCGCACCGAGCAGGATGTAGCCCGAGTTGTTGTAGTTCCAGACCTCGCCCGGCTTGCTGGGCGAGGGGGAATCGCGGAACAGGGCGATCATCCCGGCCGTGTCCAGAGCGCGGGCGGTGCTGACCGGGGCCATGATCCCGGGCATTTCGGTGTAGGACTGGATGCCGCTGGTGTGCTGGAGCAGCTGGCGCACGGTGGCCGATGCGCCCGGCTGCGGGTAATCGGGGATGAACTTCGCCAGCGGATCGTCGAGCGAGAGCTTGCCCTCCTGCGCCAGCTGGACGATCACCGCGGCGGTGAACTGCTTGGTGATCGAGCCGAGGCGGAACACCGTTTCGGGGGTGATAGCGCGCGCCGCGCCGATATCGGCCATCCCGCGCGCGCCCTGATAGACGATCTTGCCGCCTCGCATAACAACCACCGCCGCGCCCGGCCCGTCGGCGGCATAGCTTTCCGCGAGCACCGCATCGGCCAGCGTCCGCAGGTCTTGCGCCGAGGGGGTTGCTGCGGTGGTTGCAGGCGCGGCGGTCTCGGCCGCAGCGGGTACGGCCAAGGTCAGAAGAGCCACTGCGGCCGAGGCATGGCCGGTCATCGTCACGATATTGCGCATTTCTCTCACCCCTCGATTGCGGGCGGAGTGTATTGTGTATCTAAGACACCTGTCAAGCGGCGACGCGCGGACGGGGGCGGGGCCGGAGGAGGAAGTCCACCAGTTGACTGTACGAGATTGATAGCGGTTTGACTGCCCGCGTAATCGCATCAGTGCTGATTTTGGTAACGCCTTGGGCTAATCTGGCCAGGGAACGGTAGTGCCACGGCCCACCAACCTGATCGATCTTCATCAACGTGAAGTACAGATAGCTCTGAGCCACGATCAAGATCCCGAACGCCGAAGATAGAGCAAGAGCCTCAAGGCCGTTATCGGAAGTGAAGGGTTGAATGATCAAGAGGACGTTGCCGAACGCAAACGTAAACAGGCTGACCGTGCCGATGAACTTCCATCTGTCGAGTGCGCGGATGCGACGAACGTCAAACAGGTAGGTGCATGCCATCACCCCTGAAACTGTCGCGCTCATCCCCAAGGCTGTGTACAATGGATGGTTGGCATTCCGTAGGCTCATATTTGCGATTTGCGCTACCATCGCTGAGGATTGCCCCCATTCCCACAGTGTCGCGGAGGCGACAAAGAAAGCTGCAGCCATACCAGCAAGCAGCGTCCAACCCTTCTGCGCTGCCATCTCCGATGATTTCTGGATGTCGGTCATCGCACGGCCGATGACCATGCCAAACAAGACCAGCGACAATCCATGTACAAGCGATGGGCCGCCAACGACGGTGTCGCCTACACCAATCAGGAACCGGGTGCCCATTCCGATGACGTCTTTGCCATCGAACAAGGCTGGCGGTGGTATACTGAGAATTGCGGGATAAAGCAGGTGAATGGTCACGGCAATTGCGACAATTGCCCACAATCCGAACCGTATCCGGAAGGCGATCAAGAGGGGTGCCAAAGCGAGTACAAGACAATAAAACTTGAGAATGTCCGTGTAGGGAGTGCCGCCAATCAAGAGCGAGCATCGCAGTGCGAAGCCGATGGAGAAGTCACCCATCACTACATGTGCAAAGATAGTGATTGCATACAGCACATAACACTGAAGTGATCGCGAAAGGAGCCTGTTGGTGGCGGCCAAGGTATGGCCCGCGCGTACTTTTCGGCAGTACGCCAGCTCCAGCATTGCGCCAAAAAGGCATATGAATATTGGCGGTGCCATCTGCATGGCAAACCGAACAGGAATTACAGCTTCGCCGTAAAAGTTGGCTATTCCGAACTCGGCCATGGAGTGGCTGAGCATCGCCAGGATAATGGCGATCGAGCGGCAGATATCGACCCCGTTTAACCGAACACCCTCAGCTGAAATTGCTCTGCTTTGCCGTGACTTGGCGTTTTCCACTAACTAGCTTTCTTTGATCACCTGACGTTAGGCCGTCCGCTTTCAATCGGTTGTGGGGCGCCGCTACGCGGTGATGCGGGGCAAGCCTTCCATGGTAGCCGCTTGCCGATCGGCCCCACTCCCAAGCTCCGCCGTCAGCAAGCGGCGCCAACCCTGAGGAGTGTTGTTGCTTCCGTATCGGCCGTCCCTGCCGCACTTCCCCCAAACTGGGTTAACGCCCTTGAACCAATAGGCCCCAGTTGAGGTGTATCTTGGACTTGGAGATGTGGCTGATGTGCAAGAACGCTTCAGTCAGGTTGCCGGCGCATCTGCGGAAGACTTTCCCGAGCTCAGCACCCGCAGGTCCGATCCGGGGGCGTTTTCCTACTCCCGCGCGGCCTGTTAATCGAACAGCCGGCTCTTTCGGAATCGTGATCGGCGCGGCATCGGGGCCGCAAGCGCGCAGGCGCGAGACGCGATCTATCGCGCGGACTCCCTGTCCGTCCGCCCGGAAAATCCGAAACAAGTCCCTGCGATATTTGCAGAATAGGACAAGTTGGGAAAGTGACACGGTGTAACCTTTGTCACCTTCCCGACGCGTCATTCGCCGTGGGCGGCGATCCATTCCTCGACCACCGGGGCGACCTTGGTCCGCCAGCGCGAGCCGTTGAAGATGCCGTAGTGCCCAGCGCCCTCGGCCATGTAGTAACGCTTCTTCGCCTCGGGCAGGTTCGGGGTCAGCTTCAATGCGGCGCGGGTCTGGCCGAGGCCCGAGATATCGTCGCGCTCGCCCTCGATCGCCAGCAGTGCGGTGTCGGTGATCTGCTTGATGTCCACGAGCTCGCCCTTGTGGCGGAACTCGCCCTTGGGGATCGAGTGCTTCTGGAACACCTCCTCCACCGTCTGGAGGTAGAACTCGGCGGTCATGTCGCACACGCTGCGGTATTCGTCGTAGAAGTCCTTGGTGGCCTGCGCGGAGGCCTCGTCGCCGGCGGTGAGATGCTTGAACATCTCGTAGTGGCTCATCATGTGGCTTCTGAGGTTCATGCTCATGAAGGCCGAGAGCTGCATGAAGCCCGGATAGACCCGCCGCCCCGCGCCCGGGTACTTGAAGGGCACCGTGGCGATCACGCTCTGGCGGAACCATTCGATCGGGCGCTGCATCGCCACGTTGTTGACGACCGTCGGGCATTCGCGGGTATCGATCGGGCCGCCCATCATGGTCAGCGTCAGCGGTGCGGCGGGGGACTGGCGCAGGTTGAGGAGCGCGGTTGCGGCGAAGGCGGGCACGCTCGGCTGGCACACCGCCATCATGTGCGCGCGGCGGCCCTCGTTCTTGCGGGTGATGTGCTCGAGGAACGCGATCAGGTAGTCGATGTAGTCGTCGAGATCGAACTCGCCGCGGTCCATCGGCACCATCTTGGCATCGGCCCAGTCGGTGATGAACACCTCGCAGCTTTCGAGCATGCGTTCGACCGTGCCGCGCAGCAGCGTGGCATAGTGGCCGCTCATCGGGGCGACGATCAACAGGCGCGGGCGATCCTTGCCGAGGCCTTCGACCCGGAAGCGCTTGAGGTCGCCGAAGGGACGCCGCAGCACGGTCGATTCGCTGACGGGGTAGCAGTGGCCGCCGACCGAGATCTCGCGGATGCCGAATTCGGGCTTGTCGTAGCTCGCGGTCGCATGGGCGAAGACATCGAGCGCGCTCGCCGCCATCGGGCCGAAGCCGGTGTAGCCCAAGGGGTTGACCGGGTTCGACAAAAGCTCCGACCCGATGGAGACAAGGGCGCTCGCGCTGTTCATCCAGCTGCGCTGCATCTCGTAGGCGAAGTAGAGCATGGGGGACCTCGTGGTGCGAAACGAACGGGTGCGGCGTCTCTTGGGCGGATGCCGCTTGCGGGCAAGATGGCCGCTCGTCAGGGATTGTGCAATGCACAATAGCCACTGTCTTCCCCGGGATGCGCGCGGCCCCGCCGCTTTTTGCACGTGATCTTGGCCGCCAGCGGGTCTAGAGGCATGCGACCATGCACGGCGATCACCCTCCGCACACCGCGTCCGAGACCCCCGAAGACCTGTCACAGCCAGCGGCCGCGGTGCTGTCCGCCCCGGCCGAGGCCCAGCCCGCGCCCAGGTCGCGCAGCCTTGCGCCCCTGCGGATGGTGTTCGGCACCGCGCTGCGCTACCCGCGCCAGATCGCGCTGGCGCTGGTTGCGCTGTTCATCACCTCGGCGGCGACGCTGGCGATCCCCTACCGCTTCAAGGTGATCATCGACGAGGCCTTCTCCGGCGGGGCCGACCCGGAGCAGATCGGCCATGCCTTCCAGTACCTGCTGATGATCGTCGCGATCCTCGGCCTCGGCACGGCGCTGCGGTTCTATTTCGTCAGCTGGATCGGCGAGCGCGTGGTCGCCGACATCCGCCTGCGCGTGCAGGAGAACCTGCTGCGTCTCTCGCCCGGCTTCTACGAGGTCAACAGCCCCAAGGAAATCTCGAGCCGGATGACGAGCGACACCGCGGTGATCGAGAACGTGGTGGGCACCACCGTCTCGGTGGCGCTGCGGAACACGCTGACGGGCATCGGCGGGATCGGGTTCCTCGTCTACCTCGCGCCCTCGCTGACATTGGGTCTGCTGATCGGCATTCCGCTGATCGTCATCCCGATCGTGTTCTTCGGGCGCAAGATCCGCGCGGTCTCGCGCTCCAGCCAGGACCGCATCGCCGATGTCGGTGCCTATGTCACCGAAGTGCTCTCGGCGATGAAGATCGTCCAGAGCTTCGGGCAGGAGGGGCGCGAGAACGAGCGTTTCGCCAGCGTGGTCGAGGGCACCTTCGAGACGGCGCGGCGGCGCATCCTGCTGCGCGCGGCGATGACGACGGTGGTGATCCTGCTAGTGTTCGGCGGGGTGGTGCTGGTGATGTGGCGCGGCGCGCTCGCCGTGGCCGCGGGCGAGATCAGCGGCGGCACCATCGCCGCCTTCGTGCTCACCGGCGGGCTGGTCGCGGGCGCCCTGGGCGCGCTCACCGAAGTCTATGGCGACCTGTTGCGCGGCGCGGGCGCGGCGAGCCGGCTCGCCGAACTGCTCGACGCCCGGCCGGAGATCGCGCCGCCTGCGCGCCCCGAACGCCTGCCCGAGCCGGCGCGCGGCAGCCTCTCCTTTCGCAACGTCACCTTCCGCTACCCCGCGCGGCCCGAGGCGGCGGCCTTGCGCGACTTCACGCTCGAGATCGAGCCGGGCGAGACAGTCGCCATCGTCGGGCCTTCCGGGGCAGGCAAATCGACCATCTTCCAGCTGGTCGAGCGGTTCTACGATCCGCAAGCGGGCACGATCCGCATCGACGGCGTGCCGCTCACCAGCGCCGACCCGGCCGACATCCGCGCCCGCATCGCGCTGGTGCCGCAGGTCGGCGTGCTGTTCAGCGCCAATGCGCGCGACAACCTGCGCTACGGCAAGTGGGACGCCACCGACGCCGAAATCTGGCAGGCCGCCCGCGCGGCCAATGCCGAAAGCTTCCTGCGCGCGCTGCCGTTGGGGCTCGACACGCATCTCGGCGAAGGCGGGACGCAGCTATCGGGCGGGCAGCAGCAACGCGTCGCCATCGCCCGCGCGCTGCTGCGCGATGCGCCGATCCTGCTCCTCGACGAGGCGACCAGTGCATTGGATGCCGAGAGCGAGCAGCTCGTCCAGCAGGCCCTCGAAGGCCTGATGGCGAACCGCACCACGCTGGTGATCGCCCACCGCCTCGCCACGGTGCGCGCGGCCGACCGGATCGTGGTGCTCGACGAGGGCCGGATCGTCGAGCAGGGGACGCATGACGCACTGACCAAGGCGGGCGGGCTCTATGCGCGGCTGGCGCGGCTGCAATTCGCCGCCGACGCGGCGTGAGCTTGCGGTTCCGTTGAGGGGGCGGGACACAGCAACGTCGCGGCACAATTCGACGAATACCCGCCACGACCGGACGAAAGGCAACCCTTTGCCCTTCGCGACGTTATTGTGACGTCGAGCCGACATCCTGTCGCAGCTTCACAGGGACTCGAGTTTCACATGATCCACAAGACCGCCGCCCTCCTCGGCGCGAGCCTGCTCGCTCTGGCAACCCCCGCGCTGGCCGATGACCACGCGCATGATGACGCAACCGAGACGCTCCAGAGCACCGATACCGGTTCTGCGCTGCCGACCATCAGCTTCGGCGAATGGGGCTTCGATCCCGCCTACCTCTCCACCGACATCAAGCCGGGCGACGACTTCAACGCCTATGCCAACAAGAAGTGGATCGACGCCAACCCGCTGCCGCCCGAATTCAGCCGCATCGGGGCCTTCACCCTGCTCGGTGAGAAGAGCACCGCCGACGTCAAGGCGCTGGTCGACGAGTTCGCCGCCAAGGATCCGGCCAGCCTCTCGGCCGATCAGAAGCGCATCCTCGATGCCTACCGCTCGTTCCTCGATACCGAGGCGATCGAGGCTGCGGGACTTGCCCCGGCGCAGCCCTGGCTTCAGCGCATCTACGGCGCGACCTCGCTCGAAAAGCTCGCCGACCTGTGGGCGACGCCCGGCTTCGCCAGCCCGGTCAACGCCTTTGTGACCATCGATGCCAAGCAGCCCGATCGCCAGATCGCCAGCGTTGGCTTCGGCGGGCTCGGCATGCCCGATCGCGACTACTATCTCGACACCACCGACAAGGGCCGCGAGATCCAGGCCAAGTACAAGGCCTATCTCACCTTCCTGCTCGGCGAGGCGGGCTATCAGGACCCGGCCGCAGCGGCGGAATCGGTCTATGCCTTCGAGGAGACCATCGCCCGCGAGATCGCGTGGGATCGCACCGTGCGGCGCAACCGCGATCTCACCTACAACCTGCTCTCGGCGGATGATCTGGCCGCGATCAGCGGCAAGGTTCCGGTTGCCGCGATGCTCGCCCAGATCGGGATCGAGAAGAGCCCCGGCTTCCTCGTCAGCCTGATGCCGCCCACGGCCGAGGAAATCGCCGCGGGCAAGCTCGACGCAGCCACCCTCGCCAAGATCGGGAGCGGGCTGCCCGGCATGCTGACGCTGCTCGGCGAAACGCCGCCTGCGACCTTGCAGGCGTGGATGGCCAAGGAGTTCCTCTCGGGCAACGCCCCCGTTCTCCCCAAGCGCTTCGATGACGCGCGCTTCGCCTTCTACAACCGGACCCTGCAGGGCACCCCGGAGCAGCGTCCGCGCTGGAAGCGCGCGATTGCCGAGATGGAAGGGCTGATCGGCGAACTGGTCGGCAAGGAATATGTCGCGCGCTATTTCCCGCCGCAGAGCAAGGCGGCGATGGACGAACTGGTGGCGAACCTGCGCCTCGCGCTCTCCCAGTCGATCGACGAGATCACCTGGATGGGCGATGCGACCAAGAAGGAAGCGCGCGCCAAGCTCGCCAGCTTCGATCCCAAGATCGGCTACCGCTCCAACCTCGAGACCTATGACGGTCTCACGATCACGGCGGGCGATCCGATCGGCAACCGCATGGCGACCGCGGCCTGGGCGCGGGCCGACAATGTGGCCAAGCTCGGCCAGCCTGTCGACCGCACCGAGTGGGCGATGCTGCCGCAGACGGTGAACGCCTATTACAACTCGGTGAAGAACGAGATCGTCTTCCCCGCCGGCATCCTCCAGCAGCCGTTCTTCGCGCTGACCAACGACATCGCGGTCAACTACGGCGCGATCGGGGGCGTGATCGGGCACGAGATCGGCCACGGCTTCGACGACCAGGGCTCCAAGTCCGATGCGAGCGGAGCCCTGCGCAACTGGTGGACCGATGCCGACCGCGCCGCCTTCGACAAGCTTGGCGATGCGCTGGTGGCGCAGTACAACGCCTTCTGCCCGCTCGATGAGGGCAAGACCTGCGTCAACGGCCGCTTCACGCTGGGCGAGAACATCGGCGATGTCGGCGGGCTCTCGATGGCCTACCGCGCCTACAAGATCGCGACCAAGGGCAAGGAGGTGCCGGTGATCGACGGGCTCACCGGCGACCAGCGCTTCTTCCTCGCCTGGGCGCAGGTGTGGCGCTCGACCCAGCGCGAGGCGAATTACCGCAACCGCCTGCTCACCGACCCGCACAGCCCCGAGGAGTACCGCGTCAACGGCGTCGTGCGCCAGCTCGACGAATGGTACGAGGCCTTCGGCGTCAAGCCGGGCGACGCGATGTACCTGCCGCCCGAAAAGCGCGTGCGGATCTGGTAAGCCTTCTTGTGGACGTGCCCGCCTCCGCGGGCACGTCCTCGGTGCTGTTTCAAGCCCTGCGGGCTTGAGCACCTGCGGCTCGCGCGCGTGCGCTCGCGGCCCGTCCTGCGGCGGGCCGTGCAGCGTGCGCCGCACAAGTCGGCCTGTGATCCGCGTCGGCCTTTTGGTTTGACTTGGCCGCGGCCCTCGTCGAAGCGCTGCGCCCATGACCGACACCTTAGCCGCAATCCTGCTCGGCATCCTCGAGGGGCTGACCGAGTTCCTGCCCGTCTCCTCGACCGGGCACCTGATCCTCGCGACCGAGTTCCTGGGCTTCGACCAGGCCGAGTGGGAGGTGTTCAACATCGCGATCCAGCCCGCCGCGATCCTTGCCATCGTTGTGCTTTACTGGCGCACCTTCTGGGACGTGGCCAAGGGCCTGTTCGGTTTCGAGAAGGGCGCGCTCGCCTTCGTGCGCAACCTCTTGGTGGCGTTCTTCCCGGCGGTGATCCTCGGCCTTGCCTTCGGCGACATCATCGAGACGATGCTCGGCAATGCGGTGCTGGTGTGCTGGTCGCTGATTATCGGCGGCATCGCGATCCTCGCGATCGAGCGCTGGGCGCACCCACCCGCCGAGGGGCCCGGGGTTGCGGGCGTCCCGTTGCGCACTGCGATCCTGATCGGGATCGTGCAGTGCCTCGCGATGATCCCCGGCGTCAGCCGTTCGGGCGCGACGATCCTCGGCGCGATGGCCTTCGGGGTGGACCGCAAGACCGCGGCCGAGTTCAGCTTCTTCCTCGCCGTGCCGACCCTGTCGGGCGCGACCGTCTACCAGCTCTACAAGCATGGCGGCGGCCTCACCGGCGACGATTTCCAGCTGATCGGGATCGGCTCGGCGGTGGGCTTCGTGACCGCGCTGGTGGTGGTCAAGCTGTTCGTCGCGGTGGTGACGAAGATCGGCTTTGCGCCCTTCGCCTGGTACCGGATCGTGCTCGGCGCGGCGGGTTTGGCCTGGCTGACGCTCGGATAGAGCACTTTTCTGGAACCGTCCGCCCTGCCGCTGGTTAGGAAGGCGAACCCGCGCTGACGGAAATGCCAGGCGGACCCCCTCTCGGAGACTTGAGACACAATGGCGTTGCTGGTGCTGATCGTGTTGGGCGCAACTCTGGGCTGGCTGGCCTCGATCCTGGCGCGCACCGAGGCGCCGGGCGCGATCCTGCGTCAGGTGATGCTGGGCATGATCGCCTCGGTCGTGGCGGGCGAGATCGCCAATGACGGCACCATGATCGGCAGCCTCTCCTTCCTGAGCCTCGGCGTGGCACTTGCGGCCTGTGCGGCGGTACTGGTGCTGTATCACGCGATTGCATCGCGGCGGCGGGTAAAGGCGTAATCTGTTCCGCCCCGAGGCGCCGGGCGGTGGACATCCGTCCACCTTGGCTTTCCTCGCATAAGCTCGGGCGGGCGCCCAATCCTCTTGGCGGCCTTGCGAGGCCTGCGGCCTCGATTCCCTAGACCGGCACCGCCCCGCTGCCCCGCCCGCCGCGCAGGTGATACTCCTGCGTGCCTCGGTGCAGCACATTGTCGACATCGATCACCGCCGAATTGGCATAGGTGAACCCCGCCGGAAGGCTGCGGTACAGCCGGTCGAAATCGCGTTCCACCGTCTGGCGGTAGAGGTCCTGGAAGCTCTCGATCACGAAATAGGTCGGCTGCAGATCGCTGATGACGTAATCGGTGCGCATCACCCGGTCGACATTGAGCATGATGCGGTTGGGGCTTTCGGCCTCCACGGCGAACCTCGCCTCGGTCGGGCCTGACAGGATGCCTGCGCCATAGGCCCGCACCGCGCCCGCCTCCTCGATCAGGCCGAACTCCACCGTGTACCAGTAGAGCGCGCCCAGGGCCTTCAGCCGGTTGTAGCGCATCGCCTTCCACCCGGCGCGGCCATATTCCTGCATGTAATCGGCATAGACGGGATCGGTGAGCATCGGCACGTGGCCGAACACGTCGTGGAAGACGTCGGGCTCCTCGATGTAGTCGAAGGTCTCGCGGGTGCGGATGAAATTGCCCGCCGGGAAGCGCCGGTTGGCGAGGTGCCAGAAGAACACGTGATCGGGGATGAGCATCGGCACGGGCACGACGCTCCACCCGGTGAGCGCGCCGAGCTCCTCCGACAGCTTGCGGAATTCCGGCACGCCCCCGCGCCCCAGGTCGAGTTTTTCGAGGCCAGCCATGAACGCGCTGCACGCGCGGCCCGGCAGCACCTCCATCTGGCGGGCGAAGAGATCGTCCCACACGCGGTGGTCCTCGCCCGTGTAGGCGGTCTGGGCGGGCTCGAGCCAGTCCTCGCCGACATGGGCCGGGCGCGCGAGCGGCGCGGTGAAGACTTCCGCCGCCATTTGCGGCAGGGTGACAAAATCGGGCTCGGGGTCTGCGAGAGTCGCCATGGTTTCAGGCGATACTACTTTCGCGGGCGCAGGACAAACACGGGGAGTTGCCGATGGGCATGAAGCGCAAGGATTACGAGGCGGCGCTCGAACCGCTGACGCTCGAACTGGTCAGCATGGCGCGCTGGGTCAAGGCGAGCGGCGCCCGCGTGGTGGTGCTGTTCGAAGGGCGCGACACCGCGGGCAAGGGCGGCGCGATCACCGCGGTGCGCGACAGCCTCAACCCGCGCCAGTGCCGCACCGTGGCGCTCGGCAAGCCGACCGAGGCGGAGCTGGGGCAATGGTACTTCCAGCGCTACGTCGCCCACCTGCCGACCGCGGGCGAGATCGTTCTGTTCGACCGCTCGTGGTACAACCGCGCGGGCGTCGAGAAGGTGATGGGTTATGCCTCGCCAGAGCAAGTGGACGCCTTCCTCAAGGCGGTGCCCGCCTTTGAAAAACTGCTGGTCGACGACGGCATCCTGTTGTTCAAATACTGGCTCGCCGCCGACCAGGAAAAGCAGGAAGAGCGCCTGCGCGAGCGGCTCGAGGATCCGCTGAAGCGCTGGAAGCTCTCACCCATCGACCTCGCCGCACGCGAGAAATACGATGATTACACCAAGGCGCGCGAGGCGATGCTCAAGGCGACGCACACGGAGCATGCGCCTTGGACCATCGTCGATTTCAACGACCAGCGGCGCGGGCGGCTGACACTGGTGCGCGACCTGCTCTCGCGCATTCCCGATACCCACGCGGAGCCCGAGGCGATCGACTTTCCCGAGCTGGGGCGGAAGCCCGCGAAGGAGAAATACAAGGTGCTGAAGCCGATCGCGGATTGGGAGGGGAGCTAGACGCCCGCGCTCGCCGCCGTCACTTGCCGACCGTCGCGCGCAAACGCCGCCAGCTCGTATCCCGTCTCGTCCTTGCGCATCACCAGATGCAGCGGCTCGCCCGCGATGGCGGGGGAGAGGCCGCGGAATTGGAACCTTCGCAGGCGGTTCTCGCCCAGTTCGCGCGCCGCGAGTTGCAGCAGCAGGCTGGCGTTGAGCGGCCCGTGGACCACGAGGCCCCGATAGCGCTCGACCTGTTCGGCATAGGGCGCGTCATAGTGGATACGGTGGGTGTTGAAGGTCAGCGCCGAATAGCGGAACAGCAGCCGCGGGTCCGGGGTGAGGTTGCGGTGCGCCTCCCATCCCGAGGGATCGAACGCGGCCTCACCCGGTGGCGGGGGCGAGAGCGGCGCATCGGGCGCGGCGGCCTCGCGGTAGACGAGCGTCTGCGTTTCGACGACTGCCACGGTGCCGTTCGCCTGAGTGACATGCTCGACATCGACGAAGGCGAGGCGGCCCGAGCCGCCCGCCTTCTCGCTTATTGCCGCAACTCGGCTGCTCCGCTCGATCACCGCGCCGATAGCGATGGGGGCGTGGAAGGCGATCTTGCTCGAAGCCCACATCCGGCGCGGCATGGGGAAGGGGGGGAGGAAGCTCGCGGCGCTGTCATCGCGCGCCGGATGCCCGTCCTCGCCCAGCAGCGCGGTGGGCGCATCGGGGGTGCACAGGGCGAAGTGGATGCCCTGCGGCATGATCGCCGGATCGGGGCGCGGCAGGTCGAAGGTGGCGAGCCAGCGCGCCGCCAGCCCCTCGTCGAGACGGTCGGCGGCGCGGGTCTCGCGCCCGATCCATGCGTCGAAGCTCACGCCGCCCGCTCGAACACCGCCGCGATCCCCTGCCCGCCGCCGATGCACATGGTCTCGAGCCCGTAGCGCACGCCCCTTCTGTGCATCTCGTGCGCCATGTCGGCGAGGATGCGGCCCCCGGTTGCGCCGATGGGGTGGCCGAGGCTGATGCCCGATCCGTTGACGTTGAGGATCTCGCGGCGGGAGTCGTCGTCCGACCAGCCCCAGCCCTTGAGCACGGCGAGCACCTGCGGGGCGAAGGCCTCGTTGAGTTCGACAAGGCCGATGTCGTCCCATGAGTAACCGCGCCGCGCGAACAGGCGCTCCACCGCCGGCACCGGGCCGATGCCCATGCGCGAGGGGTCACAGCCCGCCGCGGCCCAGCCGCCAAACCACAGCATCGGGGTGAGGCCGAGTTCCTCGAGCTTGTCCTCCGCTACCACCAGACAGGCGGCGGCCGCATCGTTCTGCTGGCTGGCGTTGCCCGCGGTGACGATGGCTTCGGGATCGCGGCGCAGGTCGATCGGGGCGAGCTTGCCCAAGGTCTCCATGCTCGCGTCGGCGCGATAACCCTCGTCATGGTCGAAGATGACCGCGTCGCCCTTGCGCTGCGGGATCGCCACCGGGACGAGTTGCTCGGCGAACTTGCCCTCGGTCCAGGCGCGGGCGGCATTCTGGTGGGAGCGGACCGCGAAGGCGTCGGCCTCCTCGCGGGTGATGCCGTAATCCTTGGCGAGGTTCTCCGCCGTCTCGATCATCCCGGTGATCACCCCGAAGCGTTCGATCGGCTGGCTCATCACCCGGCCCCGGCTGAGGCGATCATGCAGCACCATGTCGCCCATCCTGACGCCCCCGCGCGCGGCGAGGGTGTAGTGCTCGACATTCGACATGCTCTCCACGCCGCCCGCGACCACCACGTCGGCCATCCCGGTCTCGACCATCATCGCCGCCGTCGCCACCGCCTGCACGCCCGAGCCGCAGCGGCGGTCAAGCTGGAAACCGGGCACCTCGATGGGGAGCCCCGCCGCAAGCCAGCTCCAGTGGCCGATCGCGGGGGCCTCGCCATTGCCGTAGCCCTGCGAGAACACGACATCGTCGACGCGCTCCGGGTCGATGCCGGAACGCTCGATCAGCGCCTTGAGGATCACCGCGCCGAGCTCGCCCGCGTTCATGCTGGAAAGCCCGCCGAGGAACTTGCCCACCGGGGTGCGCAGGGGCGAAACGATGGCGGCGCGTCTGGTCATTGCTTGTCCTTGTCAGAAAGAGCCACGGTGCCCGCATCGACCAGCTTGCCGATGGCGCCGGAGGAGAGGCCCAGCTTCTCGGCCAGCACTTCCTCGGAATGCTGGCCGAGATAGGGCGCGGGCGCAGGGTCGCCTGCTGCGCGGCCCGGAAGGTTCGCGAAGCTGCGGGTGGCGGGGTATTCGAAGCCGCTCGGGTTGGCGGGCGAGGGGCCGAACAGCGGGTTGTCCGCCACCAGCACCGGGTCGTTGGCGGCCTCGTGGGCGGTGCGGTAGCGTTCGAAGGTGCAGCCCTCGGCGGCCATTCGCGATGCGAGGGTCGCGTAATCCATCCCGTCCGCGGTCTGCTGGAACAGGTCGAACAGGGCGTGGCGGTGCTGGAAGCGCGGGGTGTCCCCGTCGGCGAAGCGGACGCCATGCTCGGCCTCGAGCGCGGCGATCCCGGCCTCGAGTCCGAAGGCGCGCACCAGCCCGCTCCACTGCTTGGGAGTCAGCGCGGCGACCATGAAGCGCACGCCGTCACGGCTGCGGAAATCGCGCCCGAACGCGCCCCAGATCGCATTGCCGAGCCGCTCGCGGTCGCCAACGCGGTAGAGCACCTCGGCCATCAGCCCGGCGTTCGCCATGGTGCCGATCGCGACGTCGCCCAGCGGCAGGCGCACCTCGCTGCCCTCGCCGGTGCGGTCGCGGTGGCGCAGCGCGGCGAGCAGGGCGAAGGCGCCATAGGCACCGGTGATGAAGTCCCACGCCGGGAGCACCTGATTCACAGGGGGCGCGGTCGCCGGGTCCCACTCCTCCGGCCCGCACATCAGCGGGTAGCCCGAGGCGGCGTTGACCGTGAAGTCCATCGCCTGGCGCCCGTCGTGCCAGCCCATGATGCGCAAGGAGATCATGTCCGCGCGCTTGGCCTGCATGGCGGCGTGGCTGAGGAAGGACTGCTCCGGCAGGTTGGTGATGCACTGGCCGACCTTCGCCGCCAGCTCCACCAGCAGCTCGCGCCCTTGCGGCGATTGCAGATCGAGCGCGACCGACTTCTTGGCGCGGTTGAGGTTCTCCCACGACAGGGACCGACCCTCCCGCGTGAGCATGTAGCGGTTGTAATCGAGCCCCCCCGCCTTGTGGTCGACCCGGATCACCTCCGCGCCCAGCTGCGCGCAGTAGAGCCCGGCGGTCGGCGAGGCGACGAAGCTTGAAACTTCGACGATCGAGAGGTCGTTCAGCAGATTATACACATGTCATCCCCGCGAAAGCGGGGACCCAGGGCCACCCGCGGGACCTTGCCGCTCTGGGTTCCCGCTTTCGCGGGAATGACAAGGGTTCACGCATTCTCTTTCCACTCGCGCAGCATGTGCTTGGCGATCTGGAGCTGGAGGATCTGCGTCGTGCCCTCGTAGATGCGGTAGATGCGCGCATCGCGGAAGAAGCGCTCGGCGTCGTATTCGGCGAGGTAGCCCGCCCCGCCGTAGATCTGCACCACGCGGTCGACCACCCGGCCGCACATCTCGGAGGCGAAGACCTTGAAGGCGGCGGCCTTCACCAGAATGTTCTCGCCACGGTCGGCCCGCGCGGTGACGTCCTTCATCATCGCTTCGGCGGCGTAGATCTCGATCTCGCTGTCGGCGAGCATCTGCTGGATCAGCTGGAAATTGGCGATCGGCTCGCCGAAGGCCTTGCGCTCGTTGGCGTAGCGCAGCGCCGAATCCAGCGCGCGGCGGGCATAGCCGGTCGCCGCCGCGCCCACGGAAATGCGCCCGTTGTCGAGGCTCTTCATCGCGAAGACGAAGCCCTTGCCGGTCTCCCCGCCGAGCAGCGCGTCGCCGGGCACGCGCACATCGTCGAGCATGATGTCGGAAATGTGCGAGCCCGACTGGCCCATCTTCCTGTCGGGCGAGCCGGTCGAAACCCCCGGCGCGTTCATCGGCACCAGAAAGGCGCTGACATGCGCGTTCTTGGGCAGAGCCTCCTTGCTGGTGCGCGCCATGATCAGCGCGACGTCGGCGTGGGGGGCGTTGGTGATGTAGCGCTTGGTGCCGTTGAGGATCCAGCCGTTGCCGTCGGGGTCGGGGGTGGCGGTGGTCGCCATCGCCGCGCTGTCGCTGCCCGAGCCGGGCTCGGTCAGGCCGAAGCAGGCGATCTTGCCTTCCGCGATCTGCGGATACCACTCGGCCTTCTGCGCCTCCGTGGCGCCGTTCTTCAGCGCGCTCGCGAACATTCCGACATTGATCGAGAAGATCGAACGGTACGCGGGTGCGGCATAGGCCATGATGTTCACGACGCGGGCATATTGCGTCATGTTGAGCCCCGCGCCGCCGTATTCCTCGGGCACCGAGAGGCCGAACAGGCCCATCTCGCGCATCTCGTTGACGATCGCTTCGGGGATGCGATCCTCGGCGATCACCTGCGGCTCGGCCGGGATCAGGCGTTCGCGGACATAGCGCGCGAGCTGCTCGGCGAACTGCTCGAAGGTCTCCTCGTCCATGCCCGGATTGACGGGGGCGGAGAGAGTGGCGGGGGCGTTCATGGTGTCGGCATCCTTGTGAGGGGGCGCCTCGCCCGCCTAGCGGCGGGCCTCGGCGGCGTCGCCTGTCATTTCGGCAGGGGGAGCGGTGGGCGCATCGGTGGGCAGGGCCTCGGGCGGGAGGCGGCGCTCGTCGAGCATGCTCGCGGCATCGTCTAGCGCCTTGGCCTCGCCCGGGCTGACCGCGCCGGGATCGCGCGCCTGCTCGCTCCCGCAGGCGGCGAGGACGAGGGCCAGAGCGGCGGCGAGTATCGGGGCGCGAGACATCGCGGGCCGGCCCTAGCGGGGCGCGTCTTCGCCTTCGCCAGCGGCCTCGAGCGCCTTGCCCGCGACCGCAGCCGCGGCATCGCCCGCCGCAGTCGCGCCCGGCTCGGGAACGGCAGGCTCGGGCGCGTCGGTGGCCGTGGCGGACGGATCGGCGACCGGCGCATCGGCGATCGGCTCGAGCGCGCTGTCGGCGGGCATCTCGACCGTGTCGGCGCTCGCCTCGGTCGAGGCATCGTCGGCGCTGCCGCACCCGGCGAGGCTGAGGGCGGCGGTCAGGGCGGTAAGGCTCAAAAGCTTGCGCATGGCTCGGGTTCTCTCCTCTCGCGCGGGCGCAGGTCACCGGACCCGGCCGCGATTGCGGGAGCGGTTTAGCCGTGCCTTGCCCCGCCCGCCAAGTGCCAAATGGGCACACCCCGCCCGCAAGCGGTGGGGAAGGCCCGGCCGCCGTGATATTCCCCCGCACATGATCAAGGAAGCCATCCGCCCGCCCCTCGGTGCCCTCGCGCTGCTCTGCGCCGCCGCCCTGCTGTCCTCCGGTGCCAGCGCGCAGCCCGTGCCCGATGCCTTCACCGTGGTCGAGAGCGGCCAGCGTTTCGCGACGCTTCAGGAAGCGGTCAATGCGATCGGCCAGGGCCGCGGCACGATCCGCATCGCACCCGGCACCTACCGCCAGTGCGCGGTGCAGGAGGCGGGCGTGATCGTCTACGAAGCGCCCGAGCCCGGCAGCGTCACCTTCACCGCCCGCTCGTGCGAGGGCAAGGCCGCCTTCGTGCTGCGCGGCATCGGCGCGGAGATCAGGGGCATCACCTTCTCCAACCTGCGCGTCGCCGACGGCAACGGGGCGGGCATCCGGCTCGAGAAGGGCGCATTGAACGTCGCCTACGCCCGCTTCGAGAACAGCCAGCAGGGCATCCTTACCGCCGACGATCCCTCTGGACGGATCTACATCACCCGCTCGACCTTCACCGGGCTCGGCACCTGCGAGAACGCGGCCGGCTGCGCGCACTCGATCTACATCGGCAATTACGGCTCGCTCACCGTGCGCGAAAGCCGCTTCGAGCGCGGCATGGGCGGGCACTACGTCAAGGCCCGCAGCGCCGAGGTGGTGATCGAGAACAACAGCTTCGACGACGCGAACGGCACGGCGACCAATTACATGATCGATCTGCCCGCCGGCAGCGTCGGGCGGATCGCCGACAACTGGTTCGTCCAGGGGCGCGACAAGGAGAACTACTCCGCCTTCATCGCGCTGGGGGCGGAGGACCTGCTCCACGATTCGGGCGGCCTCAGGGTCGAGAACAACGAGGCGCGCTTTGTCCCCGGCCTGAGCCGCAACTCGGTGTTCCTCGCCGACTGGACCGGCAGCCGCGTGGTGATGCAGGGCAACAGGATCGCCGCCGGTATCAAGCAGTACGAGCAGCGCTGAGGCGTACGGCCCGGGCGCGCCGTCAGCTGGCGGGGGCGTCTTCCTCGAAGGTGATGTCCACCTCGACGCCGAGTTCCGCCGCAATCGCCTTCGCGCGTTCGACAATCGCGCGCCCGCGACCGGGAGGCACCTCGTCGGCGACCGCTTCGAGGCTCTGCTGCGCCTCCTCGTTGCCCATCGCGGCAGAGGCGAGGAACCAGGCTGAGGCCTCCTCCACGTTCTGCGTGACGCCCTCGCCGAGGTAGAACATGATCCCCACCCCGCGCACGCCGTGGGCATGGCCGAGCTTGGCTGCGGCGAGATAGTTGGCCATCGCCGCGGTGTGGTCTTTCGGCGTGCCGCGCCCGGTCGCCTGCATCACCGCGAGGCTGACCAGCGCGGCGGGGAAATTGCGGCCCGCCGCATCGCGGAACAGGGCGACGGCTTCCTCGGGGCTGCCCTTCACCGCGCCCCGGTCGATCAGCACGCCCAAGCGCCACGCGGCATGGTTGTCGCCACCGGCTGCGGCCTTGCGGTAGTGCTCGGCGGCCTTGCCGAGATCGACCTTGCGGCCCTTGCCGGTTTCGTGGAACCAGCCGAGCCAGTCCTCCGCGTCGGCATCGCCGCGCCTGGCGGCGGCGCGGGCGAGGTCATAGGCCTCCGCGACCTTGCCCTGAGTGACCAGCGCTTCGACCTCCTCGTCGAGGGTCGGCAGGGTGTTGGCGGTGCCGAAAACGAAAGCCAGGGCGAGAATCAGCGCGCGCATCGTGGGGTCTCCCCGGTTGCAGGGCCGCGATGGTCGGCCAAAAGGCGCGCGGGCGCAAGGCGTTAGGTGAGCAGATGCCCTGACCGGTCCCGCTTGGTCGCCAGATAGCGCGCGTTGTGGGGGTTTTCGGGCAGCTGGTGCGGCACCCGCTCGCTCACCGTGATCCCCGCCGCCTCGAGCGCGCGGACTTTTGCCGGGTTGTTGGTGAGCAAGCGAATGGTGGTCGCCCCCAGCAGCTCGAGCATCCGCGCCGCCACGGGGAAATCGCGTGCTTCGTCGGGGAGGCCAAGGCGCTGGTTGGCCTCGACCGTGTCGAACCCCTGATCCTGCAGGCGATAGGCGCGCAGCTTGTTGATGAGGCCGATCCCGCGCCCCTCCTGCCGCATGTAGAGCAGCACGCCCCACCCGCCCGACGCGCTCGCCTCGTGCGCCATGGCGTGGAGCGCGGCGTCGAGCTGCGGGCCGCAGTCGCATTTGAGGCTGCCGAGGATGTCGCCTGTCAGGCACTCGGAGTGGAGGCGGACGAGCGGCTGGCGGTCGCCGGTCTGCCGGCCGATGATCAGGGCGACGTGTTCGCGCAGGTCGGCATTGGAGCGAAAGGCGACGATCTCGGCATCCTCGCAGGCGCTGACCGGCAGGCGCGCGCGGGTGACGATCTTGAGCGCGCCCGCGTCGGCATAGGCGGCCAGATCGCCGAGGCTGACGGGGAGCGCCTCGCCTGCGGCTTCGGCGTCGACCATGAAGGCAGGGAGAATGCCCGCGATCCGCGCCAGTTCGAGCGCGGCCGTGGCGGTCTCGGCCCAGTCGAGGCTCACCGCCTTGAACGGGCCCTTGAGGGGGTTGCCGAGGTCCAATGCCGGATCGGCGATGGGGAGCGCATCGCGCAAGCTGAAATCCTCGCCCCCCGCGATCAGCACCGGCGCGTGGGGCACGGCGGCCTCTTTCTGGTTGGCGAGCTTCAATGTCGCAGCACGCGCGGCGGAGATCAGCATTTGCGGCGCGCGGGCATCGGGCGCGGTGGCGGTTTCGACCGGGAGCAGAACCGGCCCGCCCTCGAACGCCAGCGGCCAGCCGTGGCGCAGCGCGTCGACGGCCTGCGCCGCGCGGCGTTCAGGCGATGGCCCGAGCGTCAGAGGTCGAACTCCGTGATCAGCGGCACGTGATCCGACGGCTGCTCCCACGCCCGCGCGCCTTCCAGCACCCGGTGCGCCCGCGATTGCCGCGCGACCTCGGGCGAGGCCCACATGTGATCGAGGCGGCGGCCCTTGTCGTTCTCCTGCCAGCCGGGATTGCGGTAGCTCCACCACGAGTAATAGCGCTGCGGGGCGGGGATGTGCTGGCGGCCAAGATCGACCCAGCCGTGGGCGTCCCGGAACCGGCCCAGCGTCTCCACCTCGATCGGCGTGTGGCTGACGACCTTCAAGAGCTGCTTGTGGCTCCACACGTCGCTTTCGAGCGGGGCGATGTTGAAATCGCCGACGATCAGCGTCGGCTTGTCGAGCGTGTCGGCCCACTTGGTCATCCGCCCGAGAAAATCGAGCTTCTGGCCGAACTTGGGGTTCAATTCGCGGTCGGGAATGTCGCCGCCCGCCGGGATGTAGACGTTCTCGACGAGGAGATCCTTGCCCAGTACCTCGACCCCGATATGCCGCGCCTCGCCATTGTCCTGCCAGTCGTGGCGGGTGACCTCGCGGATCGGCACGCGGGAGACCGTCGCGACCCCGTGATAGCCCTTCTGCCCGCTCACCGCCTGGTGGGTGTAGCCCAGCGCCGCCAATGCCTCGGCGGGGAAGAGGTGGCTCTCGCACTTGATCTCCTGCAGGCACAGGATGTCGGGCGCGGCCTCGGTGAGCAGCTTCTCGATCAGGCCGACGCGCAGGCGTGCGGAGTTGATGTTCCAGGTCGCGACGGTCAGCATGGGGCGGACTTAGTTGTCCGCGAGCGAAAGTTCTAGCTTTCACTTTATCGTCAAACGGCGGCGCGATAGGGCGGGGCACCTGACCGGAGACCCGCCATGATCACCCGCACCCTGCTTGCCGCCCTGCTCCTCGCCTCCGCCGCCGCGACCCCGGTGCTAGCCAAGGAGCGCCGCGCCAAGCCGCCGGAGGAGCCGCGCGCGAAGAACGTCATCCTGTTCATCGGCGACGGCATGGGCATCTCCACCATCACCGCCGCGCGCATCTATGACGGGCAGAAGCGTGGGCAAACCGGCGAGGAGAACCAGCTCAGCTTCGAGAAATTCCCGAACGTGGCGCTGGTCAAGACCTACAACACCAACGCGCAGGTGCCCGACAGCGCGGGGACGGCGACCGCGATGCATTCGGGGCTCAAGACCCGCATCGGGGTGCTCGGGATCGGGCCCGCGGCGGAAAAGGGCGTGTGCCGCGATGCGCTCGCTCACCCGCTGCCCTTGCTGGGCGAGGAAGTGAAGCAGCGCGGGCTGGCGCTCGGGATCGTCACCACCACCCGCATCACCCACGCGACCCCGGCGAGCGTCTATGCCCGCTCGGCCGACCGCGACTGGGAGGCCGACACCAGCATCCCGGCCGACCAGCAGGTCGGGTGCAAGGACATCGCGCTCCAGCTTGCCGAGGCGCAGTTCGATGTCGCGCTGGGCGGCGGAGCGCGCAGCTTCTACGGCAAGAGCGGCGGCGGGCGCAGGAGCGATCCGGGGGCCGATCTCCCCGCCGCATGGGCCGCGAAGAACGGCGGCGTGGTGGTGAAGGATGCAGCCGCCCTCGCCGCGGCCCCCGTCGGCAAGCCGGTGCTCGGGCTGTTCAACGCCGATCACATGACCTTCATGGCCGAGCGGAAGGCAGACTCGCCCGAGCCCACCCTCACCGACATGACCGCCGCCGCCATCGCGCGGCTCAAGGCCGATCCCGACGGCTTCTACCTGATGGTCGAGGGCGGGCGGATCGACCATGCGCACCACGCCGGCAAGGCAGGCTTTGCGCTCGAGGAGGCGGTCGAGTTCGCCCGCGCGGTGCAGTGGGCGGTCGAGAACACCGATCCCGAAGAGACGCTGATCCTCGTCACCGCCGATCACAGCCACGTCTTCACCATCGCCGGCTATCCGCAGCGCGGGAACGACATCCTCGGGCTGGTGGTCGCGCCTCCGGGCCGCGGCGAGGATGGCGGCGACGGCAAGAGCCCGGTGCTGGCGGCGGACGGCAAGCCCTACACGACGCTCGGCTATGCCAACGGCCCCGGCGCAGTGAAGGGCGAGCGCCCGGTGCCCGAGACCGGCGTGGCCGCGACCCAGCAGGCGGTGGTGCCGACCGGCGCGGAGACCCACGCGGGCGAGGATGTCGCCCTGTTCGCCACCGGCCCGGGAGCAGAGCGTGCGCGCGGGGTGATCGAGCAGAACGTGATCTACAACATCATCCGCAAGGCGCTCGGCTGGGAGAAATAGGGATAAGCGCGCAGGTCTGGCGTCTTGCGCTGCAACGGCGGCGCAGCCGCCGCAAGGCCGAACGGCCGCCCGAGCTTATGCGAGGAAAGCCAAGCAGCGCGGACGCGCTGCGCCCGGCGTCTGAGGGCGCAAACAAAAAACCCTCCAGACACCAAAAACCCCCGACCCGGGGGCGATGGGTCGGGGGTTCCATGGAGCGTTCGTCACGCTTGTGCAAGACAGGCCCATTTGAAGGGTGGGCAACAGGGGGGAAACCTCCCTTCGGCCCGCCTTGTTGAGAATGATTAACCGGTTCTGCCTTTCACTGACATGAACGCGGCAAGTTTTCTGTCGCTTTCATACAACCGTTCGTCGGACGCCCGTTCAGCCGGGGCGACGAGCCGTGCGGCGCGGGTCCTTGAAGGTGAAGGTGCTGTCGGCCACCGCCACCCCGTAGCGCTGGTTCGACAGCTCCACCCGGGTGCGGTTGTTCTGCGCGTCGAGCGCCACCCAGTAGGCGAGCTGCAAGCCCCCGGGCGCGGCGGCATTCTTCACGAAAATCAGCGTGATCATCCCGAATTCGGGCTTCTTGGGATCGCGCACCTGGACGCTGATCACGTCCTTGCTCGAGGTCGGCATCAGCTTGCCGAAGCGCTTCACGTCCTTGTCCGGATCGAACAGCGCGCCCAGCGGCGAGTTGCCGATCGGCCAGCGTTCGACCTGCGCGACCTCGTAGTCGATCACATAGAGCGACTTGCCGTTGGAGATGACGAGGAAATCGGCGTTCTTGCCGTAGTCGAAGCGGATCTTGCCCGGGCGCTTCAGGGTCATCACCCCGCGCAGGCTCTGCCCGTTGCGGTCGGTCTGGACGAAATCGGCCTTCATGGTCGAGATCGACCGCAAGGCGGTGACCACGCGGTCGAGATCGGTGGTCGCAGCCTGCGCGGCGGCGGGGGTGGCCAGCGGGGCGGTGTCGCCCGGGGCCAAACCGAGGCCTAGCGCTCCGGCCGAAAGGCCGAGCGCCGCGACGCGAAGTTTTGTCGAAACTGTTTTCATGCCGCTGCGCCTAGGTCGCAAGGCTTGAACTGTCGATGAATTACCGCACTCATGCCCGAGGGTCGGCGCGGCAGGAGCCTTACTTGATCTTGGCTTCCTTGAATTCGACATGCTTGCGCGCGACCGGGTCGTACTTGCGGAAGCTCATCTTCTCGGTGATGTTGCGCGGGTTCTTCTTGGTCACGTAGAAGAAGCCGGTGCCCTCGCTCGAGACGAGGCGGATCTTGACGGTGGTGGGCTTCGCCATGGCGGGTTCCTGTCAACTGGGTCGGCCCGGCGAGTGCTGTCCGCAGGGCTAAAAAGCAAATAGCGGCGCGCCCGGAAGGCCCGGCACACCGCCACACGGGCGCGCCCTTCGCCGATTCACGGACAAAAGTCAATAAGGCTCACCAGTCCGAAGCACGGGGCTTGCCGCGATTGGCCTTCACCGCGCCGCGCACCTTCTTGACCTTGAGGCGCTCGGTCTTGCCCACGCGGTTGACTCGGGTCTTGGCGCGCCGCTTGGGCTCGACCAGCGCCGCCTCGAGCAGCGCGGCGAGCTTGATGCGCGCGTCCTGCCGGTTGGCGTCCTGCGTGCGGTGGGCCTTGGAGGTGACGATGAGGTCGCCGTTGCCGGCGAGCTTCGCGCCCGCGAGCTTGCGCAGCCGCGCGAACACCGACGGCGATAGACGCAGCGCGTAGATGTTCACCCGCAGCTCGACTTCGGTCGCGACCTTGTTGGCGTTCTGCCCGCCGGGGCCCGAGCCTGCGAGAAAGCTCTCGCTGGCGAGCCTTATCGCCCGCGCGGAGAGAGGCTCTTCGTCATCCATCCTTCGCCCCGAGTGCGAGGAAATCCGCAGGCAGCGGCGCACGCGCCGCGATCGGCGTCTTGCCGGGCCGCTCCACCGTGAGGCTCTCGGCGTGGAGCATGGTGCGCTTGGCCGCGCCCGCGTTCCCCGCGCCATAGACCGGATCGCCCAGCAGCGGCGCGCCGAGGCCCTTCAGGGCATGCACCCTGAGCTGGTGGGTTCGCCCGGTCTCGGGCCGGAAGCGGATCAGGCTGTGGGGGCCCAGCTCCTCGACCAGCTCCCAGTGCGAGACAGCGGGCTTGCCCTTCTTCGCCGCGATCATCCGCCAGCCCTTCTCGGCCGAGCTGATCTTGGCGAGGGCGAGTTCGATGGTGCCGCTAGTGCCCGTCGGATGGCCCGCGAGGATCGCGAGGTAAGTCTTGCCCACCAGCCGCTCCTCGAAGGCGCGGTTGAAACGGGCGAGCGCCTTGGGGTTCCTCGCCAGAAGCAGGCAGCCGCTGGTATCCGTGTCCAGCCGGTGCACCGCCACCGGCGCGCGCTGGAAGCCGAGCTTCAGCCGCTCGAGGTGGTCCTCGAGGCAGATCCCACCCTTCCTCGGCCGGTCGACCGCCATGCCCGAAGGCTTGTCGATCACCAGCGCCTCGCCGTCTTCGTAGAGGATCGGGAGGCTCACGCGAGCACCGCTTTCATCAGGCCGCGCAGGGCGTTGCCGATCCGGAAGCCGCCGGCGAGATCGTCAAGCGTCACCTCGCCCTCGCGCGCGCGGCCCTCGGCAATCAGGCTTCCCCGCAGCACCCCGGGCAGCAGGCCGAGCGCGAGCGGCGGAGTGATAAGCACGCCGTCCGGCCCGTCGACGAAGACGCTGGTCCAGCTGCCCTCGGTGACGAGGCCGTCGCCGCGCACCAGCAGCGCTTCCTCCGCGCCGAGGCTGCGCGCGGCGGCCAGCGCGTCCTCGTAGAACCCGCGGTCCGAGGTCTTGTGTGCGAGCCGCCAGTCGGTGGGATCGAGCGGGTGCGGGAAAGCGGCGACCTTGACCGGCCCCGCCAGCGGCGCGGGCAAGGGCGCGGTCTCGAGCGCGCTCGCGCCGGAGCGGCTGACCAGCAGCCGTACCCTTGCGGGCGCGTCGAGCTCGAAACACAGCGCCTGGATCTGGTTGCGCAAGGCATGGCGATCGAAGGCAAAGCCCAGCGCCGCCGCGCTCGCCTTCATTCGGGCGAGGTGATCTTCGAGCAGCATGATGCCGCTTTCGGGCTCGAAACGCATCGTCTCGATCAGGTCGCATTGCGCCGCGCCAAGACCCGGTGCCGCGCGGCGCAGGAAACCGGCCTTGATCTCGCATTCGCGCCGTTCGGCCATCGGATCGCTGTCCGCGACCACGGCCGAGCCGATGCCGAGCACCGCGCTGCCCTGCCCGTTCTCTACGGGCGTGAGCCGCAAGGTGCGGATCGCGACGTTGAAGGCGGCATTCCCATCCGCATCGATCCGGCCGATCGCCCCGCAATAGGCCCCGCGGGCATCGCGCTCGACCTCGGCCAGCAGCTCTATCGCCCGGATCTTGGGCGCGCCGGTGATCGAGCCGCAGGGGAACAGCGCGCGCACCAGCTCCATCGCGCCCTTGCCCGGGCTGAGCCGCGCGCGCACGGTCGAGACCATCTGGTGCACGGTCGGGTAGCTCTCGACTGCGAAAGGCGCATCGACCCGGACGCTCCCCGCCTCGGCCACGCGCGACAGGTCGTTGCGCATCAGGTCGACGATCATCAGGTTCTCGGCGCGGTCCTTGACCGAGGTGGCGAGGTCTTCCACCGCCGCGCGGTCGGCCGCCGGATCGGCGGAGCGCGGGCGCGTGCCCTTCATCGGCTTGACCTTGGCCTCGCTGCCGCTCAGCGCCACGAACAGCTCGGGCGAGAAGCTCAGCAGCCAGTGCGACCCGTCGAAGATCAGCCCGCCATAACCCGCCGCCGCCGCGCCGCGAAGGGCCGCGTAGAGCCCCACCGGATCGCCGCGGAAGCTGCCCGCGAGCGGGTAGGTGAGGTTCGCCTGGTAGATGTCGCCAGCGCGGATCGCCTGGGAGAGCTGCGCGAAGGCTGCGCCATAGCCGCCGGGCGAGAGCTGCGGCTCCATCGGGCCGAGCGTGCCCGGCCCCTCGGCCCTGTCGGCAAGCCAGGCGGGCACATCGGCGGCGGCGATGCGGCGCGGGGCATCGAACAGCCCGAGCCACACCAGCGGGCCGTTCGCGCCGCTGCGCGCCGCAGCCGACGCGGCAAGACGCGGCTCCAGCGCCAGTCCGGCCTCGTAGGCGACATAGCCTGCCACGGGGCCGCCGTCCGCCACCCGCGCCGCCTCGGCCGCGGCGAACACCGCTTCGACCTCGTCCGCCCGGTTGGCCACGAACAGCGCGCGCGGCCCCTCGTAGAGCAGCGCGTCGGCGGCGCCTTCGCCGGCGCGGGCATCATCGAGCAGGACGAACGGAGCAGGCGAGCCAATAGCCATAGCCTGCGAAGCCTTGGCCCAATCGCGCGCGGAAGTCGAGAACTTGACCGCCGCGCCGCGCCCTTGCACACCTCCGCGCGACTTTTCGCCGACACATCGCAGACTTGGGGGCAGGCATGACAGAGAGCGCATCCGACATCTATCTCGGCCTCGGCGCGGAGGGATCGCGCCAGACGTTGCTGCTCGGCCGCTCGAACCGCCACGGGCTGATCGCGGGCGCGACCGGGACCGGCAAGACCGTGACCCTGCAGGGCATCGCCGAGAGCTTCTCGGCCGCCGGTGTTCCGGTGTTCCTCGCCGACGTGAAGGGCGATCTGTCGGGGATCGCCATGCCCGGATCGCCCACCTTCAAGCATGCCGACAAGCTCGAGGCGCGCGCCAGGGAGCTCGGCATCACCGATTACAGCTATGCCGACAATCCGGTGATCTTCTGGGATCTTTATGGCGAACAGGGCCACCCGATCCGCACCACGGTGTCAGAGATGGGCCCGTTGCTGCTGTCCCGCCTGCTCGACCTCAACGAGACGCAGGAAGGCGTGCTCCAGATCATCTTCCGCTATGCCGACGAGAACGGCCTGCTGCTGCTTGATTTCGAGGACCTGTCGGCGCTGCTCACCTGGGCGAACGAGAATGCCGCCGCGCTTTCAGGCAAATACGGCAACGTCACCAAGCCCTCGGTCGGCTCGATCCAGCGGCAATTGCTGAGCTTCGAGGCGCAGGGCGCGAACCACTTCTTCGGCGAGCCGGCGCTGGAGATTGGCGACTTCCTCAAGGTCGATGATCAGGGGCGCGGCTATGTCAACGTGCTCGCCGCCGACAAGCTGATGCGCAGCCCCAAGCTCTATGCCACCTTCCTCCTGTGGCTGCTGGCCGAGCTGTTCGAATCGCTCCCCGAAGTGGGCGATCCCGAAAAGCCCAGGCTGGTGTTCTTCTTCGACGAGGCGCACCTGCTGTTCGACGACGCGCCCAAGGCGCTGCAGGACACGATCGAGCAGGTGGTGCGGCTGATCAGATCGAAGGGCGTGGGGGTGTTCTTCGTCACCCAGAACCCGATCGACATTCCCGAGGAGGTCGCCGGGCAACTCGGCAACCGCGTCCAGCATGCGCTGCGCGCCTTCACCCCGCGCGATCAGCGCGCGATCAAGGCGGCGGCGGAGACCTTCCGGGTGAACCCGAAGCTCGATGTCGAGGCGGTGATCACCGAACTGAAGGTCGGCGAGGCGCTGGTCTCGACGCTAGACGATGACGGCGCGCCGACGGTGGTCGAGCGCACGCTGATCAAGCCCCCGCGCTCGCGGCTGGGGCCGGTGAGCGAGAAGGAGCGCGCGATCATCCAGTCGGTGAGCCCGGTGGAGGGCAAGTACGACACCCCCGTGGACCGCGAGAGCGCCGCCGAAGTGCTCGCCGCCAAGGCGGCCGACGCTGAAGCGACCGCGCAGGAAGTGGCGGAGAAGGGCAAGGAGGAAGTCGCCAAGCGCGAACGCAGGACGCCCTCGGTGTGGGAGAAGGCGGGCAAGAACGCGATGACTGCCGCCAGCGGTTCACTCGCCTCGATGGCGGTGGCGATGGTTCTCGGCAAGAAGTCGGGTGCCGACCCGCTGCGCACCGGAGCGACGGCCTTCGTGCGCAATCTGCTGGGCGGGCTGATGCGCTAGCGCTGCCGAATGTTTCACGTGGAACAGTCGATAACCCGCCCATGACCCGCGCATAACCGCGCCATTACCGCGCAATTACATGGGTAACGCGCACCCCTTGGCGCGCGCCGTGCTGCGTGCCCTGACCCGCGGTGATGAAGATCGCGGTCGCGCCCTTCCGCCCCGTCCGCCGCGTGACGCTCGGCATGGCCCGCATACCACTCCATCCCGGCGAAGGGCGGCGCTGCCACCGCCCTTGCACCCTGTCCCAAGTGGATGAAGCGCTCGCAGAGCCGGGGCGCGGTCATTCGCCGGTCTTTTCCGGCGCGATCATGCAGAAGGCGTTGAGCTTGTTGCCATCCGGATCGCGGAAATAGGCGGCGTAGAAGCCGTCATTGCCGCGCGGCCCCGGCGCGCCCTCGCAGGTGCCGCCATGCGCGAGCGCGGTTTCGTGGACGGCGTGGACCTGCTCCGGCGATTTCACCTCGAGCGCGACCATCACCCCGTTGCCCACCGTGGCGGGCTGGCCATCGAACGGCAGCGTCGCCGCGATCCCCGGCGCGCCGCCCCATGCGCCCCAGGCGATGAAGCTCTCGAAATCCATCATCCGCCCCACCCCGAACTGCGCGGCGAGCGCGTCATAGAAAGTCGCGGCGCGCGGCAGATCGTTGGTGCCGAGGGTGACGTAGCCGATCATTGATGTTCCTCCCATGATGCGAATCAATGACGGAACATTACAGGAACATTTGCAGGGCGACAAGCGGGCCTTCGAGTCCCTCACCATTGCTGCGCAACGGGGAGCGACTGGAGAGGGTCAAAGCGGCGCGGTCTCCCGTTCGACCCACGCCAGATCCTCGCCCGACAGGCGCGGCGCGAGCAGCGCGCGCACCTGGGCGTGATAGGCATCGACCCACGCCACTTCCTCCGCGGTCAGCAGCGCCTTGTCGATCAGCTTGCGATCGAGCGGCACGAAGGTCAGCGTCTCGAACCCGAGCCAGGTGCCCTCCTGCCCCGCGATCTGCCGCTCCTCGACCAGCACCAGGTTCTCGATTCGGATGCCGAAGTGGCCCTGCTTGTAATAGCCCGGCTCGTTCGAGAGGATCATGCCCGCGAACAGCTCCTGCCCGGTGCCCGCCTGCCCGCCAGAGGGCTTGGCGATGCGCTGCGGGCCTTCATGCACGCTGAGGAAGCTGCCGACACCGTGGCCGGTGCCGTGGGCGTAATCGACGCCTGCCTCCCAGAGATATTGCCGCGCCAGCACATCGAGCTGGCCGCCCGCCGTGCCTTGCGGAAACACCGCGCGGGCGAGCTGGATGTGGCCCTTCAGCACCCGCGTGTTGCGGTCGCGCATTTCCGCCGTCGGTTCGCCGGGGCCGACCCAGACCGTGCGGGTGATGTCGGTGGTGCCGCCCGGATACTGGCCTCCGGAATCGACCAGGTAGATCGAGGAGGGCGGGATCGGGATATTGCTGTCTGCGTCCACCTTGTAGTGCGGCAGCGCGGCGTGGCCGGCGGCGGCGGAGATGGTATCGAAGGAGAGATCGCGCAGGCCCGGGTCTTCCGCCCGGAAGAGCTGAAGGCGCGCCGCGGCCGAGAGCTCGTCGACCCCGCCCTTCGGCCCCTCGATTTCCAGCCAGCGCAGGAACTTCGACACCGCCGCCCCGTCGCGGGCCTGCGCGTCGCGGTGGCCCTGCTGTTCGGCCGGGTTCTTGATCGCCTTGGCAAGGATCGTCGGGTCCTGCTTGAAGGCGAACTGCGCGCCGCCGCTGCGCAGCGCCTGCGCGATGCCGACCACGGCGAAATCGGGGTCGATGGCGACGCTCTTGCCCGCGAAGGCGGAGCCGAGCGCCCCCTCGAACGCATCCCGGTCCCGGATCGTGACCGCGTTGCCGAGGTGGCGGGTCAGGTCGGGCGTCACCTTCTCGGGCGCGATGAACAGCTCGGCGCTGCCGTCCTTGTGGGCGATCACATAGGACAGTGCGACGGGGGTGTGCGCCACGTCCTGCCCGCGGATGTTGAGCAGCCACGCGACCGAATCGAGCGCGGGGATCACCACCGCATCGTGGCCCTCCTTCGCCAGCCAGTCGGCGACCGCGGCGCGCTTGTCGGCGGAGGAACGGCCCGCCAGCGCATCCTCGTGCGGGATGGCGATGGCGGGCGAGGGAGCGGGGCGATCGACCCACACGGCGTCGACCGGGTTGCTTGTCGCAGGCACGAGCGCGATGCCCTTGGCCGCAACCCGCTTCTCCAGCGCCTCGACCCAGGCCCAGGTGTGGAGCCAGGGGTCATAGGCGATCTTCGCGCCGCTCTCGCACACTTCGGCCAGCCAAGCAGCCAGCGTGTCCTTGGGGACGCTCCGATATTCGAACAGGTTCCCGTCGACCTGCTCGCGCACCTGCACGGTGTAGCGCCCGTCGACGAAGATCGCGGCGTGGGTGAGCGTCACCGCGGCAAACCCCGCCGAGCCGCCGAAGCCCGTCAGCCATGCGAGGCGCTGGGCATAGTCGCCGACATATTCGCTCATGTGCTCGTCGGAGATGGGGATGACGAAACCATCGAGCCCCCGCCGCTTCAGCTCCTCGCGCAGGGCGGCAAGGCGGGCTTCATGGGTTTGCATCAGCATGTCGTCGATCCTTCGGCGGGAGGCGCGGGCACTTGCCGCGCCCCGTTGTCGCGTTACAACCGCATCATAGGCCTCACTGGCCACTCTTTCCACCCAGACCAACCGACGGGAAACCCGCCCCCCATGTTTCGCCCGATCCGCAGCAACCCCAGTGTCCGGGCCCTTGCCCTGGCGCTGGCCGCCACCACCTTTGCACCGGCCGCGATGGCCGCCACCAGCGAGGACTCCCCTAGCGTGACCACTTCCGCCGCCGCTTCGACCACCGCCGCCACGACCGACATCAAGCCCCCGGTCGCCGAGAAGCGCCCGCACACCTACACCGTGCACGGCATCACGGTCGAAGACCCCTATGACTGGCTCTACGACAAGTCCTATCCCACGGTCGACGACGAGGACGTGCTGAACCACCTCAAGGCCGAGAACGCCTATTTCGAGGCACAGATGGAGGGCCAGAAGGCGCTGACCGAGGCGCTGTTCGCCGAGATGCGTGCGCGCATCAAGGAGGACGATTCGACCGTGCCCCAGAAGGACGGCGACTACCTCTACTGGTCCGAGTTCGAGGAAGGCGCGCAGTATCGCAAGCATTACAGGAAGCCGGTTGCCGGGGGTGAGGCCGAGCTGCTGATCGACGAGAATGCCCTCGCGGAAGGGCAGGAATATTTCCGCCTCGGCGCGGCCTCGATCAGTCAGAACGGGCGGTTCCTCGCCTATGCCACCGACACCACCGGGGGCGAGCGCTACACCGCGCGGATCAAGGATCTGACCACGGGCGAGCACCTTCCCGACGTGATCGAGAACCTGCGCGGCGACCTCGTGTGGGTGAAGGGCGACACCGCGCTCGTCTATGGCCCCTCGACCGAGGAATGGCGCACGCTCGAAGCGAAGATGCACGTGATCGGCACGCCCGTGGAGAGCGATGTGACGCTCTACAAGGAGGAGGACCAGAGCTTCGGGGTGGGCGCCGGGCTTTCGGCGCAGGAAGACTGGCTGATCATCGCCACCGGCGACAACGAGACCAGCGAAGTGCGCCTCGTCCCCGCCGCCGATCCGACCGCCGCGCCGATCCTCGTGCGCCCGCGCAAGAAGGGCGTCGAATACGGCGTCGACGTGCGCGACGGCGAGCTGTGGATCTGGACCAACGACGAGCACATCAACTTCCGCCTCGCCAAGGCGAAGCTGGATGCGCCGGGGGAATGGCAGACCGTCATCCCCGGCTCGGACGATTTCTATCTGACCGGTTTCGACCTGTTCAAGGACTTCTTCGTCACCGAGGGGCGGCTGAACGGCCTCGACCAGATCCAGCTGCGGCAATATGCCGACCCCGCCAAGGTCACCCCCGTGACCTTCCCCGAGCCGAGCTACACTGCGGGCCTCTCGAACAATCCCGAATACGACATGAGCGTGCTGCGGCTGTCCTATCAGTCGATGGTGACGCCGGGGACGGTCTATGATTACGACGTCAAGACCGGCAAGCTGACGACGCTCAAGACGCAGGAAATCCCGAGCGGCTATGACCCCTCGCTCTATGTCTCCGAGCGCCTGACCATCACCGCGCGCGACGGGACGCAGGTGCCGGTCAGCGTGCTGATGCGGCGCGACCGGGCCGAGATCCTGAAGAAGGCGGGGATCGAGGGTCCGGGGCCGCTGCACCTCTATGCTTACGGTGCATATGGCTATGCCGTGCCGCCGGGCTTCTCGACCGCGCGGCTCAGCCTTGTGGATCGCGGCTTTGCCTATGCCATCGCGCATATCCGCGGGGGCGATGATCTCGGGCGGCGCTGGTATCTCCAGGGCAAGCTGTTCGAGCGGACCAACACCTTCAACGATTTCGTCGACGCGGGCCGGGGGCTGATCGCCAAGGGCTATACCGCCGAGGGCATGGTCACCGCGAGCGGCGGCTCGGCAGGCGGCGAGCTGATGGGGGCCGTCATCAACCAGGACCCCGCGCAATATGGCGCGGTGGTGGCGCATGTGCCCTTCGTCGATGTGGTGAACACCATGCTCAACGAGAAGCTGCCGCTCACCCCGGGCGAGTGGCAGGAATGGGGCAACCCGATCACCGACAAGGCGGCGTTTGCCTACATGCTGTCCTATTCGCCCTATGATCAGGTGACCGCCAAGGCCTATCCGCCGCTGCTGGTGACCGCCGGGCTCAACGATCCGCGCGTGACCTATTGGGAGCCCGCCAAGTGGGTCGCCAAGCTGCGCGAGCTCAAGACCGACGACAACCTGCTGCTCCTCAAGACCAACATGGGCGCAGGCCACGGCGGGCAATCGGGGCGGTGGAACAGCCTCAAGGAGACCGCGGAGGAATTCGCCTTCATCCTGTGGCAGATGGGGATGGCACCCAAGAGCGAGGGCGAGTGAAGGCGCCGAACTACGATCGCGGCCTCGTCATCATCGTGGCGGCGGTGTTACTGGTGCCGTTCGCGTTCATTCAGCTGCTCTCCCTTCTGCCGAAATAGGCCGCCCGTGCCCAACCGCTTCACCCGCACCTTCACCGCGCGAGCCGAGCACATTGACGAGCTCGGCCACGTCAACAACACCGTGTGGGTGCAGTGGATTCAGGACATGGCGACCGCCCACTGGGACGCGGTCGCACGCCCCGAGGACCGGGCGGCGTTCTTCTGGGTCGTGGTGCGGCACGAGATCGATTATCGCGGCAATGTGTCCGAGGGCGAGACCGTCCACGCCGAGACATGGATCGAAGGCCCCGCCCAAGGCGCGAAGTCGCTGCGCCGCGTGGAATTCACCGACGCCGCCGGCAAGCGCCTCGTCAGCGCGGCGACCACCTGGGCGATGCTCGACCGCGCGACCGGACGGCTGGCGCGGGTGCGGCCCGAGGTGCTGGGGCCGTTTGCCTGAGGGTCAGGCGGCCCGCTCGCTCTCGGCCTTGCGGCCCTCGGGCGGGGAGCGGAACACGGTCAGCCGCTCGTAGCACAGCCGGTTGCGCCCGCTCGCCTTGGCCTCGTACATCAGCGCGTCTGCGCGGGCGTAGAACTCGGCGAAGGCCATCTTCTGCCGCCCGGCATCGCCCAGCACCACCACGCCCATGCTCGCGGTCACCGGCAGGTCGAGCCCGGGGACTTCCTTGGCGATCCGCATCGGGATCGCCTGGCGCAGCGCCTCGGCGCGCTCGATCGGGCGGGGGCCGCGCAGCAGCACCACGAATTCCTCGCCGCCCAATCGCACCGCCACCGCGTCGCGGTCCCCCGAGGAGCGGATCGCGCTCGCGCAGGCGACCAGCGCGGCATCGCCGACCTGGTGGCCGTGGACGTCGTTGATCGCCTTGAAGCGATCCAGATCGACCAGCGCGAAGGTGTCGAAGCCCTGCGCCAGCAGCTCGTCGAAGCGCGCCTCGATCGCGCGGCGGTTCATCAACCCGGTGAGCGAATCGCGGGTCGAGATCTGCTCGAGCATCCGCGCCTCGGTCAGCGCCGCATCGCGCTCGCGGCGCAGCGCGAGGAAGCGGTCGGCGATGGCGAGCGAGATCACCACCACCTCGATCCCGACCGCGACATAAAGCATCTGGTCGAGGCTCGAGGGGCCGGTGTGCCAGCCCAGCCCGCGCAGCAGGCGCTCGATCGAGGCGACGATGATCGGGGCCCAGGCGACGGCGAGGAAGCGGCCCGAGCGGCTGCCGCGCGCGATCGCCTCGATCACCGCCGCGCTGATCACGATGATCGCGGGCAGGAAGGCAAGGAAATAGCCGACATCGTCGAAGCGCTGGGTGGCATCGAGCTGGAGCGCGAAGAAGCCGGGCACGATCATCGTGAACCAGCCGGTCGCGATCGTCACCTGCCGCATCAGGCGGGACTGCGCGCCGCGTTCGAGGAAGCTCGCCAGGAACAGCGCCGAGATTCCCGCGCCCACCGCCCATGACAGCGGGCCCACCACCGCGATCACCGCCACCGGCAGCGTGACGAAGGCCGAGATCAGCCCGCCCGCGGTCAGCACATAGGTCATCATCGCGGTGACCATCGCCGCGTGCAGCACGACGAAGCGTTCGCGCAGCACCACGAAGAAGCTGATGTCGAACAGCAGCGGCAGCACCAGCATGCCCGCGACAAATGCGAGCAGCATCATGTCGATCTGCGACCAGTCGGCCAGCCCCGGGTCATGAGTGATGCGCGCCTCGGTGAGCAGCGGCACCGAATGCGGCGCCTCGATCCGGGCGATCAGCGTGGTGGTCCGCGGCGTGATCTCGGGGAGCGGGAGCTGGAACACGGGGCCCGCGGCAAAGGGCCTGCCGTCCGCCTCGCGCAGCACCAGGCTGCGCACCGCGCCGTCGCCGTCGATCGCATGGAAGGTGATCGTCTCGAAGCGCGCGGAGCGGCTGAAGAAGTGGCGGGGGAGCGCGCGCTTGTTCCAGTCCTTTGCCTCGAAGCGCAGCCACACTGCGGGCACATCCGAGCGCCAGCCGGAATCCTCGCAGGCCCACCCCGCGCGCGGACGCATGGCGTCCAGCCCGGCCGTGAGCCCGGTCGTCGCGTGGCAAGCAGGGGCATGGGTCGGCACGCGGTGGTCGTCTGCCGCCGCCGGTCGGGCAGCCAGCAACACCAGCATCACGGCGACCATGCCGAGCCGGGTAAGGAGGCGCAAGAGTGCCATGTCCGCAGCCCTACCATGCAAGCTCTTACGATGCTGTTAAGCGATTTTGCTCCATTTTGGAGATAATTCCATGCGTTTTGAAAGGTTTGCCCGAAGCGCCGCCGCGCGGCGATGCAAGCGGTTTACGCGAAGTAACGGACATGTCACGAAAGGCTCCTAGCGCATCTTGCTTCAAACATCGCGCCGCTGGCGCCGACCGGGACCCTACATGCCGCATTCGATCTCCGCCCTCCTCAAGACCGGCGCCGCTCTGGCGCTTGCCGCCGCCACGCTTGCCGCCTGCAATGCCGGCGGCGCCTCGGGAGCGCAGTCGGTTCACGCGGTGGGCTCCTCCACGGTCTATCCCTTCGCCAAGCTGGTCGCCGAGAATTTCTCGCGCAGCTTCCCCGACATGCGCTCGCCGCTGATCGAATCGACCGGTACCGGCAACGGCATCCAGCTGTTCTGCTCGGGCCTCGGCCCCAACACCCCGGACATGGTCAACGCCTCGCGCCGGATGAAGCCCTCCGAGTTCGACACCTGCGCCTCGAACAAGGTCGACGAGGTGATCGAACTCCAGGTCGGGCTCGACGGGATCGCCTTCGCCTCGGCCAAGGGCGGGATCAAGCTGAACCTCTCGCCCGAAACGATCTACAAGGCGCTCGCCGCGCGCCCCTACGGCAAGCCGCAGACCGCCAAGACCTGGGCCGATGTCGACCCGGCGCTGCCGGCCGAGCCGATCCTCGTCTACGGCCCGCCCTCGACCTCGGGCACGCGCGATGCGCTCAAGGAGCTGATCCTCCACGTCGGCTGCGACGTCGATCCGGCGATGAAGGCGCTGAAGGAAAAGGACGAGACCGAATACAGCCGGATCTGCACCGAGATCCGCGACGACGGCGCCTATTCCGACCAGGGCGAGCAGGACAACCTGATCGTCAACAAGATCGTCGCCAACCCCCGGATCGTCGGCATCTTCGGCTTTTCCTACCTCGAGGAGAACCTCGACAAGGTGCAGGATCTGCCGATGAACGGGGTGCAGGCGACCTATGAGAATATTGCGAATTTCTCCTATCCGGGCGCGCGGCCGCTCTACGTTTACGTCAAGAAGTCGCACTTGCGCGCTATCCCGGGCCTCGAGGACTTCATGAAGGAGTGGATCAAGAGCTGGGGCAAGGACGGTCCGCTCGCGCGTATCGGCATGGTCGCCATGCCCGCCGAGACGATGGCCGCCAATGTTGCCAAGGTGCAGAACCTGACGATCCTCACCAAGGCCGAGCTCGAGGCAGAATAGATCCGCTTCTCCATGGACTCATGACCACTTGGGGAGGGAATGATGTCTGAGAGAATGGGGATTTCGCTGAAGGATCGCAATGCGGCGCGCGCGCCCGCGGCGCTGCTGGTGCTGGCTGCCATGCTCGGCCTTCCGGGCTGCGGCGACAGCCCCGAGGATGCCGCCGCCAAGGCGATCAGCGTGGTCGGCTCCTCGACCGTCTACCCCTTCGCCAAGCAGGTCGCCGAGGATTTCGTCGCCGCCAACGAGGGGCTCGCCCCGCCGCAGGTCACCTCCTCGGGCACCGCCGACGGGATCGCCGCCTTCTGCGCCGGGGTGGGGGCGACCACCCCCGACATCGTCAACGCATCGCGCCGCATGACCCGCGCGGAATTCGCCGAATGCGCCGCCAACGGGGTGAGCGAGATCATCGAGGTCGAAGTCGGGCTCGACGGGATCGTCTTCGCTGCGGCCACCGACCGCGGGATCGACATCAAGCTGACCCGCGACAATGTCTACCGCGCGATTTCCAACAAGCCCTTCGGCCGCGAGCAGACCGCCAAGACCTGGGCCGATGTCGATGCCACGCTCCCCGCCACGCCGATCGTGGTCTATGGCCCACCCGAAAGCTCGGGCACGCGCGAGGCGCTGCTCGACCTCGTGGTCGAGCCCGGCTGCCGCCAGAACAGCGCGATGGCCGCCTTCGAGAAGAGCGATCCGGAACGCTTCCAGCGCGATTGCCACACGCTGCGCAGCGACAGCGGCTACAGCAGCCAGGGCGAGCAGGACGACCTGATCGTCCGCCGCGTCGCCTCCAACCCCGAGGCGATCGCGATCGTGGGCTATTCCTACCTCGCCAAGAACGCCCAGGCGGTGAAGCCGCTGGCGCTCGACGGTGTGATGCCGAGCCCGGCGACCATCGCCGACGGCAGCTACGAGGCGAGCCGCCCGCTCTATATCTACGTCAAGAAGGCCAACCTTTCGGTCACCCCGGGGCTCGACAAGTTCCTGGCCCAGTGGGCGCAGAGCTGGGGCGCGGACGGCGCGCTGGCGAAGATCGGGCTGGTGCCGCTCCCGGCCGACCGGCAGGCGCGGGCCGTCGCGGCGATCCAGAACCAGACGGCGCTGACCGCGGCCGCGCTCGACACCGCGCAGTAAGCGCCTGAAGTGATTGCGGCATGGCGGAGAGGCGGCTAACCTCTCCGCCATGAGCGCGCGCAAGATCGCCGAATGGCACGAGGCCGGCCTGATCGACGCTGCGACGCGCGACCGGCTTGCCGCCTATGAAGCCGAGCATGCCCGCCCGCTCCTGCTTTGGGCCGTGTGGGGCATCGGCGCGCTCGCCATCGGGCTGGGCGTGGTGTCGGTGGTGGCGGCGAACTGGGAGGATATTCCCGGGCTGGTCCGGCTGGCGGTGCATCTGGCGCTGATCGCCGGGCTGCTGGGCCTGCTGTTCATGCGCGAGGCACAGCTGGCCGAGCGCTCGCCGTGGATCGTCGAGGCGCTGGTCTTCGTCACCGCCGCCTTGGGCCTCACCTTCTTCGGGCATCTGGGGCAGGTCTACCAGACCTCATCGCCGCTGTGGCAGCCGCTCGCGCTGTGGTTGGCGCTGTTCGTGCCGCTGCTGCTGCTGACCGGGCGCAGCTGGGCGAGTGCGCTCGCGGTGATGGGCGGCGCGGTGTGGACGGCGTGGGAATATGCGGGCGCGAGCACCGGCTACGGGCGCGAGACTGACCTTGCCCTCAGCATCTGGCTCGCCTTCGTCGTCGCGCTGCCGGTGGCCTTCGCCCCGCTTGCCGCGTGGCTCGGCGGGCGCAGCGCGCGCGAGGATTTCTGGGAACGGCTCGAACAGCTTGCGCTCGCCTATGCGGTGGCGGGCGGCTCGCTCGCCTGCGTCTTCGCGAGCTTCGGCGGGCTCGATGGCCCGCAGCACGCGCTGGCCAGCGTGCTGACCTGCGGGGCGGTGCTGGTCGCGGGCGGCATCGGGGTGGCGCTGGCGCGGCCAGGCGTGTCGGGGCAGATGGCGGGCGCGATCATTGCGGGCGCGGGGCTGGTGATGCCGCTGGCCTATGCGGTGAACGACACCACCGTCCCGGCCGCGCTGGTGTTCTTCGCGCTGTGGGTCGGGATCGGCGCGGCGGCGCTGACCGCGCAGTGGCGGCGGGGGTTCCAGCAGGCGGTGGGGGTGATCGCCTTGCGGCTCATTATCCTGAGTTTCGAGCTGGCGGGCGATCTGTTGATGAACGGGCTCGGGTTAATCCTTGCAGGACTGATGATCCTCGGCGTCGCATGGGGCGCGGTGCGGGTGTCCAAGCGCTTCGCCCCACGCGCGGAGGGTGAGGCATGATGCGCGCCGCCCGCCTCGCCGCCGCCATCCTGCCGCTCCTCGGCCTCGGGGCGCTGTGGGCCATGAGCGACCGCACCTACCACAAGGGCACCGATTGGGAGGTGCCGATCGAGGGTTACGACCCGCGCGATTACCTGCGCGGGCACTATGTCGAGTTCAGCTATGACTGGCCGGGGCTCCCCGAGAGCGACATCCTCCCTTCCGCCCTGTGCCTTGAAGGCGCCGCGCCGGTGATCGACCGGGTGACGACCCATGCCGCTTTCCCCAACTGTGCCCACCCGGTCATGTCGCGTGCCTCGGACGTCTATGGCCTGAACAGCCTTTTCCGCGGGCGGCTCTATCTCGGGCAGGACCGGGCGGAGGCCCTGCAAAGCCAATTGCGCAACCGCGACCAGCGCGGGATCGTCACCATCCGCCAGCGCGAGGACGGGAGCTTCACGCCCATAAGCATCCGCTTCCGCCCGCTCACTCCGCAAGAAATCGCCGAGCGCGATGCGCCGGCGGGAGCCGCCCCGCTCTCGCCCTTCGATCCGCTTGCCCCGCCTGCGGTGATGGACAAATAGCCTAGCGGAAATCCTCGCCCGTCGCCGCGATGCGCGACTTGAGGCCTGCCTGACAGATGTTCTGGATCTCGATCCCCGGGTGGGCATTGACCTCGATCACCAGCGGGCCGTCATTGACGTCGAGCACGATGTCCGCCCCGCAATAGCCGAGGCCCACCGCCGGCCCGCACTTGGACGCCAGCTCCAGCACGCGCTTCCAGCCCGGAATCTCGAAGCCGATGAGGTTGACGCCGGTATCGGGGTGGTGGGTGATCGGCACGCCTTTCACCACCGCGCGGGTGATCTTGCCGGTCTCCATGTCGATCCCCGCCCCGATCGCGCGCTGGTGGAGGTTGGCCTTGCCGTCGCTCTCGATCGTGGGGAGCCGCACCATCGCCATCAGCGGGGTGTGGTGGAGGCTGATGACGCGCAGGTCCGGCAGGCCCTCGGGCACGATGCGCGAGAGCGCCGGGTCGGCAATTATCAGCGGCTCGATCAGCGCGGCGTCCTCGGCGGCGGAATCGCCCGAGAAGCCGCCGTCGACCACCTTCTGGATGTGGTGCATCACCATGTCTTCGGGCAGCGCCGCGCCCGAGCCCTTGTACCAGGTGTTCCCCTCGCGCCGCACCGCGAGCAGGATGCCGTCGCCCTGCGAGCCGCGCGCGGGCTTGATCGCCCAGGCATCGGGCATGTCGCGGCTCGGCTTGAAATCGGCGACCTGCTGGTGATCCTCGAGCACCGCGACGGTGCCGGTGCAGGCAATCCCCGCCGCCTCGAGCGCGCGCTTGGCCGCGACCTTGTCGCGCGCGCGCTCGATCGCGTGGCGCGGGTTGTATTTCTGGATCAGCGCATTGCGCATGTTGATGCCGAGGATCTCGCCCCCGGTCAGCGCGTCCTCGCCCAGCCCCAGCCAGCGGTTCACAAAGCCGAACATCTCAGACGTCCTCCACCCGGCGGATCACCCAGGCATTGTGGATCGGCGGGCGCCCCGCCATCCGGTCGTCACTCCAGTCGTCCGCCCAGTCCGCCACCATGCGTCCGCCCGATGCGACAAGGCGAGGCCGCACGCGGGCCTCGCTGTCGGGGATCGGCTGGGGCACACGGCGGCGCGCGCCGGGCCTTATCTCGTCGGGCGATCCGATCACCCACATGCCGGCGAGCGGCGGCGCGCCGCCGGTTGGCGCGGGAACGAGCTCGGGTATCGACGTGGCCGGCGCGGTCACGTCGGGAACGGGTTCGGGCGCGCGCCGCGTATCGGGCAGGCCCTTGCGGCGGTCTTCCTCCACCCCCTCGGGCAAGGCCTCGGCGGCAGCGGCAGCCTTCGCCCGGCGGCGCCGCTCGAGCCAGATCGGGGCGAAACGCCCGATTTCCGAGAGGCGCAGCCCGCGATAGCGCCCGAGGATCGCGATCGCGACCGCAGTGGTCGCAGGCATCAGCAGCGGCGACCATTCGATCAGCGCGAGCGCGAAGTCCGAGACCATCACGAACTCGATCATCAGCGCCAGCACGAAGGTGTTGAGCGCCATCTTGGCGGCGGGCTTGGCGCCGTCCTTGCCCCACTGCTTCCACCACCGCTCGACGCACAGCGCGCAGACGATCACCGGGAAGGCATCGACCTGGAGCTCGGTGTCGAGCACCATCTGCAGGCCCACCAGCACCAGCACGATCAGCGAGATCAGCACGCCGAGAAAGCCGACGCGGGTCATGCGCAGCTTGAGCAGCGTCGGCGTGACGATCATGCCCACCAGCACCGAGGAGCACAGCACCACCGGCCCCATCACCGGGCCGATCTGGAGGAAGGCGAGCGCGATCAGCATCGGGGTGAACAGGCCGAAGGCCTTCAATCCGATGAAGCTCCTCGCCAGCACCACCAGGAAGGACCCCAGCGGCAGCACCATCAGCAGGTTGGACGGCTTCAGCCCCCAGATCGCCTGCGAGGACGCCACGCCCTCGAAGGAGGAGGGCAGCGCCAGGAACGTCTCGGTATTGGCGACGCCGAGCCCGACGAGCACGGCCAGCACCGCAGCCACCGCCAGCCCGATATAGAACGGGCGGCGGACCTGCGGCGTCGCGTTCGCCCAGATCTGGCCAACGCGGGCAATCATCTCAGAAGACGTAACCGACCGACAGCGTCAGGCGATAACCCTCGCGCTCGCGCGCGCTCTCGTTGCTCGCAAAGAAGATGTATTTGGCCTCGGCCTCGATCCGCCACTTGCCGGGCCACCATTGCAGCTCGACCTCGGGTACGACCTGCCGGTCGCGGCGCAGCGCGCCGTTATCGGCGATGCGGCCATCGAAGCGGGTCTGGATCAGCTCGAGCGCGGGGCGCACGCGCAGGTCGGGGCCGATCGGGCGGGTATAGGCGACCCCGGCGGAATCGCGCTCGTATCCCCGCTGCGGATCGTCCGAACGGATGGTCTCGGTGCGCAGGTCGAAGGCGAGATAGTGGTAGGCGCCGAAGCGGCGGCGGTATTGCGCATCGAAGCGCGCGCCGTCACCCGTGGTCGCCGGCCCTGCGCCGTTGTCGTACTGCCGCTCGCGCCAGGTGCCCTGCAGGCGGAAGCGGTTCGCCCGCGTCGGCTCGAAGGTTGCGCGCGCGGAGTATTCCCAGCTGTCGGTATCGGGGGGATTCGACCGTGACGAGATCGTCGTAGCGCCGCAGCTGTGCCTGCACTTCGAGGGTGTCGGTGAGGTCGTGCTCGATATTCGCGGTGAGCCGGTCGCGCGAGACGTCGCGGCGGTCTTCGCCCAAGCGGAACACCTCGATCCGATCCGCCTCGAGCCGCACCCGGGTGCGCTTGCTTTCGATCCCGAGCCCGATCTGGCCGCGCACCGACAGCGCCTCGCCGTCGATCACCAGATCCTCGTCGCGGGTGGTGGTCTGGGCGCTGACCGCCTGGACATCGATGCGGGCGTCGGGTTCGAGCCGCCAGCCGGTCTCGTCCGCCGCTGCCAGCGGTGCGCCGACGGCAAGGCCCAGCGCGAGCGCGGCGGCGCGCCATGCCGTTCCGGCCGGCCGCAGATCGCGTGCAATTCTGGTGAGCAACATGGTGAACCCCCGTTAACCACGTTGGCATACGGGGGGCGCCGTTTAGAAATTCCTAACCCGGATTATAAACTTTTGATGCAGGTCGGGGCTGCTCCGCCATCCCCTTGAAAAGCAAAGCGGCGGGGGACCGTGGGTCCCCCGCCGCCAATGTGCCCGAGAGCGTGCGATCAGAACTTGGCGGTCACTTCCACCCCGTAGAAGCGCGGTTCGGCGGGGATGAAGGTCGGGATCGTGAAGGCCCCCCCGGTGTTGCCGGCGTCGAGCAGGTAGTCCTCATCGAAGGCGTTGCGGATGAACCCGGCGAGCTCGTACTTGCCCTCGGCGAAGCTCACGCCCGCGCGCGCGTTGACCAGCGTCACCGCATCCTGCGAGATCAGCGGGTTGTTGGGCACCTCGAAGAAGATCTGGCTGCGATAGGTCACGCTCGGCGTGGCGAAGAAGCGGATGCCGTTATCGAACTCCTTGTCGATCGTGATCCCGCCCGAGGCCTGCCATTCGGGCTGCAACCGGAAGCGCGCGCCCGAGAAGGCCGGCGAGAAGGCGCCGTCCTCGTCGATCCCGCCGTCGATGTAGCCGAAATTGCCGAACACGTTGAGCCAGTCGGTCACGTCGACAGCCAGCTCCGCCTCGACCCCGAGGTTCGAGGCGCTACCGGCGCTCGCGGTGACGAAGGCGCCGGTCGGGTTGCCGTTGGCATCGAGCTGCGCGACCGAGACCTGGAAGTCGTTGTAGACCTGGTAGTAGACCCCGAGGGAGCCCGAGACCCGGCCGGTGGCGAGCTTCAGGCCGCCCTCGTAGTTCCACACGGTCTCTTCGGCGATGTCGGTGACGTTGGGCAGCACCGCCGTGCCGCTACGCCGCGCGGCGACGTTGATCACCGGCGAGCGGCGGCCCTTGGAGATGGTGGCGAAGACGTTGACGTCCTCGCTGATGCGATAGAGCGCGTTGAAGCGCGGCAGCCAGGCATTGAAGCGGTCATCGGCGGTGAAGGTCTGGCCGCGGGTGTCGATCTGCCCCGGGATCAGCGCAGCGCCGCTGAGTTGCGCGTTCGGCACGTTGGCGAAGAAGCCCGAACGGCGGTATTCGTGCAGCCAGCGCAGGCCCGCGGTCAGCTCGAGGCTGTCCCACAGCGTCCAGGTCGCGTCGGCGAACAGCGAATAGGCCTCGTTGCGGCCCTGGTTCTCGAACACGGAGGCGTAGGGGATCGCCGTGACGGCGCCGCCGGTGGCGATCGCGGTCACGCCGCTGGCCGGCACCGTGCCGTCGGGGGCGACGCAGGGAATGCCCGGGATCAGCGGGGCACCGAACAGCGTGGTGAGGCACTGGAGGAAGGTGCCTTCCTCGGTCGCGAAGGGCACGTTCTGGCGGCCGTCCTCGATGAAGGCGTTCCAGCCGAAGCTCGCGCGCAGCTGCTTGCCCGAATAGGTGAAGCGCCCTTCGTGGCTGACCTGCCAGCCCTGGGCGAGCTCGGCGAATTCGAGGAACGGCGCGGCGCTGCCGTCGGCGTCGAACACCTCGAGGCTGTCGAACTCGCGATAGCCGTTGACGGTGGTGAAGCTCCAGTCGTCCTCGAACTGGTGGTCGATGGTGAGGTTGAGATCATAGACCTCGCGGTTGAGCCCGAGCTGATCGTCGCCGAGCGCCGCCGCGCCCGCCGGGTTGCCGCCGAGGTTCGCGTCGACGAAGGCGTTCGCCGCCCCGCCCGGCGCACCGGCAAAGGCCGGGAAGCGGCCCGAGATGAAGGGCGTGCCGCCGTTCCTCTGCTGGTCGTAGGTGCCGATCAGGTCGACCGTGGTCCGGTCGGTCGGCGTCCAGCGCAGCGAGGCGCGCAGGCCGAGCTGGTCCTGGGCGTAGAGCTCCTCTTCCTGGTTGGGGTTGAGGTTCCGGGCATAGCCGTCCCGCGTGCGCCACTCGCCCGCGAGGCGGAAGGCGATGCTGTCACTGCCGACGTTGACGTAGCCGCCCAGCAGGGTCTGGTTGAAATTGCCGTAACCACCGCGCACTTCGGCCGAGAAGCCCTGGCGCGGCTTGGCCGAGACGAGGCTGATCGCGCCCACCGCGCTGGCGGTGCCGAACAGGGTCGCCTGCGGCCCCTTGATGACCTCGACGCGCTCGAGATCATAGATCGCCTGGTACGACCCGCGCGAGCGCGAAATGTCGACGCCGTTGTAGTAGAGCGTGACGCGCGGGCCCTGCTGCGCCGAGCCCGAGTCCGAGGTGATGCCGCGGATCACGACGCCCGGGTTGTTGGCGCTCTGCTCCTGGATGAGCAGGCCGGGGACGTAGTAGCTGAGCTCGTCGAGATCGCCCACACCGAGCTCGCGGATGCGCTCGCCGCCGACCGCGGAAATGGTGATCGGCACGTCGAGGGCGCGCTGTTCGATCTTCTGGGTGGTGACGATGATCTCGTTGCCCGAGGCGCTTTCGTCCTCGGCGGCGGTATCGGCGTTGTCCTGCGCGAAGGCGGCGTGCGGCGCGGCGGCCAGGGTGGCGGCGAGCGCGATCATCGAGGCGCAGCGGAGCGGCGTGCGAGTGCGAGTGCGAAGCATGAGAGAGGCCCCTTATCGTTGTTGAGAGGCCTCGCCCGTGACAGCGCCGCGTGACGATGCTGCGACGCAGCAATGAAGACTGCGTGACGCGCGATTTACAATTTAGCGACGTTGCAAATTTGCATCTTCTTGCGGTGCGGAAGTCCTTCCCGCGTCAGATCGGATTGCCATCCTTGTCGCGGAAGATCTCGCGGCGGCCGACGTGGTTCGCCGGGCCGACGAAGCCGTCCTCCTCCATCCGCTCGATCCACTTGGCGGCGGTGTTGTAGCCCACGCCCATCTGGCGCTGGAGCCAGCTGCCGCTCGCCTTCTGGTTCTCGAACACGATCTGGCAGGCCTGGCGGTACTTGCGCTCTTCCGGATTGTCCGAGGCGGTGAGCTCGTCATCGAAGCCGAAGCCGCCGAAGCCTTCCTCTGGCTCCTCGGTAACCGCATCGACATAGGCGGGCGCACCCTGCGCGCGCCAGTGATCGGTCACGGCCTCGACCTCCTCGTCGGAGACGAAGGGCCCGTGGACGCGCAGCATCGCGCCGGTGTTGGGCTTGTAGAGCATGTCGCCCCGGCCCAGCAGCTGCTCGGCGCCCTGTTCGCCGAGGATCGTGCGGCTGTCGATCCGGCTCGTCACCTTGAAGCTGATGCGGGTCGGCAGGTTCGCCTTGATCACCCCGGTGATGACGTCCACCGACGGGCGCTGGGTCGCCATGATCAGGTGGATCCCCGCCGCGCGGCTCTTCTGGGAGAGGCGCTGGATCAGCACCTCGATCTCCTTGCCGACCGTGACCATCAGGTCGGCCAGCTCGTCGACGATCAGCACGATCTGCGGCAGCGGCTGGTAATCGAGCTGTTCCTCCTCGAACAATTGTTCGCCGGTCTCGGGATCGAACCCGGTCTGCACCCGGCGCCCGAGCGGCTTGCCCTTGGCGATCGCGGCGCTGACCTTCTCGTTGAAGGAGTTGATGTTGCGCGAGGAAATCGCGCTCATCATGCGGTAGCGCCGCTCCATCTCCTCGACCGCCCACTTCAGCGCGCGCACCGACTTGGCCGCCTCGGTCACCACCGGCGAGAGCAGGTGCGGGATATCGTCGTAGACGCTCAGTTCGAGCACCTTTGGGTCGATCAGGATCAGCCGCAGTTCGGCGGGCGTGAAGCGGTAGAGCAGCGAGAGCAGGATCACGTTGAGCCCGACCGACTTGCCCGAACCGGTGGTGCCCGCCACCAGCAGGTGCGGCATCGCGGCCAGATCGGCGATGATCGGCTCGCCCGCGATATCCTTGCCGAGGATCACCGGGAGGTTTCCCTTGGCATCGGCAAAGGCGGCTGCCGCGGCGAGCTCCTTGAGCATCACGGTCTGGCGATCCTGGTTGGGCAGCTCGATCCCCATCACCGTGCGCCCGGGGATCGGCGAGACGCGCGCCGAGATCGCGCTCATGTTGCGGGCGATGTCTTCGGCAAGGCCGACCACGCGGCTGGCCTTGATGCCGGGCGCGGGCTCGAGCTCGTACATGGTGACCACCGGGCCGGTGCGCACCGCGGTGATCTCGCCCTTGACGTTGAAATCGTCGAGCACGTTCTCGAGCAGCCGGGCGTTGCGCTCCAGCGCCAGCTTGTCGAGCTTGGGGCCCTTGTCGACCGGGGGTTCGGCGAGCAGGTCGAGGCTGGGAAGATCGTAGGGGGCGAACATGTCGCGCTGCGCGGTCTTGCCGGTCGCGGCGCGCCTGGGCGGGGCGGAAGGGTCGCTGATCTCGGGCGCGCGGCGCGGGCGCTCCTCGGTGAGGGGTTCGGGCGCGGCATCGCTCTTGGCGGCGCGGCGCGGGCGGGCGGGGGCTTGATCCTCGTCCGCATCGTC
>NZ_LSJS01000293.1 GCF_001557325.1 Erythrobacter donghaensis
CCTTTTAGACGCCGATCACCCCGCTAACGGGGTCCTTTTTGCACGCCGATCCACATCACCATTGAGAAACCGGTTTTCGACACACTTACGCCGATCGGCGCCTGCCGGCCTGACTTCATCCTGGAACTGCGCTCTCGCGAAACCGGCGAGATCAGGTCGATCATCGTGGAAGCCATGGGATCAACTGATGAGACGTATCTAGCCGCAAAAGCTGTCACTCATCCGCGCATGGCGCAAATTGGTCCACTCGTGTGTGTATCACCGGCGGATGTGGAAACGGGCCGCATCGGCGCTATCGTCCGTCGCGCGGCGGGCGCCTAGCTCCAGCGCATCGATGTGGCGAAGAGAATGACGATGCCGAGCGTCACAGGCATGGAAGTCAGGTACAGCTTTTGCCAGCGCCACCATATTTTCGGGACAAACAGGATGGCGGACCGAAGGGAATTGACGCTGGACCAGCCGCGCTCGCGAACCACTTCCACCATTGTCGTCGCGCAGGAGAGCGCCATGGCGATCACGCAGCACGAACCGGCAGCGACATAAAGCGCCATCCAGTTCGCCAGTTCGATCGCCGTCAGATATCGCATCTCAGCAACCTGTATAGCCGATAATCGTGCACAAAGGCTAATCGGAGTATCAGGTACCGCAAAATTGGAACTTGCCTCATCTGAGATGCACAGATGCCAAAGGTCGGCGTTGCAACGCGATGCAGAAGATGCGTGCGCGTCAGTCCGGGTCCGACCGCAGTAGTACCCGCGCTACGAGGTCGTAGGTAAGCGTCCGGTGAAAACCGTGGCGTCATATGGCCGGTTTCGGGAAAACGGC
>NZ_LSJS01000294.1 GCF_001557325.1 Erythrobacter donghaensis
GCGGGCAGAAGCGAAATCCCAGCATCGCGCACAGGGCGAAGACATGATCGGTCGCCCCGCCAGTGTCGGTGTAATGCTCGACGATTTTCAGATCGGTGCCGTGGCTGGTGAGGCCGTCGAGAACATAGGGTGCCTCATGCGTCGCGGCAGAGATCACGTTGACGTGGTAAGGCGCACGCTGGTCGGAAACATGAGTGTAGAAGCTGAAGCCATGATCGACGCCATAGCGGGCGTTGATATCGCCGCCCGATGCACCGCGCTTCGCGCCCCTGAAGAACTGGCCATCGGAACTGGACGTTGTGCCGTCGCCCCATACGCGCGAGAATGGCAGGCGGTGATGCGCGTTGATGAGCACGGCCAGCGCCGCGCAGTAGCTGTCGTCGCGGATATAGGCGTCATGGGTCCACAGGAGCTGGTCGCGCGTCACGCCCTGGCTCGCGGCAGCCATGCGCGACAGGCCGAGATTGGTGGCATCCGCAAGGATGGTGGCGAGCAGCGCGTTTTCGTTGGGGCACGCTTCGCCGGTGCGCAGGTTCGTGAATGCAGCAAGAAAGCCGGTTTCCTGCGCCACTTCATGCAGCAGCTCGGTGATGCGGATGCGGGGCATCATCGCATCGAGCCGGTCAGCCAGCGCTTCGGCATCGGGCATCGCGATCGTGCGAACCGGGGATATCTGGAGGCGGCCGTCGCGGAACCGCACACCCTCCAGAGCGTCGCGCTTCAGGCGCTGGGCAAATTTCTTCAGTCGCCAGTCCAGTTCGCGGCCCCGTTGTTCGAGCCATTCGCTGGCTGTGGGTGGCAGACCAAGAGCCGACACGATTGGCTTCGCCTTCGGTTCGCTGAGCAGGTAGCTGTCGAACTGGCGGTATCCCGCCGATCGCTCCACCCAGACATCCCCCGAACGCAACTTGTTGCGCAGATGCGCGATCGTTGCGATTTCCCAGAGCCGCCGGTTGATCTTGCCGTTATCGCCAACGACGATTTTTCGCCATTCTTTACGGAAGGGCATCGGAGCGTCGGTAGGAAGATCGCGTTTGCCCGACCTGTTGAGGTCGCGCAGCATTTCGATGGCAGCGATCGTTTTCGCACTGCCCTTTCCGGCCCTGAACTGGAGCGTCTCAAGCAGGTCGGGGGCGAACTTGCGTAACGTCGCATAGCGGTCGGCCGCGACCGTCAGCGGATCGAGGTTGGCGGTTTCCGCGATGCTCGCCACTTCCGGCCTCGCCTTCATCAGGGTGTTCCACCCGACCGATGCGTCCAGGACCTCAATTGGATCTTCGCCAGTATCGACCGCATCGGTCAGCGCATCGATCGTTCTGCGAAAGATCAGCATCAGCCGCGCCACGTTCTTCGATGTGGCGGCATAGCTACGCGCCTGGGCATTCTTCGCGCGGGTGAAGATGCTGCCGATCAGCTTGTCCGCCATCTCCAGAGCGCTGTCGGTCAGCTGCTCTTCAAGATCGAGCAGGAAGGCAACCAGCGTGGCGCGCCGCCGGGAGGGAACGTATCGCTCGATCATATAGGCAGGCGATGCACGGCCTTCCCGGACATATTGCCGGAAGCGGTCCGCGTGGATGCGGCCAGCCACGTCCGGGGAGATGCCGATCTTCCGCACTTGCCGCAGGCGGTCGAGAATCTGGCGGATATGATCGGGCCTTGCCGCGATGGGAATGGTCTTGAGCGAAGCGAGCTGGCTCATGCCCCCGGCGTCGTCAAAGAGCTGGTCGAGGGCGTGGACCTGTTCAGCGCTGAGATCGTCGATCAGGGCATAGGCGGCTTGCTTGCGGGCACGCGCGCGCCCCGCGCTGCTGGCACGCTCGATGGTGGAGATGGACGGCAGCAGAATCCGGGCCTCACGAAGGGCGGTGACAACACCGGTCGCTATCGTCATCCCCTTGTCGGTCGCCCATGCCGTTTTCGTGGCCGCTTCGATCATGAACGGAATATCGGCACGCGTCGGCCCTCGCAGTCCCAAGCGCGCGGCTAGCTCGCGAGCATGGTCCGTCATGGTCTGGTCCCTCGCCGCATAGTCAGCCAGATCCGTGACGCGCAGGCCAAGCTGTTCTGCGACGAAGGCGGCGAGATCATGGGGCATCGCTCCCCTGTTCTGTATCAACTGCGCCAGTGTGATGCCCGGGTGGCGCAAGAGCGCGAGTTGCAGCGCGACGCCCAACTGGTTCCGTCGTTCCCGTCGCGCGCCGATGATCTCGATGTCCGCAGGCTCGAAGGTGTAGAGCCGAGCCAAGTGGTCGCGATCGGTCGGGATGGCAAGGATCTGATTGCGCTCGCTCTCGGTCAGGAGTTGATGCTTGCGCTTCGTCATGCCGATTCCCGTCCACAAAAGGTCAACTGCGCCTATGGACAGCCATGAGTAAAGAGACATAGTATGTGGACGGCTATGGGCGGGGTGAAGCGGTCGCCCTTCAGAGCGTCCACAGAACGACCGTTTGGGAGACACGATAGATGGGCGGCATTCTGGGCTACGCCCGCGTCAGCACCGGCGATCAGGATGTGGCGGGCCAGACCATGCGACTGGAGAATGCCGGCGCCATCAAGGTGTTCACCGATGTAATATCGGGAAAAAGCATGGAGCGGCCTGGACTGGCCGAACTGATCGCCTATGCCCGCAAGGGTGACACGCTCGCCGTGGTCCGCCTCGATCGGCTTGGGCGTTCGCTGACTGAACTGCTCGCCACAGTCGAAACTTTGCGCAGCCAAGGCATCGCCCTCCTGAGTCTTGAGGAAAAAATCGACACCTCGTCGGCCGCCGGCGAACTCATCTTCCATGTGTTCGGAGCTATCGCCCATTTCGAGCGGCGGCTAATCTCTGAGCGGACCCGCGATGGGATCGCCGCTGCACGCGCCAAGGGCAAGCAGCCTGGCCGTCAGCCGCTCGACATGTCCAAGGTGGATGCGGCCATCAAACTGGTCGAAGCCCGTATCTCGCCGACAGAGGCAGCACGGCAACTCGGCATCGGCAGATCCACCATCTATCGCGAAATGCGCCGCCTTGGCGTGGAAAGGCCTGCCTGAATGTCCAGATTGAAATCTGCTCACGATCTGTCCGGGCTGATGAAATATGCGGATCGTGCTCCGTGGGACGAGGCGATGGATGAAATGCTGTCCGCGCATCTCGGTCCGGCATGTGAAGCGACCGGCCTCGAACCCGACGCCATATTCGAGATCATCGGTGATCATTGGCAAGGGCCGCTATGGGGCTGCGCCTTTGAAGATCTGCTGACACAGGAACTGGAACCTGACGGTCGCAATCTGGTCGATGACTATCTCAAGCGCCGAGGCTGGAACGAGAAGGCGCCGAACAAGGCCTATATGCGCGCGCTGCGGGATACGATGATGTCGCTCTATGAGGTTAGCGAGGTCGTCCCCGGTCAGTCGATGACCTTGCGTGATCTGTTGCGGGATGTTGCGCCAGTCACGGTCCGCGAACACGGCGCGACACAGACCCTCGTCAACTGGGACAAGATCGCTGCACGGGTTGTCGATGTGAACGGTCGCCATGGCATCTCGGGCGCGCTGTTGCCGTTCAGCGCTGATGGCGCCCTACAACTGATCGACGCGTTTGGCCGGCTTGCGGACGATGCAAAGGACACCTCCGAACTAAACCAGACCGACCGGGATGCTATTTTACGGGCATCAGGCCCGATGTTCACGAACATGTGGCTGCTCGATTGTCTGGGCAAAGCCATGCCTGGCACCATGCCGGATATGGTCAACGCCGATGGCGATGATCTTGTGTTCCACCGCATCGTCTTCCCCCTGGCCAAGGGCGTGATCGGCAAGAGCGTGGTTCGCAGGCTGAACGCGGCACAATGGCTGGAGCCTGCCAGCGACACATTCTGGAACTGGCTGGTGCCGGTGACGAAGGAGAGAAAACCACGAACGGCCAAAGGCGGGCAGGCTTTTGTGACGACCATGGAGGACGGCACACCCGTCTTCGCCAATGTCGAGTTGGCGGGACGCAAACTGATCGTTGAGGTCAATAGTGCCGCCCGTGCGGAGAAAGCGATTGCGCAAATGGGCGAATGGCTTGGTGATTGCGTGAGCACACCTATGACCGAAATCCGGACTCTGGCCCAGTTCATGGCTGATGACGCCGCCCGCGCTCCGCAGGAAGAGCCGCTCGATATCCCGCCGGACGAAATGGAGCGCATCGTTCATGATATGCTGACACGCGAATATACCAAAACGCTTGATGAAGCGGTGCCTGCCCTTGGCAACAAGACGCCGCGCGCTCTGGCCCGCACGAAGGCTGGCCGGGCGAAAGTGGCCGACTGGCTCAAATATATAGAGAATGGCGCAGCAAAATCCGGGGTCGGCGAGCCAATGGCTACCTATGATTTTACGTGGATGTGGCAAGAGCTGGGCATCATCGGCCTCCGCAGGTGATGCCCTTGCACGCCGTTCCGGTATTGTTCGTCCTTAGCGTTGCTTGGCGTACCTCCCACGCTATGCCCTC
>NZ_LSJS01000295.1 GCF_001557325.1 Erythrobacter donghaensis
CACCGCCACCCACCAGCCCGCCTCCACCCGCGACCGCTCGCGTCCCGACCGCACGCCGCCCAAGCAGACGACTACGCCGCCGCGGCCGACCACCCCCAAGCCCGGCGGCGCGCCGCGTGTCGGCGACGACTTCCTCGCCGGCAAGGGCCCCTCGCCCACCGCGACCCAAACCGGCGCGCCTGCCGCGAAGATCGGTGCGAGCGAACGCGCCTCGATCCAGCAAGCACTGGCCCGTCAGGTCAAGCCGCATTGGACCTCGCCCCAAGGGCTTGATGTCGATAAGCTGATCTCGCTGGTGGATTTCAGTCTCAACCCTGACGGTACCCTCAAGGGGCGGCCGGTTTGCAAGACCGTTCCCGGAAGCATCACCGAGGGCAATCGGACGCAGGCTGCGCTCCATTGCGAACGCGCGATTAGAGCGGTGCAGTTGGCCGCCCCTTTCAAGTTGCCCGCAGAGTATTATTCGGTCTGGAAGACAATCCGGGGCGCCCGTTTCGATAGGAATACATCACGATGAAGTCCGCGCTGATTGCCGCTCTCCTGTTCACCGCCGCCATGCCCGCGGCCGCGATCGCGCAGGACCTCGGGACGCCGATGGGAGAGGATCAGCCGGTCGAGACGGTCGGTGCCGAAGGCGCGCAGGAGGCCGACGAGGGCATTTCCTTCACCGTCACCGACGAATCCGCCTGGTCCGACATCGGCATCGCCATCCCCGCCTTCGCCACCGACCGTGAACGCCCCACGCCCGCCAACGAGGCGGGCACCGGTGCGCTTGGCCGCGAGATCGCGCGGGTGATCACCGCCAACCTCCGGAACAACGGCCTCTTCAAGCCCGTCGGCCCCGACAGCCTGCCCCAGCCCGCCTTCGCCGCGATCCGCGCGCCTGCCTATGGCGCGTGGAGCGGGCAGGGCGCTGAGATGCTGGTGCAGGGCTATGTCACCGCGCGCGACGACGGGCGCCTGACCGTCGGTTGCTACCTCTACGACGTCCAGCTCCAGCAGCAACTGGTGCGAGAGGGCTGGGTGGTCGCCGCGGCCGACTGGCGGCGTGCGGCGCACAAGTGCTCGGACCTCATCTTCTCCCGCCTCACCGGCGAAAGCCCGTTCTTCGACAGCCGTATCGCCTATATCGCCGAGACCGGCCCCAAGGACCGCCGCGTCAAGCGCCTCGCGGTGATGGATTCGGACGGTGCGAACCACCGCTTCCTCACCCTGGGCAGCGCCACCGCGCTCACCCCGCGCTATTCGCCCGACTATTCGAAGATCCTCTACCTCAGTTACGTGGACGGCAATCCGCGGATCTATGTCTACGACATCGGCAGCGGCAAGCAGACGCTCGTCACCGAGAACCGCAACCCCACCATCGCCCCGCGCTGGTCGCCCGATGGCAAGTCGATCCTGTTCTCGATGGCGGTCGCGGGCAACACCGACATCTACCGCATCCCGGCGACCGGCGGCACCGCCACCAAGCTCACCGACACGCCGGGGATCGACGTGGGCGGCTCCTATTCGCCCGACGGCAGCAAGATCGTGTTCGAGAGCGACCGTTCGGGCAGCCAGCAGTGCTACATCATGGACGCCGACGGCAAGAACCAGAAGCGCATCAGCTTCTTCGGCGGGCGCTGCGCCACACCCGAATGGAGCCCGCGCGGCGACCAGATCGCCTTCACCCGGATCGCGGGCGACTTCAACGTCGCGGTGATGAACACCAGCGGAGGCGGCATGCGCGTGCTCACCCGCGGCTGGCAGGACGAAGCCCCGACCTGGGCACCCAACGGGCGCATCATCCAGTTCTTCCGCACCGAGAAGAACACCGGCCGCTCGGGCATCTGGCAGGTCGATCTCACCGGCCAGAACGAACGCCGCCTGCCCACGCCTGTCGATGCCTCCGACCCCGCCTGGGGCCCGATCCGCCCCTGATATTTTCCACGAAAGGAACTCGAGCGATGAACACCAAGCTTGCGACGATCCTGCTTCTCGCCTCGGCGAGCGCGCTTGCGGCCTGCGCCAAGAAGGCGCCCGACGACATTCCGCCC
>NZ_LSJS01000296.1 GCF_001557325.1 Erythrobacter donghaensis
AGCGGCGGGGCCGCAATGCGCGCGGCGAGCGCCTCGCCCGCGTCCCCGCGCCCCGCCAGCCGGGCGACTTGGCGCACCTGCTCGGCGCTCTCGGCGATGCTGGTCGGGCTGCCGAAGGTCTCGACCCTGAGCCCCGCCCGCTCGAGCGCATTGCGCGTGGGTTGGGGCAGGAAGATCGAGGCGAGCACCAGATCGGGCCGCGCGGCGATCAGCTCCTCGGCGGTGCCGCCGGTGACGCCGTAGCGCGCGGCGGTCTCGAGGGGAATCGAGCTTGAGGCCAGATCGCGCGAATAGTGCGACAGCGCCAGCACCTGCGCCGGCGGGGCGATCTCGACAAGGATCGCATCGAGGCAGGGGTTTAGGCTGACGATGGTCGGTTGGGCGGAGTCCGTCGCAGGCACCGGCGCGGCGGGCGCACAGGCGGCGAGCACAAGCGCGAGCAGCAGCGCGCCCCCGCATCGGCCCCTCCGCCCTGTCGTGATGCGATCCCGCGCCATATCCCTTGCGGCAAGGCGATAGGGCGGCGAGCCTGCGTGCGCAATGTCCTTGGGTGCGCGCCTTCGCGCGACGCTTTAACCCGCCGCCGCCGGGTGTCCGGAAACGGGACGCCGACCGGCCCCGCGCTCGCCCCTGCTCCCGCCCGCGCGTAAGCGGGGTGCGACCATGTCCCGCCAGCGCACATTCTACGTCGATACCTCGGGCGAAGTCGCCCCGCGCGCGCGCCGGGGATGGGCACGCCTGCGCATCGGCGGGTTCTCCAAGACAGCCCGCAAGCGCCTTGCCGTGCTGCTCGCGGCGATCACCGTTCCGGCGATGGCCGCGACCGGCGGCATGGGCGGCAGCGTCGGCGCGCTCCCCGGCCCGGCGGTCGAGAGCACCGCCGCGCTCGCCACCCGTCAGGCCGCCGCGGCCGCGCTGCCGTTCGAGCGTCCGGGCATGAGCTTTCCCGGCTCGGCCTATTTCTACATGGCCGACCCTGCGGGCACCGCGCTGGTCGCGCTGCCGACCGACGACCCGCTCGGGCAAGGCGCTGAAAGCGGGCGCGCGCTCGGCGCGCTGATCGATGTCGGCGTGGCGGCCAGGCCCTTTTACATGCCCGGCACCGGCGTCGCTCACCTGCGCGCCTCGGAATGCCTTGCCCAAGCCGTGTGGTACGAGGCCGCGAGCGAAAGCGAGGCCGGGCAGCGCGCGGTGGCGCAGGTGGTGCTGAACCGCGTCACGCACCCGAGCTGGCCCGCGAGCGTGTGCGGCGTCGTCTATCAGGGCTCGGAGCGCTCGACCGGCTGCCAGTTCACCTTCACCTGCGACGGCAGCCTTGCGCGCCGCCCCTCCGGCGCGAGCTGGGCGCGGGCGCAGCGCATCGCGCAGGAGGCCTTGAACGGCAGCGTCTATGCCCCCGTGGGCCTCGCAACCCATTACCACACGCTCTGGGTCGAACCCTATTGGGCGAGCAGCCTCGACCACATCGGGACGATCGGTGCGCACCGCTTCTACCGCACCCGCGGGGCGAGCGGCTCGGCGGCGGCGTTCCGGGGCGGCCATGCCGGGTTCGAGCCGGTGGTGAGCGGCCGCAC
>NZ_LSJS01000297.1 GCF_001557325.1 Erythrobacter donghaensis
GGCGGCAGCCGCGGGAGCACCCGCATCGCCGCCGAGCCGCGCGCGCACCGCCACCAGGATGCGCGCGGCCTCGGCGCTGTCCGTTCGGCCATCCCACGCGCTGATGTCGAGCAGCTGGAACTGGCGGAAGCCGAGCGGCGCCATTGTCCCGTCGATCGTCAGCGGCACCAGGCAGCCGCGCTCGCGCCCGCGCTGGGCCTCGTCGCGCACCCAGTGCGAGGCGACCGATGTCGCCGACCACAGCACCACCACGCAGGCCGCGGTCTCCAGCGCGGCCTCGGTGGTCTGGAGGTAGTTCTCGCCCCCCTCCAGCCGGCCGTCCCACCACACCTCGAAGCCCGCGCCTTCGAGCAGGTCGATCACCGGGCGGGCGCGGGCAAGATCGGTGCGCGAATAGCTGACGAACAGCAGCGGGCGCGCGCCCGGAGCCGTGTTCTCGCCGCCATCCATCGCACCGCCCCCCTTCGCGCGTCGCTGCATCCGACCCGCTAGCTACAGCCAAACCGTCCCGAGCGCCAAGCGATGATGCGCCCCGGTCCGCGCAGGGGCTCGCGAAAACGGCTTGACGATCCTGATCCAGGATATAAAAATGATATCACAATTATATCGGGAAAATGGAGATTCGTCATGTCCACTGCTGATACGCCCGCCCTCAACCGCAGCCGTGAATATCCGGCCGCGACCCAGAGCGGCTATGTGATGCTGCTGCTCAGCCTGGTGCTGGCGGCGATTGCCGTGTGGCTGTTCATCACCGCGGTGCGCGGGGAGGGGCCGCCGGACGGGATAGTGCTCAGCCTCGCCATGGTGACCGGCTTTGCCAGCCTGTTCTGCCTGACGGGCTTCTACATGATCAACCCCAACGAGGCCGCGGCGATCCAGCTGTTCGGCGCCTACAAGGGCACCGACCGCAACGAAGGCCTGCGCTGGGTGCTGCCGTGGCTCGCGCGCAAGAAGATCGCGGTGCGCGCCAACAACGTCATCAGCGAGAAGATCAAGGTCAACGACGCGCGCGGCAACCCGATCGAGATGGCCGCGCAGGTCGTCTGGCGCGTCACCGATACCGCGCAGGCGCTGTTCGATGTCGACGACTACCGCGAATTCGTCACCGCGCAGATGGAAGCCGCAGTCCGCGCGATCGGCTCGCGCTATCCCTATGACGACATCGAGCATCTCGAGATCACCCTGCGCGGCAATCACGAGGAGGTCGGCGCCGAATTGCGGATGGCACTGATCGAGCGGCTGTCGGTGGCGGGGATCACCGTCGACGAGTGCGGGCTCACCCACCTTGCCTATGCCCCCGAGATCGCCGGCGCGATGCTGCGCCGCCAGCAGGCCGAGGCGGTGATCGCCGCGCGCGCCAAGCTGGTCGAGGGCGCGGTCTCGATGGTCGAGCTGGCGCTGACCCAGCTCAGCGAGAAGGACGTCGTCCAGCTCGATGACGAGCGCAAGGCGGCGATGGTCTCGAACCTGATGGTGGTGCTGTGTTCCGAGCGCGACACCACGCCGGTGGTCAATGCGGGGTCGCTCTACTGAAGAGCGTGCCATGGTCGCAAAGAAAGCCTTTCCCCTGCGCCTCGATCCGGCGCTTCACGATGCGGTGCAGCGGCTCGCCGATGCCGATCTGCGCAGCGTGAACGCCGAGATCGAGGTGCTGCTGCGCGAGGCGCTGGCACGGCGGGGGATCAAGGTGGCACGCGCCGAGCCAGCCCGGCGCGGCCGCCCACCCGCCGCGGATCGCGACTCCTAACGTAAGTTAATCCGTTCTAATGCAGTGCTTTTTTGGAACAGAGAGAAGCGAATGGGGGTGACTGCGGCACCGTCTTGATGTTAGAAGCCGGTCAACTAAAGAGTCGCAGGAGAGGCTTATGCGTGATCGGGGGAAGCCCTTTGTCATGTACCGGCGGGGCCCGGCCAATTTCATCATCGTGCCGCGCGGGGCGGGTGGCTGGATCCAGTTCGCGGTATGGATGGCGCTGCTCGCGGCGCTGGTGATGTGGTTTGCCGACCATGCCGAAGCCAACGACAGCGGCGCGGACTACTACTACGGGCTGGCGCTGTTCGGCTTCGGCGTGTTCGCCTGGGTGGTCACGGGCCTGTGGTGGATGATGGCGCGGGCCGAAACAGTCGATGTCGCCGAGTTGATGCGCAGTCGTCAGCGGGAACGGCGCAAGCGTCAGCGGGGTTAGTAGGAACCCTGCCGCACCCGGCGGATTGTGCCGACATGGCCGCCCGCTCGCGCACTCTTGCCCTCATCACCGCCGCGGCACTGGTCGGCGCGCCTGTCGTCGCTGCGACGCCGGGCCTCGCTGCGCAGAACACCGAGACGCCGGATGTCGCCGCACCGGCGGCACCGGTCCCCGCCCCATGGCCCGACGAGCTGGTGCTGCGTGGCGACAACACCATCACCCTTTGGCTCAATGGCCAGCAAGTCCGGCTCGAGGTCAGCGCCGAGGCGTTCGGGCTGCCGGTGGTCAATCCGGACACCGCCGCGCAGGCACTGCTGGTCGCCGATGGCAGGCGCGGCTGGCGGTTCGGGCCGGTCGTGGTCGAGGGCGAGACCACCAGCGCGCCGACCGATTTCGGCGCGGGGCCGCTGCCGCTCGCGGTCAGCTGGTCCGACCGGGCGGTCTCGGACAAGGCCGACGGGGTGATCGGCGTCCACCACATGCCCTATGCCCGCGTGACCTTCGTCTTCGATGAGCCTGCGCCGGACGAGGTGCTCCAACGCTTTCCCCTGCGCCGCACGGGCGGGGACAGCAACACCCGGCTCGGCACCGAGGTGGTGGTCGGCAAGCGAAAGCTGATGATGATCTTCGTCCCCGAACGCCGCGAGAACCTCGTCACCGCCCCCACCGCCAATTTCATCGCCACCCATCGGGAAGGCGGTTTCGAGCCCGGATCGCAGGGAATCGCGGTGATGGATTTCGGCGTCGAGCGCCCCACCCGGGTGATGCGCATCGCCGAGCCGATCCTGCTCGGCGACCTCGCGCTCGAGCGCTTTGCGGTGCGGATCGAGGATTATGGCGAGCCGCGCCGCGTGGGCGAGATCGCGGCGGATGACCCGCGCTTCGATCCCGACACCATCCTCGTCAGCCGCCGCAAGGGGCGCGGAAAGCCCGATCTCCTCACCCGCATCGGGCGCGACCAGATCGCGCATTGCTCGTCGATCACCTATGACCTGCGGGCGGAGGAAATCCGCCTGTCCTGCGCGCCGCGCTAGCTGCGGGTGATGGCGTAGCTGCGGGCCATGTCGCAGGGCACGTCGGGTTCGATCATCCGGCATGTGCAATTTGGCGCCACAAGCACGCGGTAAAGCCGGGTGAAGACCGCCGCATACCAGTGGAACAGGCTTTCGGGCGGCGGCAGGCGATCGCCCGCCAGGCTGCGGTCGATGGTGAAGCGCCATGCGTCCTGCGGGGTGAAGGCTCCGCCCCCGACGAACGTCCAGGCGTGCTTGCGGATCGCCGCCATCAGCAGCGGCGCGGCGAGACTTGCGGGGAGGCGGCGCAGCAGCCAGCCGGCGGCGCGCGGAATGCGCCGGGCGATGATGTAATCCGCCGTGCGCGCCCCCGCCTCCTCGGCGATGACGGCCGCGCCTATCGGATCGTGCAGAGCCAGCCAGCGGTGAAGTCGCAGCGCCTCGGTCTCGGGGATCATGTGCGCGCCGCTCGGCAGGTGGGCGATCTGCGCATCGGCGAGAATCGCTTGCGTTTCGGCGTGACCCAGCCGTTCCTCCATCACCTCCACCGCCTTGAGCACGGCGTTGGGCCCGATCAGCGCCTCGGCCCGCCGCCGTGCGAGGATGCGCCGTTCAGTCGACATCGATCCGATCCCGTTTGCGGCTTTCATCCCCCCGTTCCTTGGCACGCTCCTTCATCTGCGCCCGCACCGCCTCGCGGCGCTCGGCCGCCTGCGCGGCCTTGTCGGCATTGGTCTCCCAGTCGGTCGCGGCGTCGGCGGCAGCGAGGCGGCTTTCGTCGAAGTGCCAGTCGAGCTGCTTCTTGGTCTGCGGGCCCCAATAGCCGGCCTTGCCGAGATCGTAGAAGGTCCGTTTGAACCCGGCGCGCAGGAAGGCCCACAGGCACCCGAGCAGATAGCGCCGCCGGAAGCCGGTGCCGCGCCACGGATAGTGGAACAGCGCCTTGCGGCTGTAGAACCGGCGATAATTCTTCATCACCCCGTCGAGCAGTTCGCCCCGCTCCATCGCGGCGGGCTTCATGATCGGGGTGACGAAGTTGTACTTGCTGAAATCATGGACCTCGACCTGATCCTTCAGCGTCTCGAACAGCGGGGTGTAGGGCCAGGGCGTGTACATGGCCCAATTGGCAAGATCGGGCTGCCAGTCCCACGCCATCTGGAAGGTGTCCTCGAGCGTCTCCGGCGTCTCGTTGTCCAGCCCGACGATGAACTGCGCTTCCACGAAGATATCCGCATCGCGCAGCAGCTTGATCGCCTGCTTGTTCTCCTCGACCCTGGTTTCCTTGTTGAACCGGTCGAGCTTCATCTGCGCCGCTGCCTCGGTGCCGAGGCTGACGTGCACGAGGCCAGCCTTGCGGTAGAAGGGCAGCAGTTCCTTGTCGCGGTAGATATCGGTGACGCGGGTGTTGATCCCCCACTTCACTTTATCCGGCAGCCCGCGATCGATCAGCTCCTGACAGAAGCGGATGAAGGCCTTGCGGTTGATGGTCGGCTCCTCGTCCGCAAGGATGAAGAAGCCGACGCCGTGCTTCTCGTGGAGCTCCTCGATCTCGTCGACAACGTCCTTGGGATCGCGCACCCGGTAGTCGCGCCAGAACTTCCACTGCGAGCAGAACGAGCAGGTGAAGGGGCAGCCGCGCGCCAGATTGGGGATGGCGACGCGGGTGCCCAAGGGGATGTAGGTGTACTGGTTCCAGTCGAGAACGTCCCAATCGGGCTTGATCGAAGCCATGTCCTTGATGGTGTCTGCCGCTTCGGTGGCGACCACCTGATCGCCTTCGCGGAAGGCGAGGCCCTTGATGGCGCGCGCGTCTTTGGGCCAGCGGCCTTGCTCGATCGCGGTGAACAGCTCGACCGCGATCTCCTCGCCCTCGCCCCGCACGATCACGTCGATATGGGGGGCTTCGGCGAGCACCTGCTGGTACATGAAGGTCGCATGGATGCCGCCGAGGACGCGCACCGCCTGCGGCACGTGGAGCGCGGCGATCTCCAGCACGCGCTCGGCGGCATAGATCGAGGGGGTGATCGCGGTGGTGCCGACCACATCGGGCTGGAGCGCGGTCATGCGCTGGCGCAGCTCGTCGTCCGACAGGCCCTCGGTCATCGCGTCGATGAAGGTGATGTCATCGAAACCTGCGCGCTTCAGCGGCCCCGTCAGGTAGGCAACCCAGGCGGGCGGCCAAGTCCCGGCAATCTCGGCCCCGCCCGAGCGATAGTTGGGATGGACGAACAGAATGCGCATGGGCCGATTCCCCCTTCAGGATGGCCCAAGGTGGGGGAGATGGCAGCGCTGCGCTTTGCGTCAGATCAAATGTTAAAGCTCACGCCTTCCCCGCGTGTTCCGCGCGGGCGATTTCGTGGAGCCAGTCGGCGTGGCGCGGGGCGGTCTTGGTCTGCGACCACTCCTCCAGCATCACCGGAGCGACGCGGGCGAGTTCGGCATATTGCTCCTCGGTGCCGATATCGGCGGCAAGTTCCACCCGGTGCCCGTTGGGATCGAAGAAGTAGATCGACTTGAAGATGCCATGATGCGTGGGCCCGAGCACGTCGATCCCCAAGCCAACGATATGCGCCTTGGCCGCCAGCAGCGCCTCCTCCGAAGGCACCTTCAGCGCCAGATGCTGCACCCATGCGGGGGTGTTCGGGTCCTTGCCCATCTCCGGCTGGTTCGGCAGCTCGAAGAAGGCGAGGATGTTGCCGTTCCCCGCATCGAGGAAGATGTGCATGTAGGGATCATACTCGCCGGTCGAGGGCACGTGATCCTCGGCAAAGGCGGTGGTGTAGGTCATGCCGAGCACGCGGGCGTACCACTCCACCGTCTCCTTGGCGTCCTTGCAGCGATAGGCGGCGTGATGGATCCCGGCGAGGTTCACGGGGTGGGTCATTCGGCGGGCTCCTCGACGTTCAGCACCCCGCGGATGATCTGATCGCGCTCCATGCTTTCGAACAGGGCCTTGAAGTTGCCCTCGCCGAAGCCTTCGTCGCCCTTGCGCTGGATGAATTCGAAGAACACCGGCCCGACCTGCGCCTGCGCGAAGATCTGGAGGAGGAGGCGGGGCGAGCCGCCCTCGGTGGTGCCATCAAGCAGGATGCCGCGCATCTTGAGCGCATCGACATCCTCGCCATGGCCGGGGAGGCGTTCGGCGAGCATCTCGTAATAGGTCGCAGGCGGCGCGGTCATGAAGGGGACGCCGAGCTTTTGCAGGCGGTCCCAGCAGGCGACGAGATCGTCGCAGATCAGCGCGATGTGCTGGATGCCCTCGCCGTTGAAGGCGCGCAGGAACTCCTCGATCTGGCCCTTCCCGCCTTCGCCTTCCTCGTTGAGCGGGATGCGGATCTTGCCGTCCGGCGCGGTCAGGGCCTTGCTGGTGAGGCCGGTATATTCGCCCTTGATGTCGAAGAAGCGGATCTCGCGGAAGTTGAACAGGGTCTCGTAATAGTCGGCCCAGTACTTCATCCGCCCGCCATAGACGTTGTGGGTGAGGTGATCGATGGTGTGGAAGCCCGCACCCTCGGGGCGGCGCTCGACGCCGGGGAGGTACTCGAAATCGATGTCGTAGATGGTGAGGCCGTTGCCGCCTGCCGCGCCCTCGTAGCGGTCGACCAGATAGAGGATCGCCCCGCCGATGCCGCGGATCGCGGGGATGCGCAGTTCCATCACGCCGGTCTGGACCGCGACGGGCTCGGCGCCCTTGGCGATGAGGTGGTCATAGGCCTTGGCGGCATCGCGCACGCGGAAGGCCATGCCGCAGGCCGAGGGGCCATGCTCGCGCGCGAAATACCACGCGGCCGAGCGCGGCTCGTAATTGGCGATGAGGTTGATGCCGCCCTGCCGCCACAGGTGCACGTCCTTCGAGCGGTGCCGGGCGACGCGGGTGAAGCCCATCGCCTCGAACACCGGCTCGAGCACGCCCTTTTCCGGCGCGCAGAACTCGACGAATTCGAACCCGTCGAGGCCGGCGGGGTTGTCGAAGAGGTCTTGCCCCCCTTGCGTGGTGGTCGGCGCGTTCATCGGTGATCCCCTCCGGTGGCGAGATAGTTACAATTGAAACCATCTACCGCAAAAGGCCGATTCGCGCAAGGTCAGGCCAACCGCCCCAGCGTCCGCCCGCGTCCGTCCTGCGAAAGCGAGAGGCGCTTGCCGAAGGGCGCACCGCTCTCGAAGGCCTCCGCGGTCGCCGCATGCAAGAGATCGGCATTGCCCACCACCCGCTCGCCAACGTCCGAGCGGCCGATGAAGATCGCCTCCGCCCCCTTGGGGCCGCGGTTGATGGTGTAGGTCTCGACCACCGCGCTCTCGACCGGGCCGAACGCAAGCGGCACCTTGTCTTTCGCCTTGGGTAGCACTGTGAAGCGGTCGTTCGCGGACCAGTCGGCGGGCTCGGCCGAATAGATTCCGGTCGCATACTTGCTCATCCACCCGCCGTTCGCGCCGACCAGCGCGAAGCTGCCGCGGTCGGCGCGCACCCGCTGCACCGCCTCGGCGATGGCGTGGGCCGAGTAGTTGTTCCCCGCGCCGCCGAAGAACGGGAGCCCGCCGGTGAGGGTCAATCCGCGCGGGTCGTCCACCGATAGCCCGAAATGATCGCACTGGTTGAACACCGGGATCGCGAAGCAGGAGTAGAAGTCGAGATAGGCGATGTCGCCGATCCCCTTGCCCGCCCGCGCCAGCGCCGCGTCAACGCTGGCGAGCGAGGCCGGGTTGCCCGCGAGGTCGGGCCGCTGCGAGAGCTTCAGTTCGGTCGCGGCGGTGACGGCGTGGATGTGGACCCACTTGTCTTGCCGAACGCCCAATTCGCGCGCCAGCCCCGCGCTCGCGACGATGATCGCGGCCGCCTGGTTCACCTGGTCGCGGGCGACCGTCATGCGCGGATAGGGCTCGGCGACGATGCGGTTGCGGTCGGTGACGGTGGCGAGGTCTTCTGCCGTGCGCTCGACCGGCGCGGCGGAGTGCGGGTTCGCCGCCGCCACCTTGGTGAAAGGCGCGAACAGCTTTCCGATTTCGAGCCGGTATTCCTCCAGCCCCATGCCCAGCTTAGCCCGCCGCGCATTCTCCGCCAGCGCATAGAGCGGGATCGCTCCGCTCGCGCCGTGGGCGAAGAGGACGGGCTCCATCAGCTCCTCGACGCCAAAACCCTGATCTTCGAAATCGCCCGGCACCTCTTCCGACCAGTCGGGGATCTCGCCCTTGGCGGTGAGCGCCAGCACGGTCGAGATCGCCTCGGAGCCGACGATCACCGCGCATTGGCTGGTGCCGCCTGCGATGGCCGAGGCGAATTCGCCCACCAGCTGCTGGTTGGTCTGCCCGCCGGTGGTGGTGAGGATCGCCCGCGCCGGGTTCGCGCCGACGCGCTTGGCAATCGCGCGGGGCACGTTGCTTGCCGCGCCGAACGGGGGCTTGCGGTCGGGCCGCGACATCTCGAAGGCGCGGATCGCGGCGAGGGTGTCGATCGCGCCCGCGACGTCACCCTGCGCGCCGCTGTCCGCAATCGCCGCCGCCAGCGCCCGCCCGGCGAGGTCCATGTAGGAGAGGGCCTCGTAGCCGGGCTCGCCGACCCTCTCCGAATACTGCCCCACGCCGATGATGACGGGGGTGTTGTCAGCGACGTCAGTCGACAAAGTCTTCGACCCGCTCGACGATGATCGCCGGGGCCATGCCGCCCGCCGCGCACATCGTCACGAGGCCATAGCGACCGCCGCGACGTTCGAGTTCGTCGACGATGGTGCCGATCAGGATCGAGCCGGTCGCGCCGATCGGGTGGCCCAAGGCGATCGAGCCGCCGTTGACGTTGACCTTGTCCCAATCGAGCGCGAGATCGCGAACGAACTTGGCGGCGACCACCGCGAAGGCCTCATTGATTTCGAAAAGGTCGATGTCGTCGGTGGTCAGCCCGGCCTTGGCCAGCACCTTCTTCGCCGCCGGGACCGGAGCGTTGAGCATCAGCGTCGGATCATCGCCCATGTTGGCGGTGGCGACGATGCGGGCGCGGGGCTTCAACCCGTGCTTCTGCGCATAGTCCTTCGAGGTGATCAGCACCGCCGCAGCGCCGTCCACCACGCCCGACGAATTGCCCGCATGGTGGAAGTGCTGGATCTCGAGGTCGGGATACTTCTGGTTGATGAGCTTGCGGAAGGTCGTGCCTGCCTCGTCGAGCGGAACGTCGGCGATCTTGGGGAAGGCCGGTTCCAGCTTGGCGAGGTCTTCCATGGTGGTCTGCGGGCGCGGGTATTCCTCGCGGTCGAGGATGACCGTGCCGTCATCGGCCACCACCGGCACCACCGACTTGGCGAAACGCCCCTCGCTGATCGCCTCAGCTGCGCGCTGCTGCGAACGGTAGCCGACTTCGTCGAGTTCCTCGCGGGTGAAGCCCTCCATCGACGCGATGGCATCGCCGCAGATGCCCTGGTGCGACTGCGGGTGCACCGCCTGCAAGCGCTCGTTGTAGCTGCCCATCATCGGCGGCTTGATCCCGGCGCGCATCTTCTCCTGGCTCATCGCGGCGGTGAGGCTCATCATCTCGGTGCCCCCGGCGACGACGCAATCCTCCATCCCGCTCATCACCTGCGCGGCGGCGAGCGCGACGCTGGTGATCCCGCCGCCACAGAAGCGGTCGAGCGTGGTGCCGCTGGAGGTGATGTCGTAGCCCGCGTCGAGCGCGGCCATGCGCCCCATGTCGCCCGCCTGCATCCCGTCCTGCGTGCTCACCGACCAGATCACGTCACCGACCGTTGTAGTGTCGAGATCGTTGCGGTCCTTGATCGCCTTCAGCACGGTCGCGGCCAAGTGCTGCGGGTGGCACGCGGCGAGCGCGCCCTTGCCCTGCTTGCCGATCCCGCGCGGGGTGCGGACGGCGTCGATGATGTAGGCTTCGGCCATGGTGATCCTCTCCGTTTCTAGCGAAATTGCGGTTGACGCGTCCGTAAACCCACTGCACCACTCGCACAAGAATTGCGTTTCGAAACGCAATCACATTTTCGATAGGGAGAGATTCGAGTGAGCGAGACCACCGCACCCGAAGTGCTGACCGCGGTCGAGGACGGCGTCCTCATCGTCACCATCAACCGCCCCGAGGCGAAGAACGCCATGAGCAAGGCCGCGGCCGAAGGGATCGCGGCGGCGATGGACCGGCTCGATGCCGAGGACGACCTCAGGGTGGGCATCCTCACCGGCGCGGGCGGCACCTTCTGCTCGGGGATGGATCTGAAGGGCTTCCTGCGCGGCGAATCTCCTACGGTGGAAGGCCGTGGCTTCGGCGGCGTGGTGCAGGCCCCGCCCAAGAAGCCGCTGATCGCCGCGGTGGAGGGCTATGCGCTGGCGGGCGGCCTCGAGCTGATGATCGCCTGCGACCTCGTGGTCGCCAACGCGAACGCCAAGTTCGGCATTCCCGAAGTGAAGCGCGGTCTGGTGGCGGCAGCGGGCGGCGTGATGATGCTCCCCGACCAGATCCCCGAGCGGATCGCGATGGAGCTGGCGCTGACCGGCGATTTCATCGACGCGCCCCGCGCCTTCCAGCTCGGCCTGATCAACGAAGTGACCGAGGGCAGCGCGCTCGATGCGGCCAAGGCGCTCGCAGGCCGGATCGCCGCCAACGGGCCGCTGGCCGTGCGCGTCTCGAAGCAGGTGATGAAGGAATCGCGCGGCTGGGCGATGGAGGAGCGCTACGCGAAGCAGGGCCAGCTGATCGGCCCCGTCTTCGTCAGCCACGACGCCCGCGAAGGCGCCGCCGCCTTTGCCGAAAAGCGCAAGCCCAACTGGACGGGGAAGTAAGACAATGTCGGTTCTCAACGTGCCTCAGCCCGCCTTCATGGAAGACGAGGAAATCGCCATTTTCGCCGACGCGGTCGGCAAGTTCTACCAGCAGCACGCCCCCCAGAAGCGTGTCGAGAAATGGCGCGAGGATGGCCAGGTGGAGCGCGAATTCTGGCGCGAGGCGGGCGCGGCGGGCCTGCTCGGCGTCTCGGTGCCGAGCGAGTACGGCGGCCATGGCGGAGACTTCCGCCATGACCTCGTCGTGATCGACCAGCAGGCCAAGCACGGCGTGGACGGTTTCGCCGCCTCGCTCCACAACACCGTGATCCTGCCCTATCTGGTGCGCCACGGGACCGAGGAGCAGAAGCAGAAATATCTGCCCCGCCTCGTCAGCGGCGATCTCGTCAGCGCGATCGCCATGACCGAGCCGGGCGTGGGCTCCGACCTCCAGTCGATCACCACCACCGCGGTCAAGGACGGCAACGGCTACCGCATCAGCGGCTCGAAGACCTATATCTCGAGCGGCCAGATCGCCGACTTCATCATCGTCGTCGCCAAGACCGATCCGAACGAGCGCGCCAAGGGCATCTCGCTGATGCTGCTCGAGACCGAGGGTGCCGAAGGCTTCCAGCGCGGGCGCAAGCTCGACAAGATCGGGATGGACGCGGCCGACACCTCGGAGCTGTTCTTCGACAATGTCTTCGTGCCGGCCGAAAACGTGCTCGGCGGGGTCGAGGGCAAGGGCTTCTACCAGCTGATGGGCGAGCTGCCGCAGGAACGCCTGATCATCGCGGTCGGCGCGATCAACGGGATCGAGAAGGCGCTCGAGACCACGATGGACTACGTCAAGAACCGCAAGGCCTTCGGCCAGACGATCTGGGATTTCCAGAACACGCAGTTCGTGATGGCCGACCTCAAGGCCCGCAGCACCGCCGCGCGCGTCTTCGTCAACGACTGCATCGCGCGGCACCTGAAGGGCGAGCTCGATGTGGCGACGGCCTGCATGGCGAAGTACTGGGTGACCGAATTGCAGGGCGAAGTCGTCGACAAGTGCCTGCAGTTCCACGGCGGGGCCGGGTTTATCAACGACTACCCGATCGCCCGCATGTACCGCGACAGCCGCATCACCCGCATCTTCGGCGGCTCGAACGAGGTCATGAAGATGGTGATCGCGCGTTCGATGTAGCGTGCCCGCCTCCGCGGGCACGTCCTCGGTGCTGTTCC